>NZ_JAUNPC010000142.1 GCF_030536915.1 Paracoccus sp. (in: a-proteobacteria)
ATAAGCGGCCGGCACCCCTACGCGAGTCCCAGCCACGACGTTGTGCAACAACGCCGGCGTTCCGGAAGCGCATCAGTGCGCTTGCACGAGCGCACGACTATGTTCTTCCCGGCAGCTTCTCGGCCGAGAAGACGCGCGAAAGTACCCTGAAGGGCCTGCTGGAAGTGCTGCTGCGTCCCTACGACGAGGATGGCAGCCGGATCCGGATCACGGGTGACGACCGGCCGCTGGGGCAGTCCGCCGCAACGACACTGGCCCTGATCCTCCACGAGCAGGCGACAAATGCCATCAAATACGGCGCTCTCTCAAATGCCGAGGGCCAGGTGCATGTGGACTGCCGGGCGGGCGGGGAGAGTTTCGAAATCACGTGGGAAGAACAGGGTGGCCCGCCCATGGCAGGTCCTCCGGTCGAGACCGGCTTTGGCACGACAATGGTGTCGAGCGGCATCGAGAGCCTGAGCGGCACCCTGACCACCGACTGGGCAGCCCCTGGCCTGCGGGTGACGCTGACGGTGCCTCTGCGAAGCCTCGCTGTGTGAACCTTCCTGTCTTCTCCTGGCACAGCCTCGGGCGTCGGATCATCACCATCATGAGCTTGCGTTCAGCAAAGTCAGGGCGCCAGGCCTGCTCTGTGTGCAGGAGCATCGGGCAGGGAACCTTTGGGGCAATCACTCCTGAAATCGCGATTGCCCTTGGGAAATCCCGCGTTCCCTGCCGTCCGGTTTTGCGGGACTTGATCCCGGGATGCCATGGGTGCGGCACGCGCAGATGCGCCGGCGAGGCCCCACCAGGCCGGAATCGGTCGGGGCGAGAAAAAGCCTGCGGTTGTCGGAACCGCGCAGACCACAGCCAGCATTTTGCAGGGTCAGGCCCCATTGATTTCATCTCATGTGCGTGATGCTGAGCCGGCGGGGAGACCTGGCACATGAGCGACCTGTTCCGGCTGCAGACGAGCAGATGGCGCGTGTGCAGCCTTTCCTTCCGAGGAGATGAGCCTGCGGACGCCGCCCTCGTGTCGATGACCGGCGGGTCTTGAGCGGGATCATCTTCGTCAATCGCAACGGGTTGCGGTGGCGGGACGCCCCCAAGGAGTATGGCCCGGCAAAGACCCTGTGCAACCGCTGGAAGCGGTGGGGCGACATGGGGGTCTTCGCCCGGATGGTGGAGGGGTTTTCCGCCGCGCAGGAGCGGCCAAAGACCATCATGACCGGCGCGGCTGACCTGAAGACACATCCCACGGCCTCCGGCCTGCGGGTGAAAAAGGGGGCGTGGATGCCTGATCGGCCGGACGGAAGGCGGCCTGAACACCAGACTTCATGCCATCACCGACGCCCAGGGCCGTCCGATCCGGTTCTTCATGACCGCGGGTCAGGTCAGCGGCCACACCGGCGCGGCGGCCCTTCTGGGCGGCCTTCCCGCGGCGGGATGGCTGCCGGCTGACAGGGGCTGCGACGCCGGATGGCTCCGGGAAGCCTTGAAGGACAAAGGGATGCGTGCCTGCATCCCGGGCCGGAAGTCACGCGCCAAACCCATCAGGCATGACAAGCGCCGATCCCGGCGCCGCAACAGGATCAAGATCATCTTCGGTCGCCTGAAGGACCGGCGGCGCATCGCCACACGCAACGGCAAAGGCGGCGTTCGGCCAAGCGCCGCAGGCCGTCAGACGCTGCGGCCGGCGATCATGCCGTCATGGACCGCCTCCTCGGCGGTGCGGGGGGCCAGGCAGTCGCCGACCGCGTGGCATTCGATGCCAAGCGCCCGGATCCCGGGGGCGAGGTCGTCCACCGGCAGGTGCCCCGCGCTGAGGACCAGCGTGTCCACGCCCTCGAACAGGATCGGCTGGCCGGACATGATGTGCTGCATGAAGACGGTGTCGCCATCGGTGCCGAAGGGCCGGGCATAGGGGGTGACGGGAATGTCCTGGCGGTGCAATTCGCCCGCCATCCCGTCGCGGACGTAAAGGGGGACGTTCTCGCCCATGTGGACGCCCGCCACGGCCAGATCCACCCGGCTGCCCGCGCGGGCCAGCATCAGGGCGAGGCCCGGCCCGATCCAGTCGGCGCGCCAGTCGAAGACGACCACCCGCCCGCCCGCGCGGGCCTCGCCCGTCAGCACCTGCCAGGCGGTCAGGACCTGCATCGCGCCGTCGCCTTCCAGTTGGGGCACATGGGGCCGCGCCCCGGTCGCCAGGATCACCGCGTCGGGCGCGAGGTCCCGGATCAGGGCGGCATCGACGCGGGTGCCGCGGCGGAAGGTCACGCCCGCCAGCTCGGCCTCGCGCGCAAGGTTGGTGGCAAGCCCGCCGAACTCGGCCCGGCCGGGCAGGCGCTGCGCCAGCAGGACCTGCCCGCCGAGCTGCGGCCCGGCCTCGAACAGCGTCACCTCGTGGCCGCGCGCCGCCGCCACCGCCGCGGCCTTCAGCCCGGCCGGGCCGCCGCCCACGACCATGACGCGGCGGGGCGCGGGCGCCGGGGGGTGGTGGCCGAAGGCAAGCTCGCGCCCGGATTCGGGGAACTGGATGCAGGACACCGGCAGCCCCTTGTGGAAATGGTGGATGCAGGCCTGGTTGCAGCCGATGCAGGCGCGGATGTCGTCGAGCCGCCCACCCCGGGCCTTGGCGGGCATCAGCGGGTCGCAGATCAGCGCCCGCGTCATGCCGCAGACGTCGGCCTCGCCGCGCGCGATCACCGCCTCGGCCTCCTGCGGCTGGTTGATGCGCCCGACGGCGAAGACGGGGACCGACAGCGCCTGCCTGTAGGGGCGGGCCTCGGGGGCGGCATAGGCGGCGGGCCAGGCCATCGGCGCCGTGATATGCACCGCCCCCGCCAGCGTGGCCGAGGTGCCCACCGTCACCGACAGGTAGTCGATCAGGTTTCCCAGCCCCTGCGCCGCCTGCAGGGTCTCGGCATGGGTCAGGCCGTTCTCGTCGCGGTCCGACGCCGACAGGCGCATCCCGATGACGAAATCCCCGTCGGTGGCCGCGCGCATGGCCGCCAGCGCCTCGCGCAGGAAGCGCAGGCGGTTTTCGGGACTGCCGCCATAGTCGTCCGTGCGCCGGTTCACGCGCGGGTCGAGGAACTGCGCGGGCAGGTAGCCGTGCGAACCCACGAACTCGACCCCGTCCAGCCCGGCCTCGCGCATCCGCCGCGCGGCCCCGGCATAGCCCTGCACGACCTCGGCGATCATCCCGCGGCTCATGGGGCGCGGCACGACGCGGAAGCGCTCGTTCGGGGTGGCCGAGGCCGACCAGGCCACCGGCAGCATCCCCGAGGGGCTTTCGACGATCTCGCGCCCCGGATGGAACAGCTGCGAGACCACGACCGCGCCGTGGCGGTGGCAGGCTTCGGCCAGACGCCGATAGCCGGGGATGCAGTCGTCCGTGTCCGCCATCAGCAGGTGCGAGGTGTAGCGCGCCGTTTCATGCACCCCCGCCACCTGGGTCACGATCAGCCCCGCCCCGCCTGCGGCCCGCGCCTCCTGATAGGCGACATAGGCGTCGTTCACGCGGCCGTCCCGCGGCAGGCAGGTGTCGTGCCCGGTGGACATGATGCGGTTCTTCAGCACCGCGCCCCGGATTTGCAGCGGCTGGAACAGATGGGGGAACAAGGCGGATGACATTGCGTGACCTCGGCTGTGCCGGAACCGCCGTGCGGGCGGCCCTGGCGATGAAGGACAGGAGGCGCCCGCGCGGGCGCCTCGGCTCAGTCGCCGAAGCCCACGATCCCCTTGAGTTCGAGGAAGTCGTGGATGCCCCAGTCGGCGTATTCGCGGCCGTTGCCCGACTGCTTGTAGCCGCCGAAGGGGGCGAAGGTGTCCCAGTCGGGATAGTTCAGGCTGACCTGCCCCGCCCGCAGCCGGGCCGCGACCGCGCGCGCATGGGCGATGTCCTGCGACTGGACATGGGCGGCCAGGCCGTAGACCGTGTCGTTGGCGATGCGCACCGCCTCCTCCTCGTCGCGATAGGGGATGACGGACAGGACG
>NZ_JAUNPC010000143.1 GCF_030536915.1 Paracoccus sp. (in: a-proteobacteria)
GCTCCGTCCGGGGAAAGGCGACGTGCCCCCATCAGTCGATTTGCGCAACAGAGCCGTGGCAGCCTCATTGGTTATGCGTGGGAGGGGAAGCTCCTGCCGAAGATCGGGCAAGGGTGCCGCAGGTCAACACAATCCGGCATTCGAACCGCAGGCTCGGCGAGTTCCTCGACAAGCTGCATGCGGCCCGGATTGATCTGCTGATCGTTGTCCCGGTCCCGACAGATGCTTCACCTTTTTGCCGCTGTCAGGGATGGGCGGCCCAGATCAGCGCCTCGCGGTCGTGATAGCGCCGCACCGCCGCCGCGGGCAGCGCGTCCAGCGGAACCACCCCCGCATCCGCGACCACCCCGGCCTTGTCCAGCAGCGCCTGCGCACCGGGGCCGTGGCCGATGGCCTTGCAATGGGCGAAGGCGTCGGACACGAAGTCGATGGCGGGCTTGTGCTGGCAGAGCTTCTGCGCCGCCGCCTCGGTCAGCACCAGCGCGATGGCGTCCACCACGACCGAGGGCGTGCCGTCCAGCTGCCCGTCGCCCAGGCCCCGGCGCGGGGCGATGGTCATGGCGACCCCGCCCGCCGTCCCGATGGCCGCAGCCAGCGCCGTGACCTCAGCGGGGTCGCTGTCGTCGTCCATGAGGATGCCGACCTTGCGACCCTTGAGCGTCCCGGGCGCGTTCTTCAGGATCGACAGCGCGTCGGATGCGGGCATGTCCACCGGCTCGCTGGCCGGCTCGGCCCGCGGCGGCAGGTCGAGCGCAAGGCCCTTGGCGACCCGCTGGGCCAGCGTCTCGTCCACGTTCCGCACCTGCGCCAGCACGGCCAGCCGGACATGGGGCAGGTCCACCTTGGACAGCTCGAAGGTGAAGGCGCTGGCGATGTGGTCCTGTTCCACCGGCTTCTGGCTGCGATAGAACAGCCGGGCGTGGCTGAAATGATCGCGGAAGCTATCGGCCCGGACCCGCAGCTTCTGGTTCGCGTCCTCGGCTTGGTCCATGCGGCGGATCGTCTGGAAGCCCTGGTCCGAGGGGCGCGGGCCGGGATCCTCGCCCGCGCGGTCGAGGCTGTTCGGCTCGTAATTGGCACGGCCCTTGTGGACCAGCGTCTGCATCATGCCGTCGCGCTGCATGTTGGCGAAGGGGCAGCGCGGGGCGTTGATCGGGATCTGGAAGAAATTGGCCGTCCCCAGCCGCGACTTCTGCGTGTCGAGATAGGAAAACAGCCGCCCCTGCAGCAGCGGGTCGTCGGTGAAGTCGATCCCCGGCGGCACGTTCTGGGGCATGAAGGCGACCTGCTCGGTCTCGGCGAAGAAGTTGTCGGGGTTGCGATTCAGCTGCAGCGTGCCGATGATCTGGACCGGCACGTCCTCCTCGGGGATGATCTTGGTGGCGTCCAGCACGTCGTAGAACTGCGCCTCGGCGAAATCCGCGTCGAAGACCTGGATCCCGAGGTCGTATTCGGGGAAGTCGCCGCGGTCGATCGCCTCCCACAGGTCGCGGCGGTTGAAGTCGGGATCGGCGCCCGAGATCTTCACCGCCTCGTCCCACAGCAGCGACTGCAGCCCCAGCCGCGGCTTCCAGTGGAACTTGACGAAGCTCGCCTTGCCCTCGGCATTGACCATGCGGAAGGTGTGGACGCCGAAGCCCTCCATCATGCGGAAGCTGCGGGGCAGGGCGCGGTCCGACATCAGCCACAGGACCGTGTGCATCGTCTCGGGCATCAGCGAGACGAAATCCCAGAAGGTGTCATGCGCCGAGGCCGCCTGCGGGAACATCCGGTCCGCCTCGGGCTTCACGGCATGGACGAGATCGGGGAACTTCAGCGCGTCCTGCACGAAGAAGGGGGCGAAGTTGTTGGCGACCAAGTCCCAGTTGCCTTCCTCGGTGTAGAACTTGGTGGCGAAGCCCCGCACGTCGCGCGGCGTGTCCTTGGACCCTTTCGAGCCCGCGACCGTCGAGAAGCGGGTGAAGGTGTCGCAACTGTTGCCTTCCTTCTGGAACAGGGCGGCGCGGGTCAGTTCAGGGATGGCGCGGGTCACGGTGAAGGTGCCATGCGCGCCCGAGCCGCGGGCATGGACGATCCGTTCCGGGATGCGTTCATGGTCGAAGTGGAAGATCTTCTCGCGCAGGACGAAGTCCTCCAGCAGCACCGGCCCGCGCGGACCGGCCTTCAGGCTGTTCTGGTTGTCGCTGACCGGCACGCCATGGTCGGTGGTCAGGATGCCGCTGCCGCCCCGCTGCTGCGTCTCGCCGCCGCTGCCGAGTGGCAGGTCGAGCGGCTTGCCCATCGCGGCCTCGCTGGCGCGGGCGGCGGCGGCCATCTTTCCCTGCTTGGCGCCGGGCGGCGGTTCGGGCAGGTTTTCCGGGGCGTCAGGCCCCATGTCGCGGCGGGAGATACGGTCGGTCATGCAAGGCCTCTCGGAACATGTCATGGCCGCCCATTCGGGCGGCGGCTGTCCCTCAACCATCGCATTGAACCAGGGTTCCGCCGCGCAAGGCGAGTTCCGAGGGATGGCATCTGTCATCCATGCGGGATCCGGTATGGATAGCCGGGTCACTGGAGCATGTCCTGATCACCGGATGTTGTGGCCGGTGATCCCGATC
The DNA here is from genome assembly GCF_030536915.1 of Paracoccus sp. (in: a-proteobacteria). Taxonomy (GTDB): domain Bacteria; phylum Pseudomonadota; class Alphaproteobacteria; order Rhodobacterales; family Rhodobacteraceae; genus Paracoccus. Next base: position 2,598 of record NZ_JAUNPC010000143.1, read on the forward strand.
TCGTTGGCGATGTCCATCCAGGGCCTGATCTGCAGTGAGCGCCGGAACGGCAAGGCAATCCCGCAGCGGTCGCCCAGGAACAGACCCGCATGACGGGTGACAGAGGTCATGAGCGCGGCAGTAGCTGCCATTTCGTCACCCAGAGGGCTATATTGCACAAAGCCACTGATGGCCGAGGCTTCCCTTTTCCCGGACGGATGCATCCCACGGTTCCTGTGACAGGGATGCCAAGCGCGGTGCAGCCGTTCATGACGGCAATGCGGATCTGGACCTTTGCGACCTGCCGGTCAAAGTCCCGTGCCACGTTGTGAAGATACCACAAGGCGAAGGACGTCGGGCCCGAGATCCATATCCAGATGACCGCCGCGTCCGCCTCCGCCTCCACCAGCTCCACCAGCGGGGCGCTGGTGGAACGGGGTCGCCCTCGACGATTTCCTCGACCTTCCGGGGGACCTGATCGACGTCGATGCGGTAGTCGACGGGGATCTTCACGATGCGCCGGACTTCCTCCCCTTCTTTCGACCAGTTCTCGAAGGGCTTGGACAGGAAATCCGAATGCGGAACGATCAGGCGGGTGTCGAGCCAGGTCCGCAGGACGGTATGGGCGAAGGCGATGTCCTCGACCGTGGCCCAGTGGCCGTCATAGACGACGACATCGCCGACCCGGAGGGGATCGGTGAGCGCGATCTGCAGGCCCGCCACCATGTTGCCCAGAAGCGGACGCGCGGCGATGGTGACCAGCGCTCCCAGCACCCCCAGCACACCGGCCGATGCCAGCACCGACAGCCCGAAGCGGTCGAACACGCCCACCCGGTGGATGATGTAGCCGAGCCACAGCAGGGCCACGAAGACCAGCGCCAGCCGCCGCGTCACGTAGACGGTGGTCTTGATGCGGCGGTTCGCCGGATCATCGAGTCCCAGCGGAACGACATAGCGCTGGCTCAGTCCCAGCGACACGGCCGCCACGACCTGAACGAACAGCCAGCCACCAGCCGCCCATCCCACGGCTTCCGCGGCGATCGCCAAGTTCGAGGCAATCGGCCCGGTCAGCAGGACAAGGTCGGTCGCGCCGAAGCGGATGGCGATCGTGGCCCCGAGGATCGACAGGGGAAGGCCGATCCGTCGTCCCGGCCGAAGCTGGGAAAGGCGCTGCGACAGGGTCCGCAAGGTGAAATACACCGCCACGCCGACAAGGATACCCGTCACCAGCAGAAGGGCTGCAGGCTGATCGGCACGGGCCGCTTGTCGAGCCTGACCTCGCCCAGGTCGATCGACCGCCGGCTGCAGGGGCTGCCCGATTGGGGCAATCCCGGCAGCACGCGCGCGTCCTGGCCAGCCCGGCAGGTCCGAACGTTCGTCGGTGTCATCCCCGGCGTG
>NZ_JAUNPC010000041.1 GCF_030536915.1 Paracoccus sp. (in: a-proteobacteria)
GCGGCGATCAGGCCCAGGTCCAGCCGTTCGTCGATGACGCCGTAATAGCCCAAGCGCGGATGCGGGATGCCGGCCATGTCATGCGGCTCTGCCCCCTGCGGGCGGCGGGCGGTGGCAAAGTGGGCGGTGTCCACGGACGACGGGAAGGCATGGATGTTGTCGTGGCGGTGGCGCTTGGCCTCCCAGATCGACCAGCCGCCGGTGAAGACGGCGTCGGCGGCGGCCATCAGCTCATCCTCGCGTTGGCGCAGCTCGGGCGGGGCAAAGCGGAAGGCCGACAACTCATCCATGCAGTCATAGACGACCGCCGCGGCATCGACATGGCGGGCAATCGGCCACATCATCGGGGTGTAGAACCACAACACCGGCCGCCTGATTCCGGACAGCGCCAGCATCTGGTCCAGCAGCATGGGCAGGGCGGCTTCCTGTTCCTCGCGGCTCCAGCGGTCGGGCACGCGCGGGCGGATCGCCTGTACGGTGGTGCCGGGAAAGGCGTGGAATTCCAGATAGGGCAAGTGGTGGGTAGTCGGGATCGCCTCCTCCCATACCAGCACCCGCTGCTTTCTGGCGAACCGGCCCATCAGGTGCTGCGGCCGCTGCAGCACGAAATCCCAGCGCAGGTGCGAAAAGCAGATCAGGGGTGCGGAACTGCCATGCTCGTCACAGAAAGCCGCGGACAACAGGGGGGAAACGTCGTGCATTTTCTTATCCTTTTCTGCGCGGCGAACATGCCCCGCGCGGCGGCCGTGCGTCCGGGATTGCCGGCCCGCCCGAAGGTGACATGGCAGGGTTTTTCACTTGATGATCCGGGATCCGGCCGCCGACCTGCGTCCGGAACAGCTTGAAAGGCCGCGTTTCAAGGCCTCTCACCGGCACAACATGCCTCAGCATCGCAACTTGGCAATCGCCTTTTCCGGCAGATGCGTCATCGTTGCGGCAAGAGCCATGGGGCATCTGATCGACTTGCAGATACTCATTGCGTTGAAGTAGGCCATAAAAGGATCACGGAGGCATCATCCAAACGTGATAACATTGGTTGACGCCAGTGGTTCCCGTCTCGCGACGATGGCCCGCAACCTGCCGATCAACATCCACAGGCAAGAAGAACCCATGCTGTTGAACCGCTCTTATCCGGACATGTTCTCCCCCGAGGAAGCGCGGCTCATGGATAGCCTTGCATCAGACCCTGTCACTGTCCGGGGCCGGACGCGGCTGATCAAGGCCGGCATCCCGCTGAACCGCAGCCTTTATCTCACGCGCGGAATGGTCGGCCGCTACTGCACGGACCGGCAGGGCGGCCGGCAGTTCGTCGGCATCCAGATTCCCGGCGATTTCTTCGATATCAATGCCTATGTGCTATCCTGGCTGGACCATGACGTGGTGACGCTGAACGAGGTCGAGGTCACCGCGACCGGCCACAACAGGCTCGACGCCCTGCGCGAGAGCGAGCCGGATCTTTACCGCAAGTTGTGGCGGGTGTCCCTGATCGACTCATCGATCCATCGCTACTGGATCTTCCGCTTGGGCCGGCTGGCGGGCAAGGCGCGGGTGGCGAATTTCCTGATCGAGATGTTCGTGCGACTCTATGCGCGGGGATTGTGCGGCATCGACCGCTACGATCTTCCCCTGTCCCAGAACGAGCTGGCCGAGATCACCGGCATGACCTCGGTCCATGTGAACCGGCTGCTGGGTGAGCTGAGGCTGGACGGGCTGTGCACGGTATCCGACGGGATCGTGAGCCTCGGCAACCTGCCGGCGCTGGCCCGCGCCGGGCATTATACGCCCGATTACCTTTACCTTGCCCCGTCTGTCGCCGCAGAGATCCGGCAGTTGCTCGGCCTGCGCGTGGCGATGGACAAGGCCGCCGTGGGCTGAGCGCGGGCGCTTTCCGAGCACGGCTGTGCGGCCTGCCCGCAGCCCCGCACATCCCGGCCCGAGTGGTGCGCGGTCGGGAACGGCCAAGGCTTTGCCTGTGTCCTCCGTCTCGGCAGAGCGGAGATGAAGGGTCCGACGCTGCATGGCTGGCTTCTGGCGTTGCCTTGGTCCTGCTGCGTCTTGGAAAGGGAGGATCGGGGAAAATGCGTCAGACCAGTTCCGGGACCGAGGCCATGTCGCGCAGCGGAGATGCCCCCACCCCGAGTCTTCAACAACTCTGCTTCCTGTCAGAAAGCACGACTTATCCGATGGGTATGCAGCCTTGCCAAGCCGTGCGGTTTTGCTGCGACGAAACGCGGTTGCCGCATGGAATGACGCAAGAGAACATTCGGTAGATCGGTAGATCGGCGCAGGGACTTGCGGCAGAACAATCGATGAACCCTGCCGCGTATGAATGGTCAGCCTGCTGCACAGGAACAAAACTCTGTTGCACGCCCTGCTTTCAGACCATGGATCACGGCACCCTTGACGCCCTTACGGTTCAGACGGCTCGGCACATGGCGGGACAGACCTGCAGCAACACATCCGGCAGCAACCGTGTTGCCGCCTAGCGCTCAACACCCGGGACGGCAGGGGGAACTGCTACCGACGTGACGCTTTCGAACTGACGCGCTCAGACCAAGGCTTGAAGGTCTCACTGACTGAACGCGGCCAGCCTTCCGGAAAGGCTGGCCGGGCAGTATTGCGAAGCGGTGGTTCCGTCAGCCCACGGCAGCCGGCTTTTCCTTTGAATCCGCATGGATTTGCAGCGGCCGGGCGGCGGGATTGTCCACCGCTTCCTCGTTCACGACCACTTCGGTCACGCTGTCGAGGCCTGGGAGTTCGAACATACTGTCCAGCAGGATGTCCTCCATGATGGACCGCAACCCGCGGGCGCCGGTCTTGCGCTTGATCGCGCGGCGGGCGATCGCCTTCAGCGCGTCCTCGGTGAAGGTCAGCTTGACGTCTTCCAGATCGAACAGCCGCTGATACTGCTTGACCAGCGCGTTCTTGGGCTGGGTCAGGATGGTGATCAGCGCCTCTTCGTCCAGATCGGTCAGCGTGGCGATCACCGGCAGGCGGCCGACGAATTCCGGGATCAGGCCGAACTTCAGCAGGTCCTCGGGCTCCAGGTCCTTGAAGACCTCGCCCACGCCCCGGTCGTCGTTTTCCTTGACGGAGGCGCCGAAGCCCATCGCCGTGCCCTTGTTGCGCTGGGCAATGATCCGGTCGAGGCCCGCAAATGCGCCACCGCAGATGAACAGGATGTTGGTCGTGTCCACCTGCAGGAATTCCTGCTGCGGATGCTTGCGCCCGCCCTGCGGCGGCACGCTTGCGACCGTCCCTTCCATGATCTTCAGCAGCGCCTGCTGGACGCCCTCGCCCGACACGTCGCGGGTGATCGACGGGTTGTCGGACTTGCGGGTGATCTTGTCGACCTCGTCGATGTAGACGATGCCGCGCTGGGCGCGTTCCACGTTGTATTCGGACGCCTGCAGCAGCTTGAGGATGATGTTCTCGACATCCTCGCCGACATAACCGGCCTCGGTCAGCGTGGTCGCGTCCGCCATGGTGAAGGGCACGTCGAGGATGCGCGCCAGCGTCTGCGCCAGTAGCGTCTTGCCGCAGCCGGTCGGGCCGATCAGCAGGATGTTCGACTTTGCCAGTTCGATGTCGGATTTTGCGCTGTGGTTCAGCCGCTTGTAGTGGTTGTGGACCGCGACCGACAGCACCCGCTTGGCGTGTTCCTGGCCGATCACATAGTCGTCCAGCACCGCCATGATCTCGCGGGGCGATGGCACGCCGTCGCCGGTCTTCAGACCCGCGCTTTTCGTTTCCTCGCGGATGATGTCCATGCACAACTCGACGCATTCGTCGCAGATGAACACGGTCGGGCCCGCGATCAGCTTGCGGACCTCATGCTGGCTCTTGCCGCAGAAGCTGCAGTAGAGCGTGTTCTTGCTGTCGCCGCCGGGCTGGTTTGCCATGGTCGTCATCCTTGCCTGTCAGGGACCGCGCGGGCGGATCGGGCCATCCGCGCGGTTCGGCGTGCGCCCGGGGGCGCCTTGTGGTCGTCCGCCCAATCTATGCAGGGCAGTCGCCCGTCACAATCCCGCTTTTCCATAGCGGGCGCGCGGACGCTCAAGTTTCGGGAACGGCCTTGCCCCGTGCCTCGAGGATATCGTCGATCAGGCCCCAGTCCTTCGCCTCGTCGGGGGACATGAAGCGGTCGCGTTCCAGCGCCTGCTCGACCTCCTCCAGCGTGCGGCCGGTGTGCTTGACATAGATCTCGTTCAACCGCCGCTTGAGCTTTTCGGTTTCCTGCGCGTGGATCAGGATATCCGAGGCCGTGCCCTGGAACCCGCCCGAGGGCTGGTGGACCATGATCCGGCTGTTGGGCAGCGAATAGCGCGATCCCTTTTCCCCCGCCGCCAGCAGCAGAGAGCCCATCGAGGCGGCCTGCCCGATCACCAGCGTCGAGATGCGCGGGCGGATGTACTGCATCGTGTCATAGATCGACAGGCCCGAGGTCACGATGCCACCGGGGCTGTTGATATACATCGAGATGTCCTTGGACGGGTTTTCCGCCTCAAGGAACAGAAGCTGCGCGCAGACCAGCGTGGACATGCCGTCATGCACCGGCCCCGACAGGAAGATGATCCGTTCCTTCAGCAGCCGAGAAAAGATGTCATAGGCCCGTTCGCCCCGGCTGGTCTGTTCGACGACCATCGGGACAAGCGTGTTCATGTAGTATTCTGCCGGATCCTGCATCTCGCCCCGTCACTTGCTGATTTCGATTCGCCGCCGACCGTCCAGTTCCGGTCTGTCATAGGGGCGAAAACTTGACAGAGTCTTAGTTACGGGCGAGGTCCACCGCAAGGGATGGGTCGAATGCGCGGGAAATGCCGATGCTGTTGATGGTGGGACTGGGCAACCCCGGCGCGAAATACGCCGGCAACCGGCACAACATCGGCTTCATGGCGCTGGACCGGATCGCCGCCGACCACGGGTTTTCCCCGTGGAAGGCGCGGTTCCAGGGGCTGGCCGCCGAGGGCCGCCTGGGCGAGCAGCGCGTGACCGCGTTGAAGCCGCAGACCTTCATGAACCTGTCCGGCCAGTCCGTGGGCGAGGCGATGCGCTATCTCAAGCTCACCCCCGCCGAGGTGCTGGTGCTGCACGACGAACTCGACCTCGCGCCCGGCACCTGCCGTCTGAAGGCCGGCGGAGGCCATGCGGGACATAACGGGCTGCGGTCCATCCACCAGCATATCGGCGAGGGTTACCGCCGCCTGCGCATCGGCATCGGCCATCCCGGCCACAAGGACCGGGTCAGCGGATACGTGCTGTCCGACTTCGCCAAGGCCGAGGAGGCGATGCTGGACGACCTGCTGCGCGGCATCTCGGACGGGGCCGAGGCGCTGGCGCAGGGCGACGGCGCCGCCTTCGGCACCGCGCTTGCCGCCCGCGTGGCGCCGCCCCCGCGCAAGCCCGCCACCCCGGCGCGGTCTGCCCCCGTCCCACCCGTCCCCGAGCCGCCCCCGGAACCCGCCAGCATGGCCGAGCGCTTGAGATCCCTGACCGACCGCTTCCGCTGATCCGTTCTTCTTCGTCAAAACATCCCGGGATCGTCGTATACGGCGATGGGGCAGAGTCCCGGTCCGGCGCCGCAAAGGAAACCCGGCATGCACCCCTCGCTGAACGTCCTCGGAGAGCCGCTGCAGCCCTGCTCGACGCGGCCGCTGACCGGCTTCTACCGCAACGGCTGCTGCGACACCGGCCCCGAGGACCGCGGCAGCCACACGGTCTGCGTGGTCGCCACGGCCGAGTTCCTCGCCTTCTCGAAATACCTCGGCAACGACCTCTCGACGCCGCGCCCGGAATACGGCTTCGCGGGGCTGCAGCCGGGCGATCGCTGGTGCGTCTGCGCCGGCCGCTTCCTGCAGGCCGCGCAGGAGTTCGCTGCCCCCAAGGTGGTGCTGGCGGCGACGCATATGCGGGCGACGGATGTCGTGCCGCTGGAACTGCTGCGCGCCCATGCGGTTGACGCGGCAAGCTAGGGAAGGTCCAACATGACGAGGCTTCTTGCGCTGGCGCTGGCCGTCACGCTTGCCGTTCCTGCCGCCGCGCAGGAGATCCGGCCCGACGACCGGGCGCGGCTCGATCAGCTCGATGCCGCTGCGGGCCGGGCGCTGCGGCAGGTGCTGGCGACCGGCAGCGACGAGGCGGTCGTCCTCGCCACCGACGCCCTGCGCGGACCCGCGATGCCCGCCGACCCGGCGCTCGCAGGCAGCCTGAGCGGAGACTGGACCTGCAGCATGACCAAGCTGGGCGGCAACCTGCCGCTGGTCGCCTATCCCCCGTTCCGCTGCCGGATCGAGACGCGGGACGGCGTGCTGCATTTCGACAAGCTGACCGGATCGCAGCGCACCAGCGGGACGATCCGGGAGACGGACGGGCGCTGGGTCTATCTCGGCTCGAGTTTCGTGCAGGGCGAGGCGCCCCGCCGCTATGACGATTTCCCGGTCGAGATCGACACCGGCGCCAGCGAGACGCTGCCCGATGTGGGCCTGCTGGAAGTCACGGCTCAGGACAGCGCACGGCTGATCCTGCCGCTGCCATACCGTGAATCGATCCTGAACGTCCTGACGCTGACGCGCTGAGGCTTACGCTTCGACCTGCACGCCCAGGTGGCGGGCGACGGTGAAGATGTCCTTGTCGCCCCGGCCGCTGAGGTTCAGCACGATCAGGTGCTCGGGCGGCAGGTTCGGCGCGATCTTGATGATATGCGCCAAGGCATGGCAGGGTTCCAGCGCCGGGATGATGCCTTCGGTTTCGCAGCAAAGCTGGAAGGCTTCCAGCGCCTCGCTGTCGGTCACGCTGACATATTCGGCGCGGCCCACGTCGCGCAGCCAGGCGTGTTCCGGCCCGATGCCGGGATAATCCAGCCCCGCGCTGATCGAATGGCCTTCGAGGATCTGTCCCTCGTCGTCCTGCAACAGATAGGTCCGGTTGCCGTGCAGCACCCCCGGCCGCCCGCCGGTCAGGCTGGCGCAATGCTGCATCGTCTCGTCCACGCCCTTGCCGCCGGCCTCGACCCCGATGATCCGCACGGAACGGTCGTCAAGGAAGGGATGGAACAGGCCCATCGCGTTGGACCCCCCGCCGATGGCGGCGACGACCGTGTCGGGCAGCCGCCCCTCGCGTTCCATGATCTGGGCCTTGGTCTCCTCGCCGATGATGCGCTGGAAGTCGCGGACCATCGCCGGATAAGGATGCGGCCCCGCGACCGTGCCGATACAGTAGAAGGTGTCGCGGACGTTCGTCACCCAGTCGCGCAGGGCGTCGTTCATCGCGTCCTTCAGCGTGCCGCGCCCCGACTGGACGGCCACCACCTCGGCCCCCAGCAGCTTCATGCGGAAGACGTTGGGCTGCTGGCGGCGCACGTCCTCGGCGCCCATGTAGACCACGCATTTCAGCCCGAAGCGGGCGCAGACGGTGGCCGTCGCCACCCCATGCTGGCCCGCGCCGGTTTCCGCGATGATCCGCGTCTTGCCCATCCGGCGGGCGAGCAGGATCTGGCCCAGCACGTTGTTGATCTTGTGGCTGCCGGTGTGGTTCAGTTCCTCGCGCTTCATGTAGATCGTGGCGCCGCCCAGCCGTTCCGTCAGCCGCTCGGCCTTGTACAATGGCGAGGGGCGGCCGACGTAATGCGTCCACAGCTCGTCCATCTCGGCCTTGAAGGCCGGGTCGGTCCTGGCCTTCTCATACTCGGCCTGAAGCTCGAGGATCAGCGGCATCAGCGTCTCGCTGACGAAGCGGCCGCCGAAGATGCCGAAGCGGCCCTGTTCGTCGGGCCCGGTCATGAAGCTGTTGATGAGGTCTTCGGCCATGCTGCGTCCCCTTCGGTCAGGGGAATGTTCTAGGCTCGTTCGGCTCGGGCGTAAAGCCGGACGAACCCCCGGCCGCATTCACGAAGGCGCGGATGCGGGCGCGATCCTTGATCCCCGGCGCCGATTCAACGCCCGAGGACACGTCCACCATCGGCGCGCCCGTCAGCCGCACGGCCTCGGCCACGTTCGCGGGGGTCAGCCCCCCGGCAAGCATCCAAGGCTTGAGCATGCGCCGCCCCGCCAGCAGCCGCCAGTCAAAGGCCAGCCCGTTGCCGCCGGGCAGTGCCGCATCCGGCGAGGCCTTGGCATCCACCAGCAGCAGGTCGGCGGCCAGCCCATAATCCCACAGCGCGTCCAGATCGGCCGGTGCGGCGATGCCCACGGCCTTCATGACCGGCAGCCCGCTGCGCGCCTTGGTCTCGGCAACCCGCGCGGGGGTCTCGCCCCCGTGCAACTGGATGATGTCCAGCGGCACGCGGTCCAGCACAGCCTCCAGCGTGGCGTCGTCGGGGTTTACGAACAGGCCGACGCGGGCAACGCCCGCTGGCGCGGCAAGCGCGAGCGCCCTTGCCGCCTCGACCGACAGATGGCGGGGGGATTTCGGAAAGAAGACAAGCCCCGCATAACGCGCGCCTGCCTCTGCCACTGCCGACAGGTCGTCCGGGCGGGTGATCCCGCAGATCTTGACGACCGCCATCAGCGGCGGGCGGGCAGGGCAGGCGCGGCGGCGGTGCGCGTGGTGACGACAGCGGGGGCGGCGCCAGCCTTGGACTTGGGCGCGTCCAGAATCGCCAGCACCTCGTCGCGCGGGGCGTGATGGGCCTTGCGGACCTGGCCGACCTCGCGTTCCAGCACCTGCAACTCGTGCGCGCGCTGGGCCGATTCCCGGCGCAGGACCGATTCGCGCATCCATTCCCAGATCAGCCCGAGGATCATGCCGACCAGCAGCGACATGATGATCACCAGGAACAGCGGCATCTGCGCCGACCATTCCCCGGCGATGAAGCCGTCCACCCGATCGGGGAACAGGCTGACCGTGACGAGTTGCCGGTTGGCCAGCGCCACGCCGATCAGGATCACGGCCAGCAGCACGACAAACAGCATCCGCAGATAGCGCATGGGAAAGACCTTCACCTTCCGGCCCGAACGGCCGGGCATCGCGGCGCAGTTTCGTTCAACCCGGCGGCGGGTGCAACAGCCACGCGCGCCACGTCCCTACTCGCTTTGCTGATCCAGACCGTTCAGCCGGTCGCGCAGCAGCTTGCCGGTCTTGAAGAAGGGCACATGCTTTTCCACCACCTGCACGGTTTCGCCCGTGCGCGGGTTGCGGCCCTGTCGCGCCTGCCGCTGCTTGACCGAAAACGCCCCGAAGCCGCGAAGCTCGACCCGCTCTCCGCGGGCCATGGCGTCAATGATCTCGTCGAAGACGGTGCTGACGATCCGTTCGACATCGCGCTGGAAAAGATGGGGATTTTCCTCGGCGATCTTCTGAATCAGTTCGGAACGGATCATGGGCGCCCTGTTCTCGTTATGCGTCGGCCGCGCGGCACTGGAATAAGGTTTGAAACGCGACCGGACTGAAAAGGTTGCAAGTTTCCTGCCGCCGCGCAATCCCGGCCGACGAAAAAGGCCGCCCCCGAAAGGGGACGGCCGATACGGTGCAAGGCGCGGGGCCTCAGCCGCGGTTCTTCAGCGCGGCGCCAAGGATGTCGCCCAGCGAGGCGCCCGAATCGGACGAGCCATACTGGTCGATCGCTTCCTTTTCCTCGGCGATCTCGCGGGCCTTGATCGACAGGCCCAGGCGGCGGGTCTTGGTGTCGATGTTGGTCACGCGCACATCGACCTTGTCGCCGACCGAGAAACGCTCGGGGCGCTGGTCCTGGCGGTCGCGGGCAAGGTCCGAGCGGCGGATGAACGACTTGACGCCGTTGTATTCCACCTCGATCCCGCCATCCTCGATCGCCGTGACTTCGGCGGTGACGACATCGCCCCGCTTCACGCCATCGACGGCCTCGGACATGGTGTCGTTTTCCATGGCCTTGATCGACAGGCTGATGCGTTCCTTGTCGATATCGACTTCCTGCACCACCGCTCGGACGGTGTCGCCCTTGCGGTAGTTCTGGATCGCATCCTCGCCGCGCTGGTCCCAGCTGATGTCGGACAGGTGGACCATGCCGTCGATGTCGCCTTCCAGGCCCACGAACAGACCGAACTCGGTGATGTTCTTGACCTCGCCCTCGATGGGCGTGCCGGCCGGGTGGGTTTCGGCAAAGACTTCCCACGGGTTGCGCATGGTCTGCTTGAGACCCAGCGACACGCGGCGCTTCTGCTCGTCGATCTCCAGCACCATGACGTCCACTTCCTGCGAGGTGGAGACGATCTTGCCGGGATGGACGTTCTTCTTGGTCCAGGACATTTCCGAAACGTGGACCAGACCCTCGACACCGGCTTCCAGTTCGACGAAGGCGCCGTAGTCGGTGATGTTGGTCACGCGGCCCTTGTGGACGGACCCGATCGGGAACTTGTCGCTCACCGTGTCCCACGGATCGGACTGGAGCTGCTTCATGCCCAGGCTGATGCGGTGGGTTTCCTTGTTGATCTTGACGACCTGGACCTTGACGGTCTCGCCGATCGACAGGATTTCCGAGGGGTGGTTCACGCGGCGCCACGCCATGTCGGTGACGTGCAGCAGACCGTCCACACCGCCCAGATCGACAAAGGCGCCGTATTCGGTGATGTTCTTGACGACGCCGTCAACGACCTGACCTTCGTGCAGGTTGGCGATGACCTCGGCGCGCTGTTCGGCGCGGCTTTCTTCCAGGATGGCGCGGCGCGACACGACGATGTTGCCGCGGCGGCGATCCATTTTCAGGATCTGGAAGGGCTGCTTCAGACCCATCAGCGGGCCCGCGTCGCGCACGGGGCGGACGTCAACCTGCGAACCGGGCAGGAAGGCCACGGCGCCGCCCAGATCGACGGTGAAGCCACCCTTGACGCGCCCGAAGATGGCGCCTTCGACGCGCTCTTCCTTGGCGTAGGCCTGTTCCAGACGGTCCCAGGCTTCCTCGCGGCGAGCCTTTTCACGGCTGATCGAAGCTTCCCCGCGGGCGTTTTCCACGCGGTCCAGATAGACCTCGACCTCGTCGCCGACCGAAAGGTTGGCTTCCTCGCCGGGATTGGCGAATTCCTTCAGATCGACGCGGCCTTCCATCTTGTAGCCGACGTCGATGATGGCCTGCCCCGCCTCGATGGCGAGGACGCGACCCTTGACGACCGAACCTTCGTCCGGGGTGTCGATCTCGAAGCTTTCGTTGAGGAGGGCTTCGAATTCCTCCATGGATGTGTTTTTCGCCATGCGGCAGGTGTGTCCTTTGAGTCGGGTTGCTGGCCAGACGGTTGGCTCCGCCGGTCTGTGCCTCGCGTAACGCGAAAGGGTCGCGGCATAAGCCCGACCCATTCCAAGGCGGCCTGTTCTGGCCATGTCGTTCACAAGACTTGGATCAGCCCCATAGCCGAAAGCGGGGCCGCTGGCAAGCCGTCAGCCCGGCAGGCGGGCCGAGATGCGGTCCCGCGCAGCCTCGCTTTCGGGGGTGTCGAAGATCGGATAGACATGCAGCCCGCCGGGACAGAGCGTCAGGTCCACCCGGACCCCGGCCGCGCGCAGCTTGTCCGCCAGCGCCTCGACCTGCGGGCGCAGCATGTCGCGGGTGCCCTGGTAGATGTCGGTCGGCGGCAGGCCCGTCAGGTCGCCGTTCATCGGACTGAGCCGCGGGTCGGTCGGGTCCGCGCCATTCGCCCAGACGCTGGCCGCCAGTTCGGCACCCGCCCGTGCCAGCATGGGGTCGTCCTGCCTGCGTTCGTCCACCTGCGGGTCGGTCGAGGCAAGGTCCACCCAAGGTGCAAGCAGCACGAGGCTTTCGGGCAGCATCCAACCGCTGTCCCGCAGATGCAGAACGAAGCCAAGTGCCAGCCCGCCGCCGGCCGAGTCGCCCATGATCGTCACCGGCCGGCCGGGATGGCGCTGTGCGATCCCGGCCCAGAGATCATCGAGCAGCGCATAGGCCTCGCGGAAATCATGCTTCGGGCCGAGGCCGTAAAGCGGCACCTCGATCACCGGTCCCCTTTGCGCAAGGGTGGTCAGGAACTGCCAATGCACCGTCGTGATCCCGCAGACATAGGCTCCGCCGTGCAGGTAAAGGATCAGCGGCGCGTCCTTGGCCGCGTCCTTTGGCGCCAGCGTCCAGACCTTGCGGCCCTGCACCCGGCGCAATTCCGTGGCAAGCTCGCGCCGGGTCCGGCGGGGCAGCGGGAAGTCGCGGGCCAGCATGCCCGAGCGCATCAGCGGCCGGATCAGCCAGGGACGCTTAGCGAAGGGCTGGATCATGGCGCGGGCCAGCTTGCCCAGACGCCGCATCTCGCGCGAGCCTGCCCGGTCAGTCATGGCGCGCCGCCCTGCGGGCCCGGACGAAGATGGCCAGCGCCACCAGCATCATCGCCGCAGCGGCCAGAAAGGGCATCCCCGGCGCATGAAACCTCGCGCTCTCGCGCGTGAAGAAGGCGAAGATGCCGGTCATGATCAGGGGCGACAGTCCCATCGCGACCGCTGCGACCGAGGCGAGGACACCCTGCAATTCCCCCTGCTGGTCGTCGCGGGCGAGGTTGGACATGATCTGCTGCAAGGCCGGTCCTCCCAATCCCGCGATGGCGGCCAGCGGGGTCAGCGCAAGCGCCAGAACCGGGCTGGTGACGAAACCGTAGAAGACGAGTGCCGCGATTTCCAGTGCAAAGCCCACGACCACCGTGCGCCCCGGGCCAAAGCGCCGGATGGCCGGACCGACCAGCACCCCCTGGACGAAGGCGATGGCGATGCCGAAGGCCGCCAGCGACAGGCCGATATGCAGCGGGTCCCAACCGAAGCGGGCCTTGCCGAAAAAGCTCCATACCGCGGGGTAGACATAGCTGGCGAGGTTGAACAGCGCATAGACGGCCAGAAGGGGCGCGATCCCCGGCAGCGAGCCGATGGCCGAGAACGAGGCCAGCGGATTGGCGCGCCGCCAGTCGAAGGGACGGCGGATCGACCGCGTGACCGTTTCCGGCAGGACGAACCAGCCGAAGATCATGTTGGCGAAGGCAAGACCCCCCGCAATCCAGAAGGGTGCGCGCAGGTCGATGGTCGAGGCGAGGCTGCCCAGCACCGGCCCCAGCACGAAGCCCACCCCGAAGGCCGCGCCGATCAGGCCGAAGTTGCGGCCTTTTTCCTCGGGGGTCGAGATGTCGGCCATGTAGGCCGCCGCCGTCGCATGGGTCGCGGCCATGATGCCGCCGACGATGCGGCCGATCAGGATCAGCGTGACGGTATGGGCCAGGGCCAGCAGCACATAGTCCAGCGTCATCACGAACAGCGCCACCAGCATCACCGGGCGGCGGCCATAGGCGTCCGACAGGTTGCCCACGACCGGGCCGAACAGGAACTGCATCGCCGCGTAAGCGGTGCCAAGGATGCCGCCCCAGACCGCCGCGCCCGACAGGTTCTGGCCGGTCAGCTCCTCAAGCAGGTCGGGCATGACCGGGAAGATCAGCCCCATGCCGGTCGCGTCGATCAGCACCGTCAGCAGCACGAAGATCCGCGCCGCCCGGCCGGCCTTGCGGCGGAAGGCCGCGCGGCGTCGGTCGGCGCGGGAGCGGAGCGGGATCTCGGACATGGGGGAAATCTCGGGGCGCGATGCTGCCCGCTCTGTGCCATGCGGCGGGCGCAAGAGAAAGCGCGGATGCCGCACGACCTAAGGGCGCAGGCTGGGATTTCCGATCTGCGCCAGCGCGGCGGACAGATCGGCCTGCAGCGCGCGGCGTTCCTCGGGGCTGAGAAAGGCGCCAAGCTCGATCTCGCGCCGCCCGTCCGACAGGGTCAGGTAGTCATCGATCGGCCCATCCCGCCGCAGCCTGAGCCGGACCCAGTAGGGATTGCCCTGCCAGTAACGATCTGCCCGGCCGGGGTCGCGGCGGATGACGGACATCACGGCGGGGGTCAGGGCGACTTCCTCGACCGGGCCGCCGCCCTTCCAGTCATGCTGGACGGCGAACCACAATCCCGCCAGCGCCGCCAGCGCGAAGGGCAGAAGCCCCCACATCACCGCCGAGCCGACCACGGCCAGAAGCGGCAGGGTCAGCGCCGCGGCCGTCAGCCCGATCACCCAGACGAAGCCTTCGGGCGTCAGCGAGCGGTGGCGCCAGATCAGCAGCCGGCGGGTTCCGTCAGGCTCGTCCGGTTGCCAGGCATAGGGCATGGGGGTCTGCCGGTCCTTCGGGGATGGAAAACGGCCCCGGATCGCTCCGGGGCCGATGACTTCATCTTTCGGGCATCAGTGCTTGCGGGCGTGGTCCCAGTCCTCGCGCTTGGGAAGCTGCTCGAAGGTATGTTCGGGCGGCGGCGAGGGCAGGGTCCATTCCAGCGTGTCGGCGTATTCGTTCCAGTAGTTGTTCTGGGTCACGCGCTGGCCTGCGAACAGCGTGTAGAACACGACGCCGATGAACCACAGGAACGAGGCGAAGGCGATATAGGCGCCGATCGACGAGACGTTGTTCCAGTAGGCGAAGGCCTCGGGATAGTCGATGTAGCGGCGCGGCATCCCCTGCTGGCCCAGGAAGTGCTGGGGGAAGAAGATCAGGTTCGAGCCGATGAACATGGCGAAGAAGTGGACCTTGCCCGCCCATTCCGGGTACTGCCGCCCGCTCATCTTGCCGATCCAGTAGTAGATGCCGGCGAAGATGGCGAAGACCGCGCCCAGCGACATCACATAGTGGAAATGCGCCACGACATAGTAGGTGTCGTGATAGACCCGGTCCAGCGGGGCCTGCGACAGCACCACGCCGGTGACGCCGCCCACGGTGAACAGGAACAGGAAGCCGAAGGCCCAGAGCATCGGCGTCTTGAACTCGATCGAGCCGCCCCACATCGTCGCGATCCACGAGAAGACCTTGATGCCGGTCGGCACCGCGATCGTCATGGTGGCCAGCATGAAATAGGCCTGCTGGGTCAGCGACATGCCGACGGTGTACATGTGGTGCGCCCAGACGACGAAGCCCAGGATGGCGATGGCGGCCATGGCCAGCACCATCGGCAGGTAGCCGAAGATGGGCTTGCGCGAGAAGGTGGCGATCACGTGGCTGATGATGCCGAAGCCCGGCACGATGATGATGTAGACCTCGGGGTGGCCGAAGAACCACAGGATGTGCTGGTACAGCACCGGGTCGCCGCCGCCCGCCGGGTTGAAGAAGTTGGTGCCGAAGTTGCGGTCCATCAGCAGCATGGTGATGGCGCCGGCCAGCACCGGCAGCGCCAGCAGGATCATCCAGGCGGTGATGAAGACCGACCAGGCGAACAGCGGCACCTTGAACAGCGTCATGCCGGGGGCGCGCATGTTCAGGAAGGTGGTGATGATGTTGATCGCGCCCAGGATCGACGAGGCGCCCGAGACGTGGACGGCGAAGATCGCGAGGTCCATGGACAGCCCGCCCTCGGTCGTGGACAGCGGCGGATAAAGCACCCAGCCCACGCCCGAGCCGAGCTGGTCGTTGCCGCCCGGCGACAGCAGCGAGGCGATGCCCAGCGCCACGCCGCAGACGAACAGCCAGTAGCTGAGGTTGTTCAGCCGGGGGAAGGCCATGTCCGGCGCGCCGATGTGCAGCGGCATGAAGTAGTTGCCGAAGCCCCCGAACAGCGCCGGGATGACGACGAAGAACATCATCAGGACGCCGTGATAGGTGATCATCACGTTCCACAGATGCCCGTTCGGCGTGCAGATGTCATCGACGCCGGCGGGGATCAGCCTGGCGCCTTCGAGGCACATGTACTGCACGCCGGGATGCTGCAGCTCCATCCGCATGTAGACGGTGAAGCAGACCGAGATCAGGCCGACGACGCCTGCGGTGAAAAGGTAAAGGACACCGATGTCCTTGTGGTTGGTGGACATGAACCAGCGGGTGAAGAACCCGCGGGTGTCATGATGGGCACCATGGCCGTGAACGGCGGCATCTGCCATGCGCATGCTCCTCAGAATCGTGCCGTCACGGCGGCTGGCCGGCGGACTGGCTGATGCCGTTCTAGAACACGATTCCGGTTGCGGCAATGCGCCGCGCATCCCCTGCTGCGACAAAATGAAACCCCCGCCCGCTGGTGGCGGCCGGGGGTCGGTTCAGGCGTCGTCCCGCAAGGGGACGCAGGCGTCAGTTCGCGGCGGCAGGTGCCGCGGCCGCGTCCCCGCCAGCGGCGGCGTCGCCCCCGGCCGCGCCCGCGGCGTTCGGCGAGTGCTGCGCCAGGAAGGCCACGATGTCGGCCTGGTTCTTGTTCAGCTTGAAGGTCATCTTCGACTTGGCGGCGGAATCGCCGGTCTTTTCCTTCACATAGGCGGTCGGATCGGTGATGTACTCGATCAGGTGCTCTTCGTCCCAGACCTGGTCGGGGTTGGTCTCGGCCAGTTCAATCAGGCCCTCGCCGTATTTGTAGCCTTCCTCGGCCGCATAGGGACGGCCGTAGACGCCGTAAAGGTTGGGTCCCGTCCGGCCGCCCTTGACGATGTCGGTGCCCGCCTCGTCCTGGATCATGTGGCAGGCCTTGCACTTGCGGAACTCGGACTCGCCTGCGGCGGGATCGCCGGACAGTTCCTGCGCAGCCACCGGCAGGGACAGGGCGAGGGTGGCAAGAGTGGCAATCAGGCTGGTCTTCATCATGTCGTCCTTCCTCAGCGGATCATTCTTAACGAGAGCGGTGCTCTCTGCAGCGCAGGGCACAGCATCTCGCAGGATTTCGCAAGAGAACAAAGGTCACAGCCCCCCATTCGGTTCACCCATGACCGCGCAAAAGCCGGTCATCAAGGCGTGATCCAGGTCCTCCATCGTCACCGGCAGGCCCAGATCGATCAGGCTGGTCACGCCATGGCCGCTGATCCCGCAGGGCACGATGCCGCCGTAATGGGACAGGTCCGGCTCGACGTTGATCGAGATGCCGTGAAAGCTGACCCAGCGGCGCAGCTTGATCCCGATGGCGGCGATCTTGTCCTCGCGCATCGAGCCATCGGGCAACGAGGGCTTCTCGGGCCGCGCGATCCAGACGCCGACGCGGCCCTCGCGAATCTCGCCCTTCAAGCCGAACTCGGACAAGGCCGCGATGACCCAGGCTTCCAGCGACTGGACGAATGCCCGCACGTCGCGCCCGCGCCGGTTCAGGTCCAGCATGACATAGGCGATCCGCTGACCCGGCCCGTGATAGGTGTATTGCCCGCCGCGTCCTGTCGAAAAGACCGGAAAGCGGCCCGGATCGGTCAGATCCTCGGGGCGGGCCGAGGTGCCGGCGGTGTAAAGCGGCGGATGCTCGACCAGCCAGACCGCCTCGGGCGCCTCGCCTGCCTGGATGGCGGCCACGCGCGCCTCCATCCAGGCAACAGCCTCGGGATGCGGGATCAAGCCGGGCGTCAGCAGCCATTCGGGGCCGGAAGCCGGCGCATCCAGGCGATGGGTGTCGGGGGTGGGAAGGTCCGTCATGGCGCGCCAGAGATGCCCGCCCTTGCCGATGGTCGCAAGTGCGGCGCGTGCAGAACACACACCCTACGCGGGACCGGCACTCTAGGATGCGTGATTTGCACGCACCCCAAGCTCAGAGCTTTTCGCCCAAGGGCTCGCGGATCTGCGCCCGTCGCCTGCGGACCTCGCGCAGGTGCGACATATGTGCCGCGTCCCGGCCCGGAGGCGGCAGGTCCAGCACCGCCCGGCGCAGCGCCTCGATGCCTTCCTCGGATTTCGCCGGCAGGGTCGCCGGGTCGATCGGACGGCCGATGGTTATGCGATAGGTGTGGCCCGCCTTGTTCAACACCTCGTTGAACAGCGTCACGTCGCGCAGGGTCGGGTGGATCGCATCCAGCAGGTAGAACAGCGCCGAGTTCCGCGCCCGGATATGCAACGGGATGACGGGGGCGCCGAACTTGCGCGCGATCATCACCGCGCTGGCCATCCAGGGACGTTCGTGCAGCTTCAGGCCATGCCGCTTGGCCAGCCGCCCCGAAGGGAAGATCAGCCCGATCCGCCCCTGTCCCAGCGCGGCGCGGGTATAGTCCATCGTGTACTTGGTCTTGGCATGGCTGCGCTTTTCCGCCCGCCATTCGACGGGGGCGATCAGCTCCTCGGTCTGGGGCAGGACGCGGATCATGTCGTGGTTGGCATAGATGAACAGGTCGTGCCGCACGGCCGAAACGACCGCATGCAGCACGATCCCGTCGGCGATGCCGGTCGGGTGGTTCGCCACGATCAGCGCCGGCCCGGTGGCCGGGATGTGTTCCAGCCCGTCCACCCGCAGGTCGCGCACGATCAGCGCCGAGACGCGGCGCATGATCTCCTCGGTCGGCAGGTCGCGGAACTGAGCCGCCAGCTCGATGGAACGTGGATAGCGCAACAGCCGCATCATCAGCTGCTTGGCCAGCGTGTGATGCGGCTTGCCGGAATAAAGCCACGGCGCCCGTTCGGCGATCAGCGGGTCCAGCCGCTGCTGCATCTCGACCAGCGCGGGCAGGCGGCCCGGCGGAGCGGGCGAATCTTTGGGCGCGTTACTCATTTCCAGCATCTATTATCCTGAGACATGACGCCCACAAGCGCCCTCAGGTTCCAGCGGCAAGAATGCGCCTGACCATTTCCACGGTGTTGCTCGACAGAGACGGCAGGGCCGCGATCCGTTCCAGTGCCACGCGGGCGTGCTGCCGCCGGGCCTCGTCATAGCGGGGCCAGGTCTCGAACACCGTGGTCAGCCGGGCCGCCGTCTGCGGGTTCAGCGGGTCAAGCCGCATCAGCCAGCCCGCGACGAAATCATAGCCAGATCCGTCGCTTGCGTGGAATGCCGCATGGTTTGCCGCAAGCCCCCCGATCAGCGAACGGAAGCGGTTGGGGTTCTTCCAGTCGAAGTCCGGCCTGTCCGCCAGCGCCTTTGCCACCTGCACCGCGCGGGCCGGGGGGGCCGCCATCGGCTGGACCGAGAAGAACTTGTCCATCACCAGCCGGTTGTCGCCGAACCGCGCCTCCATCCCGGCCAGCGCGGCTTCCGCGCGGTCCAGCCGCACCAGCACCGCCAGTGCCCCCATCCGTTCCGTCATGTTGGACGCGGAATCCCACAGCGCCTGCGCCCGCGCCCCGCCATCCAGCCGCGACAGCAGCCCCAGCGCAGCCAGCCGCAGCGACCGCCGCCCCGCCGCATCCGCCTCGGGCGAGTAGGGGCCGGGCACCTCCATCTCGTCGTGGATCTCGGCCAGCCGCCGCTCGTGTTCCGAGGCAAGGTCGGCCGCCAGCGCCTCGCGGGCGCGGTGGATGGCATCGGGATCGGGCACCCCGCCGCGCGCGGCGATCCCGGCCGCGATCTCATCCTCGCCGGCCAGCCGCAGCGACAGGGCCACGAAGGCCGGGTCAAGCGAGCCGTCGCCCAGAAGTCCGCCCAGCGAGTGGCTGAAGATGGTGTCGGCCTGTCCGCCGGTGGCCATCGCCACCAGCGAGTCCATCGCCAGTTCGTGCCCGGCCTGCCAGCGCGCGAAGGGGTCGGTGTCATGGGCCAGCAGGATGGCGCGTTCCGGCGAGGTGATCTCGTGATCGACCGTCACCGGGGCCGAGAAACCCCGCAACAGCGACACGACGGGACGGGTGCCGAGGCCGTCGAAGCTGAAGGACTGCTCGGTCTCGGTCATCTCGAGCACGCGGGTCGGCAGCACCTCGTCGCCGTTGACCGAGATGAGGCCAACGGCGATGGGGATTACCCGCGGCGGCTTGTCGGGCTGGCCCGGCGTCGGCGCCGTCACCTGGGTGAAGCGCAGCGTCAGGCGGCCCGCGTTGCGGTCCCAGTCCTCGGCCAGCGTCAGACGCGGGGTGCCCGCGTCGGTATACCAGCGCTTGAACTGGGTAAGATCGCGGCCCGTCGCGTCCTCGAAGACTTTGAGCCAGTCCTCGATGGTGCAGGCCTGCCCGTCATGGCGGTCGAAATACAGGTCCAGCGCGCGGCGGTAACCCTCATCCCCGACAAGCCGCTTGAGCATCCCGATGACCTCGGCGCCCTTTTCATAAACGGTGGCGGTGTAGAAGTTGTTGATCTCCTCGTAGCGGTCGGGCCGGGGCGGATGCGCCAGCGGCCCCGCGTCCTCGCGGAACTGCCGCCCCCGCAGGGTCACCACGTCCTCGATCCGCTTGACGGCGGCCGACCGCACATCCGCGGTGAACTGCTGGTCGCGGAAGACCGTCAGCCCTTCCTTGAGGCAAAGCTGGAACCAGTCGCGGCAAGTTATTCGGTTTCCAGTCCAGTTATGGAAATATTCATGCGCGATCACCGCCTCGATCCGCTCGTAGTCGGCATCGGTCGCGGTGTTGGGGCTTGCCAGAACCAGTTTCGAGTTGAAGATGTTCAACCCCTTGTTTTCCATGGCCCCCATGTTGAAGTCGTCCACGGCCACGATGTTGAACACGTCCAGGTCGTATTCGCGCCCGTAAGCCGTCTCGTCCCAGCGCATCGACTTCTTCAGGGCTTCCATCGCAAAGCCCGCGCGATCCAGGTCGGCAGGCCGCACCCAGACGTTCAGGGCGACCTTTCGCCCGGACATGGTGGTGAAGCTGTCCGACACGGCCTTCAACTCGCCCGCGACCAGCGCGAAGAGGTAGGAGGGCTTGGGCCAGGGATCGTGCCATTCGGCCCAGCCGTCCCCCTGCGCGACGGGGTTCCCGTTCGACAGCAGCACCGGCAGGTCCGACCGGACCGTCACCCGGAATGGCGCCATCACGTCGGGGCGGTCGGGATACCAGGTGATGTGGCGGAAGCCCTCGGCCTCGCACTGGGTGCAGAAGATGCCGCCGGACAGATACAACCCTTCCAGCGCGGTGTTGCCCTCGGGGTCGATCTCGACGGTGGCGGCGAAGGTGAAGGGGCGGTCGGGCAGGGCGGCCTCGGCCACCGTCAGCCTTTCATCGGCGATGGCCAGATGCGCCGGATCGACCGGCTGCCCGTCGATCGTGACCGCGCCGGTCCGCAGTCCCGCGCCGCCATCCAGCACCAGCGGCCCGGGCGCGTGGCGCTGAAGGTCCAGTTCCGACCTGACGACCGTGCCCTTCGGCGCCAGCGTCACATCCAGCCGAGTCTCGGTGATGCGAAACGGCCACGGTCTGTAATCATTGAGAAAACGGGTTTCCCCCATCCTATGCCCTGCCTGATAAAAATGGTTCTTCCGCGGAACTTGTGCTTGAGCGGAGTGTTAAGCGCAGGATTACCGGGTCGCAAGCCGACGCCGCAGTTCCGCTATGAGGCGAACGAGGGCGTGGCGGTCCCGACAGATCAGATACCTCAAGGAGACCATCATGGCCAACTACGACCCGAACGATCCGAGCCGCACCGATGCCACCGATCCGCATCGCCCCGTCGATCCGAGCGGCCGCAACACCGTTGTGACCGAGACCTACGTCGAGCCGGTCGAGAAGAAGGCCTCGCCGCTTCCGCTGATCATCGGTATCCTCCTGGCCCTGGCCCTCGCGTGGTGGCTGCTGTCCAGCTTCATGGGCAATGACGAGGTGGCCGACACGACCACCACGACGACCACCACCGCCCCCGCCACGACGACCGACACTGCCCCGGCCACCGTGACCACGACCACCGACACGGCGACCGACACCACCACGGGCACCACCGACGCGGCTGCGACCACCACCGTCGACACGCCGGCCGGCACCGCCGCCGGGACCGCGACTGCGACCACTGACGGCACGGGCGCCGATGCTGCCGCCGATGCCGCGGGCACCGCCGCCGACGCCGCCGCGGATGCTGCGACCGATGCCGCCGCCACGACGGGCGCTGCTGCGGATGCCGCGACCGATGCGGATGCCGCCACCACGACGACCACGGTTCCGGTCACCAACCCGTCGAACTGAGGACGTTTCCCCTTGCCGGTTCGTCCCGGCCGTCATCTGGAACCGTCGCGCTTCTGCGCGGCGGTTCTTTCTTCTGTGTGACGCAGCGGCGGATTGCGGACAGGCCGCGGGCTTTCACCGTCTTGTGAAAGATTGTTGCGCAGTGATAATGCGGGCGCAACACACGGACGAGAGGGGACAGGCTCGGTGAGAATAGGCGCGTTGAAAGAGACTTTCGACGGTGAGGCGCGGGTTGCCGTCACACCGTCCTCGGCCGGGCATCTGCAGAAGCTCGGGCACGAGGTTCATGTCGAATCCGGCGCAGGGGCCCGCGCGGGTTTCTCGGATGCCGCTTATGAACGGGCCGGAGTGACGGTTCATCCGACCGCCGCCGCGCTTGTGGGCGCGGTCGATGTGGTCGCCAAGGTCCGTCCGCCGTCCGAGGAGGAGCTTGGCCTGATGCGCGAGGGCCAGACGCTCATCTCGTTCTTCTATCCCGGCCAGAACGCGGAACTGCTGGAACGCGCCCGCACCCTCGGCGTGAACGCGATCGCGATGGACATGGTGCCGCGGATCAGCCGCGCGCAGAAGATGGACGCGCTGTCGTCGATGGCCAACATCGCGGGCTACCGCGCGGTGATCGAGGCTGCCAACAACTTCGGCCGCTTCTTCACCGGGCAGGTGACGGCCGCGGGCAAGGTGCCCCCGGCCAAGGTGCTGGTCGTGGGCGCGGGCGTCGCCGGGCTTGCCGCCATCGGCGCGGCCACGAGCCTCGGCGCGCAGGTCCATGCCTTCGACGTCCGCCCCGAGGTGGCCGAACAGATCGAGTCGATGGGGGCCGAGTTCGTCTACCTCGACTTCGCCGATCAGGTGCAGGACGGCGCAACCACCGGCGGCTATGCCGCGCCCTCGTCCCCCGAGTTCCTCGCCAAGCAGCTTGAGAAGTTCCGCGAGCTTGCGCCCGAGATGGACATCGTCATCACCACGGCGCTGATCCCGGGCCGCCCTGCGCCCAAGCTGTGGACCGAGGACATGGTCCGCATGATGAAGCCCGGCTCGGTCATCGTGGACCTTGCGGCCGAGCGGGGCGGCAACTGCGATCTGACGGTGCCGGACGAGAAGATCGTGACCGAGAACGGCGTCACGATCATCGGCTATACCGACTTCCCCTCGCGCATGGGGGCGCAGGCCTCCGAGCTTTACGGCAACAACGTCCGCCACATGCTGACCGACCTGACGCCCGCCAAGGACGGCACGCTGGTCCACGACATGGAGGATGACGTGATCCGCGGCGCCACGGTGACGCGCGAACGCGATATCACCTGGCCGCCACCGCCGCCCAAGGTGCAGGCCATCGCCGTGCAGAAGCCGCGCGAGAAGGCCAAGGAGCCGACGCCCGAGGAACGCCGCGCCGCCGAGGCGCTGGCCTTCCGCCGCCAGACCCGCAGCCAGATCGGGATGCTGGTCACTGGCGGCGTGCTGATGCTGCTGGTCGGCCTCTTCGCGCCGGCCTCGTTCCTGCAGCATTTCATCGTCTTCGTGCTGGCCGTGTTCGTCGGCTTCCAGGTGATCTGGAACGTCGCCCATTCGCTGCACACGCCGCTGATGGCGATCACCAACGCGATCTCGTCCATCGTGATCCTTGGTGCGCTGCTGCAGATCGGCTCGGGGTCCGGGCTGATCGTCATCCTCGCCGCGCTGGCGGTGCTGATGACCGCGGTCAACATCTTCGGCGGCTTCCTGGTCACGCGCCGGATGCTTGCCATGTTCCAGAAGTCGTAAGAGGCGTCGATGGAGAACACCGTTATCACCACCTCGCCTTCCGGCCTGGCCCCCGTTGTCGCCCCCGCCTCGATGGTCGAGGCGATCCCGGCCTATGGCTTCACCAGCGCGGCCTATGTCGTGGCCGCCGTCCTGTTCATCCTCGCGCTGGGCGGGCTTTCCGGGCAGGAAAGCGCCAAGCGCGCCATCTGGTACGGCATCGTCGGCATGGGCCTGGCCGTTCTGGCCACCCTGTTCGGGCCCGGCTGGGACAACTGGTGGCTGTCGATCCTGATGATCGCCCTCGGCGGCGTCGGCGGCTATGTGCTGGCCACCCGCGTCCAGATGACCGAGATGCCGCAGCTGATCGCGGCGATGCACAGCCTTGTCGGCCTTGCCGCCGTGCTGATCGGCGTGAACGCCCAGCTTGAACTCGGCCGCGTCATCCGCGCCCGCCTGAACGACACGACCGACGTCTTCACCGGCTTCGCCGCCGTGCTGGCGCAGAAGTCCCCGGCCGAGATCGCCATGCTCAAGGTCGAGGTCGCGCTGGGCATCTTCATCGGCGCGGTGACCTTCACCGGCTCGATCGTGGCCTATGGCAAGCTGGCCGGAAAGATCGACGGCAAGCCGAAGAAGCTGCCTGGCGGGCACATGCTGAACCTCAGCGCCGCCATCCTGTCGCTGCTGCTGCTGATCTTCTACGTCGCGGGCTGGGGCCCGGCCATGCTGTGGCTGATCCTGCTGGCGATCATCGCGGGCTTCATCGGCTGGCACCTCATCATGGG
>NZ_JAUNPC010000144.1 GCF_030536915.1 Paracoccus sp. (in: a-proteobacteria)
GCGCCCGTCTGCATCATGCGGACGCGGTCGCCCTTGCGGATCACGCCGTCCATGACCCGGATCATCACCACGACGCCCAGATAGGCGTCATACCAGCTATCAACCAGCATCGCCTTGAGTGGCGCCTCGCGCGTGCCCTTGGGTGCGGGCAGGCGCGCGACGATGGCCTCCAGCACGTCGGGGATGCCGAGGCCGGTTTTCGCGGAAATCAGCACCGCGTCCGAGGCGTCGATGCCGATCACGTCCTCGATCTGTTCCTTGACCCGGTCCGGTTCCGCCGCCGGCAGGTCGATCTTGTTCAGCACCGGCACGATCTCGTGGCCCGCGTCGATCGCCTGGTAGACGTTGGCCAGCGTCTGCGCCTCGACCCCTTGTGTCGCGTCCACCACCAGCAGCGAGCCTTCCACCGCCCGCATCGACCGGCTGACCTCATAGGCGAAGTCGACGTGGCCGGGGGTGTCGATCAGGTTCAGCACATAGGTCTGCCCGTCCTTCGCCGGATAGCTGATGCGGACGGTGTTGGCCTTGATGGTGATGCCGCGTTCCCGCTCGATATCCATGCTGTCGAGCATCTGCTCCTTCATGTCGCGGTCGGCGACGGTGCCGGTCGACTGGATCAGCCGGTCGGCGAGCGTGGATTTGCCGTGGTCGATATGGGCCACGATCGAGAAGTTGCGGATGAGATCAAGCTGGGTCATGCGCGGCTAATACAGGGGTGCCGGGCCTGCGGGAAGGGGGAACGCGAGGCGTCAGCGCGGACGATTGCGCACCAGTTCCCGCCACATGGCAAAGCCGCCCGACCCCACGATCAGCGCCGCGCCCGCAAGGATCAGCGCATCCGGGCGTTCCCCGAAGACAGCCACCGCGATCAGCAGGGCAAAGACCAGCCGCACATAGCGCAGGGGGGCGATCAGCGAGGCCTCGCCCACCCGCGTCGCCGCCACCATCATCGCATAGCCCATGACGCCGAAGGTGATGCAGCCGAGAAACCACAGCGCCTCGCCCCCTGTGGGGACCGCCAGCGGCGTCCCCATCCCCCAGGCGAGCAGCAGCCCCGCCGGAACAAGCGAGCCGAAGGCCGAGGCGGACAGCTGGTGCGACTGCACATCCGCCGGCATCCGCCGCGTGGCGAGGTCGCGCAGGGCAAGCCCCGCGACCCCGACCAGCGCCAGCACCGATTCCGGCTGGAAGCCCGCGCCGGGGCGGACGATCAGCAGCACGCCCGCGAACCCCACGAGGATCGCCGTCCAGCGCCGCCAGCCGACCTTCTCGCCCAGAAACAGCGCGCCGCCCATGACCAGCGCCAGCGGCAGCGCCTGCAGGATCGCCGAGGCCGAGGACAGGTCCGTCAGCGCCAAGGCCGAGGTGAAGCCCATCGAGCCGACCGCTTCCCCGAGGTTGCGCAGCAGCACCGGCCGCAGCAGCAGGTGGCGCGTCCACATGCGCCCGCCGTTGCGCGCCAGCACCGCCCAGAAGATGCCCAGGCCCAGCACCCCCAGCGTCGCCAGCACCTGCCCGACGGGCAGGCGCATGGTCAGGGTCTTGATCGCGGCATCCTCGACCGCGAACATCGCCATGGAACCGACCATGAAGCCCGCCGCGCGCATGTTGGCGGCGTGAGAGGATGAATGCGCGGGGCGGCTGGCGGTCATGCCACGGGCGATGCTAGACTCCTGTCGTCGCGTCAAGCACGAAGGGTCACGCCATGAAGTTCCACGTCGAGGACATGAGCTGCGGCCATTGCACCGCCGCCATCGAAAGTGCCATCGCCGGTGCGGGCGGCACCGCCAAGGCCGATCTGGACAGCAGGACGGTCACGGTGGACGGCATTGGCAGCGCAAGGGCGGCGGAACTGATCAAGGAAGCGGGCTACACCGCCGTCCCGGTCGAATAGCCCTCGATCCGCCGCACCAGCGCGGGCAGGTCGGCAAGGCTCTCCACCCGGTGGAAGCGGGGGCTTTCCGGCGGCTCGGCGTGTTCATGCACCCAGCCGAGCCTTGCCGGGACCAGCACGCCGCGCCCGCCGATCCCGATCACCGGCAGCACGTCCGAGCGCATCGAATTGCCGACCATCAGGAACTCCTCCGGCTCAAGCCGGTGCCGCTGCAGGACGCGGGCATAGGCCTGCGGGGTCTTGTCCTGCACGATCTCGATCCCCTCGAACAGCGGCGCAAGGCCCGAGGCCGCGACCTTCCGTTCCTGGTCCAGCACGTCGCCCTTGGTGATCAGGATCAGCCGGTGGTCGCGCAGGTCGGCCAGCACCTCGCGCACATGGTCAAGCAGGTGGACGGGGTGGCGCAGCATGTCTTGCCCCAGCCCCAGCAGCCGCGCGACGGTCTGTCCCGGCAGGTCGTTGCCGGTCAGGTCCAGCGCGGTCTGGATCATCGACAGGGTGAAGCTCTTGATCCCGTAGCCGTAGATTTCGAGGTTGGCGACCTGCACCTCGTGCAGCCGTTCGCGGATCACCCTTTCGTCGGCTTGGCCGGCCAGCAGGCCCACGAAATCGTCCTGGGTCAGGTGGAAGAAGGCCTCGTTCTCCCACAACGTGTCGTCCGCGTCGAAACCGATGGTCAGCATGGGGGCGGCCTAGCACTCTGCCGGAGCAAGGGAAAGCCAAGGCCTTGGCCGGCCAGTTTGCCACAGTCCACCCGCGTCGGATTTGTTGCCGCAAGACTGAACGGGTGGTATCTTCGTCCTTGTCCGCAACCATCGGCGGAAACAAAGCACGACTGCCGCGAAAGGCAGCGCCAACGGACGAGGAGACACCGGATGAAGAAACCCATCATCGCCCTTGCGGCTGTCCTGCTGACCACCCCCTTCGCCGAGGCCGGGCCGATCGACAACGCCTGCCTGCGATCCGACCGCGGCGCCCGCAGCGGGGCGCTGTGCGGCTGCATCCAGCAGGTTGCCGACCAGACCCTGTCGCGCGCCGACCAGCGCCGCGCTGCCGGCTTCTTCCGCAACGCCCAGGCGGCGCAGGACGTGCGGATGTCCAAGCGGGCCGCCGACAACCAGTTCTGGGACCGCTACAAGAGCTTCGCCGCGACCGCCGAACGCTACTGCACGCGGTGAAAATCGTCGTCCTGACCGGGGCGGGGCTGTCCGCCGAAAGCGGGCTGGCGACCTTCCGCGACCAAGGGGGCTTGTGGGAGCAGCACCGGGTCGAGGACGTGGCGACCCCGCAGGCCTTCCGCCGCGACCCCGCGCTGGTCCTGCGCTTCTACGACGGGCGCCGCGCGGGGGCCGCCTCGGCCCGGCCCAACGCGGCGCATGAGGCGCTGGCGCGGCTGAGCCGGGCCGAGGGCGTCACGCTGATCACCCAGAATGTCGATTCGCTGCTGGACCGCGCGGGCGCGCGGAACGTGATCCACATGCACGGGCGGCTCGATTCGGCCCTCTGCGCCGCCTGCGGCCACCGCTGGCCTGCGCCCGCCGTGATGCCGGTGGGCATGGCCTGCCCCCAATGCGGCAGGCCCGCGGCACGGCCCGACATCGTCTGGTTCGGCGAGATGCCCTATCACATGGACCGCATCGACGCGGCACTGTCGCAGGCCGACCTGTTCGCGGCCATCGGCACCTCGGGCAATGTCTATCCGGCGGCGGGCTTCGTGGATGTCGCCGGCATGGCCGGGGCAGAGACGGTGGAACTGAACCTATCCGCCACCGCCCCCGGCCGTTTCGACCGGGTGATCGAGGGACCGGCCAGCCGCACGGTCCCCGAATGGGTTGCGTCGCTGATCGGCTGACCTGCTGTCAGGCACGCCCGCGATCCCGGATGGGGGCCGGCCCGGGCGGTGTGACGTGGTGACGGTGCGTGCAAAGCACGCACCCTACGGGCAGGGCGCGTGCTGTAGCGTGCTGTAGGGTGCGTGCTCTGCACGCACCGGACGGGCCGGCGCGCCCCTTTGTCTCACATCCCGTCGTAGAGGGGGAACCTTGCGCAGAGG
>NZ_JAUNPC010000042.1 GCF_030536915.1 Paracoccus sp. (in: a-proteobacteria)
CTTCGTTCTTCATCGTCGAAACGATCAGAACCTTCTCGCCGTTCATCATTTCAACCGTGTTCCTTGATATTCCCAGTTCTGGATGCCGATGGCCGGAAGGTAAGAGAACCATCCACAGCCATCTGTAGTCTTTCACGCATGAGCACCGGCATAGAGCAACAGCAGAGTTGCTCCTTTTAATACACTGAGGCGTGTCTCGGTGGATTTCAGGCGTATATCGTCGATGGAACCCAGCCGATGAGCGACCTGGATGCGGACGAACTCGGCGTCATCAATAGCAGCAGTCATGTTGCCCTTTCAGAAAACTGGGGACGCTCTACTGCCGGACGAACAGAGCGGGTCCGCCAGCCGCGCTTTCCACCTCGTTCCTGAACCCCGCGCCAGCCAGCGCGTCAGCATAGGCCGTGCCCATTTCCTCGCCGGCCGCCGCGGCGACGATCACCCGCTTCACCGTATCCAGGGGCATCGCGGCCAGCATGTCCGGCGGGACCGCCTCGGGGCAGGACAGGCGCAGCGCGTCGGGGCGGAAGTCGCGCAGGCAGGCGGCAAGCCCGCTCGCCTCAAGCTCCTGGTCCGAGGCAAGCCGCAGCGGGCCATCCACCACCCGCAGCCTGGCCGTGTCCTCCATGCCGTTGCGGCGGTGGATCAGCCGGGCGGCGGCGGCAAGGCCGGGGCGGTCCTCGTGCAGCATCACCGTCAGGCGGGGCAGGGCGCGCAGCGCGCCCATCACCGGAAAGCCCACGCCGCCGCCGATGTCCAGAAGCCGCCGGCAGCCCTCCAGATAGCCGGGCAGGTTGCGGGCATGGCGGCGTTCGAACTTGCCCGCGCGGATGGCGGAAAGCGCCTCGGCCGTGAAGATGCGGGGGTCGGCGGGCAACTGCAGCTCGCGGTTCGGGAACCACTCGACCTCGAGCGGGGTCGAGAGATCGACCGGCGTGATATAGGTCGCCGAGGGCGCGGGCCGGGATGCCGGCTGGTCCGTGTCCTCCGCCGAGGGGCCGCCGGGGTTCCTGACCCGGTTCATCAGCTCGGCGATGCGGGTGGGATCGCGGGGCTTCGGGGGCTTGGCCTCGACATTGGCGATCGGCACGCGTCCGGCGGCGATCAGGCCCTCTCGCAACTCGCGGTAGGCGTCGGTTTCCCGGTATTCCGCCAGCCGCGCCTCGACCCGGGCCAGCGCGGTTTCGTGCAGTTCGCGCAGGACGGGATCGGTCAGCAGCTCGGCCATGATCGCGGCGCGGGCGGGGGCGTGGCGCAGGATGCGGGTGTCGGGCACCTCGTTGCGGTCCTGCAACGCCCAGTAGTCGGCGTTGTACTTGTCGGCCTTGTTGTTCACGTTGCCGCGGAACTTGCGCAGGGCGTAGCTGTCCACCGACTTGACCGCGTAATGGTTCATCTGCGCCCAGTTATAGCCGATGGTGCGCTTGATCGACCGCCAGCCGTGGAACTTGAAGTAATCCTCCATCGGCTGGCCCGAGCCGTTGAGCCAGCGCACTGTGTCCGGGAAGCCGTCCTCAAGGTGCTTGTTCTTGATGGACGGCCGGTGGATGCCGAGCTTCCAGTATTCCGGGTCGAACCTGAACAGCGTCTTGACACCCCAGCCCTTGTTCCAGTCGGGGGGTGCTGCGCGGGTGTATTGTTCCGTCACCGGCGCGCGGGACCAGTCCACGATCCCGTTCGAGCCGAAGATGCGCCAGGTGATGACGATGCCGTTCGCGTCCTTCGCCACCGCGTCGTCCAGCATCCCGTCGAGCGTCCCCGAAGGGTGGTTGATCGCCAGGAACTCGTCGGCGTCGAAGACCAGCAGCCAGTCGGCATCCTGCACCAGCGGCTCGGCCTGCCCATGGCTCAGCGCCGAGGGCTGCGGCTTGACGCCGGGCTTGATGACATTCGGGCGGTGATACCCCAGCCCGAGTTCCTCGAGCCGCTGCAGCATCTCGTCGGTGCCGTCGGTGCAGTTGTTGGTGTAGACGAGAATGTCGGTGAAGCCCACGGCAAGGTGGTGGGCGAACCATTCCAGAAGAAAAGGCGCCTCGTCCTTCATCATCGACATCGCCATGACGGTGCCGTGCGGGCTGACGTGCTTCTTGAGGTTCACGGCGCGGCCCTTGCGGTCACTCCTCCAGCGCCGCCGCCGGGTCGATCCCGACCTGCTCGCACATCCGCGCGGCATAGGAGTTCGCTAGCGGTGGATTCTTGCGCCACCATGGCTTGGTGCCGTTGGTGTAAAGATGGACCGAGACGGTCCTGTCGGTGAAATGGCCCTCGACCCGGCCATGGGGGTCGAAGAACACGTCGTTCAACTGGAAGGGCACTGGATACAGCACATCGGGCGTCATGGCCTTGTCGATGTCGCCGGTCTGTTGCGCGAACCAGGTGAAGGCCTGGGGGCCGAAGGCGGTGCGCTCGGTCTTGTAGATCGCCGCTCCGTGGGACAACTCGCCCTTTTCGGTCAGCTTGTCCATCTGGCGGCGCTGCTTCTTGTTCCACCAGGCCGGATAGTCGGGCAGGTTGTCGTAGTAATCCAGCAGCCGGTCCATCAGCTCGCAGTCCTGCGGCAGGCCGACGACGCCGCAGTTCAGCGCTCCCCGCATCCCGTGGCCGGCGAAGACATAGTCCCATTCCTCGGGGAAGGGCTTGTGGCAGAAGGCGTCGCAGTCGATCCACAGCGCCCCGGTCTTCCGGATCATCTTGTAGCGGAAGACGTTGGACAGGAACGAGGCCGAGGTGTCCTCGACCAGCTTCATGTCCAGGTCCATGATCTCGGAGGCCGGGCGGATTTCCACGCCCTCGGGGGCGTTATCCACCTTGTCGGTGCAGTAGAGCGTCACCGGATGGCCGTGCAGCAGGTGCGACTTGAGGCAGAGCTGGTTGAGATAGTGCAGCCTGTCGCCGATCCACAGCGAGGCTACCGGGCGTCGATCGAGTTTCATGTCCATCCGCGGGTCAGGGGCGCTTGCGTTGCGGCCTCTTAGCCGATCCCCCGGGCATCATCCAGCCACGGGTCAGGAATTTACACCTCTGCGTTGCGTATCGGCGTCAGCTTCGCGTTGTGCCCGGCCCGGTTTCTTTACCGGATGCGCCTGCAGCCGCATCCGGTGCAGTTCCTTCTGAAGCTCCATGGGCAGGACCGGGGTGTCGGGGCATTGCACCAGCCGGGTGAACAGCAGGAATTGCTGGTGATCCGTCAGCGCCTCGGCGATTCGCCGGCGGCGCCATGCGATTGCCTGCCGGTGCAGCCGGCCCAGCATCTCGTCGGCCAGGAACGCCTCGACCCCCGCCCGCAGGCCGTCCAGATGGCGCAGGATGCGGCGGTCCTCGATCGCGTTGAAGTTGCGCTCGACCCAATAGCCGAGGTCGATGGGCCGATCCATGTGGTTGGGCCGGCCGCGCGCCATCTTGACCAGGAAGTTCTCGGCCGAACCGAGGGCGTAATGGTTGATCTGCGCCAGCCCGTAGCGTTCCTGGGCCGTGACCGCAAAGGAACTGTCGGTCAGGGTGAACGGCCTGCCGTTCCCGTCCACCCACCGGCCGGGAACGGGCTGGGCGTCCTCGGTCAACGGCCGGTGGACGCCCAGCCGGACAAGGCGCGGATCGCGGCGGAACAGGCTCTTGAACTGGCCGGCGCGCAGCGGCCACAGCATCCGGTCGGGGGCCGCGCGGGTGAATTGCGCGGTCACCAGTTCTTCCTCGAAGCGGATGCGGCCCGAACTGCCGAACATCCGCCAGGGCACCGCGAAGCCCGCGGCGTCCGGGGCCGCGGCGAAAAGATCGTCCAGCCGGCCCTCGCCTGCGTGGATCACCAGGAACTCGTCCACGTCGGCGACCATGATCCATTCGGCCCGCCGCGTCAGCCGGTGGTTCCGCGCCCGCGTCAGCGCCTGCCACTGGACCGTCTTGCGGCCCCGGCGCGGATTGGGGACATGGGTGACGATGCCCAGTTCGGCCAGCCGGTCCAGCATCGCGTCGGTGCCGTCCGCGCAGTCGTTGGAATAGATCAGGAAGTCGGTGAAGCCGATCAGCCGGTGATAGGCGATCCATTCCAGGATGAATGGCGCCTCGTCCCGCATCGTGGTGATCATCAGGCGCATCATCTGCCGCAGGTTGAGCGTCCGGCGAGCGTCTGCGGACCGATGGGCATGGATTACACCGATTTTCCTGTTAAGAGAACGCCCAAAAGCAGAGCGGAGCTTGCCTCATGAAGATCGCTGTCGCCGGCCTGGGCTATGTCGGGCTTTCCCTTGCCGTGTTGCTGGCGCAGGAACACGATGTCCACGCGCTGGACGTGAACGCCGCGCGCGTGGACCAGGTGAACGCCGGGACATCGCCGATCGAGGATGCCGAGATCAGCGCCTTCCTGGCCCGCGGCAATCTGAAGCTGATCGCCACGACCGACGCCGCGCAGGCGCTGGCGGGCGCGGATTACGTCATCGTCGCGACCCCCACGAATTATGACGAGCGCACCAACCGCTTCGACACCTCGACGGTCGAGCAGGTGATCGCCGGCACCCGCCGGCACGCGCCGGAGGCGACGGTCGTGGTGAAATCGACCATCCCCGTCGGCTTCACCGAACGGATGCGGGCCGAGCATGGCACCGACCGGATCCTGTTCTCGCCCGAGTTCCTGCGCGAAGGCCGGGCGCTGCACGACAACCTGCACCCCTCGCGCATCGTCGTGGGCGACACCACCCCCGAGGCGCGCCGCTTCGCCGACCTGCTGGCCGCAGGCTCGCTGGACCCCGACGTGCCGGTGCTGTTCACCGGCGCGACCGAGGCCGAGGCGATCAAGCTGTTTTCGAACACCTACCTCGCCCTGCGGGTGGCCTTCTTCAACGAGCTGGACAGCTATGCGCTGACCCACGGCCTGAACGCGCGGGAAATCATCGACGGCATGTGCCTCGACCCCCGCATCGGCGCGCATTACAACAATCCCAGCTTCGGCTATGGCGGCTACTGCCTGCCCAAGGATACCAAGCAGCTTCTGGCGAACTATGACCAGGTGCCGCAGAACCTGATCGCGGCGGTGGTGGAATCGAACCGCACCCGCAAGGACGTGATCGCCGACCAGATCGTGGCGAAGCAGCCGAAGACGGTGGGGGTCCACCGGCTGGTGATGAAGGCGGGCTCGGACAATTTCCGCGACAGCTCGATCCAGGGGATCATGAAGCGGATCAAGGCCAAGGGCATCCCCGTCATCGTCTACGAGCCGGTGCTGACCGAGGACAACTTCTACAACTCGCCCGTGGTCCGCGACCTCGATCAGTTCAAGGATCAGGCCGACCTCATCATCGCCAACCGGCTGACGCCGGACTTGGCCGACGTGGCCGACAAGGTCTATACCCGCGACCTCTTCGGGCAGGACTGATCCGGTGCGCACGGTCCTGATCACCGGCGCGGCCGGCTTCATCGGCTTTCACCTGGCCCGGGTCATGCTGGACGAAGGCTGGCGCGTGGTCGGTCTGGACAACCACAACGACTATTACGACCCTGCCTTGAAGGACGCGCGCGAGGCGCAGTTGCGCGCGAACCCCAACTATCGCGGCGTCCGCGGGTCCGTGGAAGACCCCGGCCTGCTGATGGAGATCTTCGCCGCCGAGAAACCCGAGGCGGTGGTCCATCTCGCGGCCCAGGCTGGCGTGCGCTATTCGATCGAGAACCCGCGCGCCTATGTGCAGGCGAACCTGCTGGGCAGCTTCGAGCTGCTGGAGGCCGCCCGCGCCCATCCGCCGCAACACATGCTGCTGGCCTCGACCAGCAGCGTCTATGGCGCGAACACGGAGATGCCTTACCGGGAAACCGACAAGGCGGACAGCCAGATGTCCTTCTACGCGGCCACCAAGAAGTCGAACGAGGCGATGGCGCATTCCTATGCCCATCTGTTCGGCCTGCCCATGACCATGTTCCGCTTCTTCACGGTCTACGGCCCTTGGGGCCGCCCGGACATGGCGCCCTACCTGTTCACCAGCGCGATCTTCGAGGGCCGGCCGATCAAGGTCTTCAACCACGGCGACATGAAGCGCGACTTCACCTTCGTTTTGGACCTCGTGCGGGCGATCCGGCTGCTGATCGACGCGGTGCCGGGGACCGAACGGGCAGGCGACTTCGATAGTCTCTCGCCGGTCGCGCCCTTCCGCGTGGTCAACATCGGCAATGGCGCGCCGGTGCCGCTGCCGGACTTCATCGCCGCGATCGAGGAGGCGGCGGGCCGCCCGGCGGAAAAGCAGATGCTGCCGATGCAGCCCGGCGACGTGCCCGCGACCTGGGCCGACACCACGCTGCTGCGGGCGCTCTCGGGCTATGCGCCCCGGACCGAGGTGCGGGACGGCGTGAAGCAGTATGTGGACTGGTTCCGCGACTATTACGGCGTGGACAAGGGCTGACGCGGCGCCGGGGCTGCGTTTCCAGCATCAGCCGCCGGTGCCGTGGATCGACGGCGCAGGGCGCTGGCCCCGGACGAACCTGCGCCGATTTCAGGCCAGTTCCAGATATGACGCCAGTTCCCGCGCGGCAGCCCCGCCCGCGCGGTTCGCCCCGATGGTCGAGGCGGACGGCCCGTAGCCCACCAGGTGGATGCGCGGGTCACGGGCGACCTGCGTCGCCAGCCGCCCCGTCATGGTGATCGCGCCGCTCTCCTCCTGCAGCCCCATGGGTGCGAGATGGTCCAGCGTAGGCTGGAACCCCGTCGCCCACAGGATCACGTCGGCCCGCTGCTCGGTGCCATCGGGCCAGCGGATGCCGGTCTCGGTGATCTCGGAAAACATCGGGTGCCATTCCAACGCGCCCCGATCCCGCGCCGCCCGCAGCGCCGGGGTCAGCGGCAGGCCGGTCACCGACACGACCGAGCCGGGTTTCAGCCCCCGCCGCACCCGCGCCTCGACCTGCGCGACGGCGGCGCGGCCGTCCTCGACCGTGAAGGGACGCTCGGTGAACTGCGGCTTGCGGCGGCTGACCCAGGTGGTCGTCGTCACCTGCGAGATCTCGTCCAGATGCTGCAGGGCCGAGATCCCCGCGCCCACGATCACGACGTGCTGGCCCGCGAAATCCTGCGCGCGGCGATAGTCGCGGGAATGCAGCTGCCGCCCCCGGAACCGGTCCGCCCCCGGATAGCGCGGCAGGTTCGGTGTGTCCCATGTCCCCGTCGCGTTGATGATTCCGCGTGCCGAAAAACTGTCGCGGTCGGTGTCCACCCGCAGCCTTTCGCCATGCGGGCGGATAGCGCGGACGGTGACGGGGCGCAGGATCGGCAGGGCGAAGCGGCGGGCATAGGCGGCGTAGTAGCGGGGGACGGCCTCGGCGGCGCGGACCTCTCCGTCGCCGGTGTCCACGGCTTCCGCCATCGCCATGCCCGGCAGGTCGTGGATCGCGTTCACCGTGCTCAGCGTCAGCGAGGGCCAGCGGTGCTGCCAGGCGCCGCCCGGACCGGCATTCCGGTCCAGCACGACGAAGCCGCGCCACGGCTTCAGCCCCAGCCGCGCAAGGTGCCAGGCCGAGGACAGCCCGGCCTGTCCCGCGCCGATCACTACGATATCGACCTTGACGGCGATCCGGGCAGTCATCCGCAGAGTCCGCGAGATGGATGCCAGCGTTGCGTCATTCCGACCTCCGTTCCGGCAGGGGCGGAACCGCAACGGCGGAATGCGCGGAAATGATCCCCGCGCGCCACTTTCGGCACAGCCAGGGTTGCCCGGCAGATGGCGCCGGACATTTCCGGCGCGAGTTGGCACAAGCGCGGCCTCGCGTTGCCCATGGATGCGCAACTCGCAGGGCGGGTCGCCGGGCAGGCGGTTCCGGCTCTTGCCGCCTCGACCCGGCGCGGTTGGCGTCATCCTTCGTTTACCGTCCCAGCTGCCCTGCGGGCATGACCCACGTTTGCCGCGTCGTGGGCTACGGATTTCACGACGGCCGTCAGCGCCTTGCCCGGCGCGATGCCCAGTTGCGCGGCGGACCGGCGGGTGATCCTCGACAGGATCGGCCCGGCGTCGGTTGAAAGCCGGACCAGCACCGCGCCCTCGCGGACGGTCACGGATTCGACCGTGCCGGGCAGGATGTTCAGCGCAGATAGGCCTTCGGGGCGGCCGCGGGCAAGCATCACGTCGGACGCGGCGATCCGCAGGCGCAGCCGCGTGCCGGGGGCGGCAGGCAGGGTGGGCAGGAACAGCGCCAGCCCGCCTGCATCCAGTTCGGTGACGCCGTCTGGGTGATGGGCGGTGACGGTGGCCTCGATCACGGAACCGGCCTCGCGCCCCGGCCCGGCGGCGGAGGGGTCGGCCAGCACTTCGGCCGCGGGGCCTGTGCGGGTGATCCGGCCCGCTTCCATCATCACCACGGTTGTGGCGATCCGGGCGACCTCGGCGGAGGAATGGCTGACATACAGCATTGGGACGCGCCAATCGTCGCGCAGGCGTTCCAGATAGGGCAGGATCTCGGCCTTGCGGTCGTCGTCCAGCGCCGACAGCGGCTCGTCGGCGAGGATCAGGCGCGGATCGGCCAGCAGCGCGCGGCCGATGGCGACGCGCTGGCGCTCTCCGCCCGACAGGGTGGCGGGGGCGCGGTCCAGAAGAGGGCCGATGCCCAGCATCTCGACCACTGCCGCTTCCGAGGTCCGGCGGGAGGCGCGGGGCGAGAACCAGCGGCCATAGCGCAGGTTCTGCCGCACGGTCAGGTGCGGGAACAGGCGGCCGTCCTGGAAGATCACCCCCAGCCGTCGGCGGTGCGGGGGCAGGTGGATGCGCCGCGCCGTGTCGGTCAGCACCATGCCGTCCACCGCCACGCAGCCAGAGTCGGGGCGCAGCAATCCGGCCACCGCGTTCAGGACAGTGGACTTGCCGGAACCCGAGTGGCCGAACAGCACCGTGACACCGGGCGGTGCGTCAAAACCCACGTCCAGCGAGAAGCCCCTGAATCCGTGGCGCAGGGCGACAGAAACACTCATCGCCCCTGCACCCGCCGCATGGCCCGGCGGGCGAGCCACTCCGAGGCCACCAGCGCCGACATCGCCACGACGACCGAGATCACGACGAGCCGCGCGGCCGAGGCTTCGCCCCCCGGCACCTGCAGGAAGCTGTAGATGGCCGAGGGCAGGGTCTGCGTCTGGCCGGGGATGTTGGACACGAAGGTGATGGTGGCCCCGAACTCTCCCATCGCCTTAGCGAAGGCCAGCACCGCCCCCGCGATCACGCCGGGCAGGATCAGGGGTAGGGTGACGGTGATCCAGACCCATGCGCGCGAAGCCCCCAGCGTCCCCGCTGCCTGTTCCAGCCGGGGGTCCACGGCCTCGATCGACAGGCGGATCGCTCGGACCATCAGCGGGAAGGCCATGACCGCAGCGGCCAGCGCCGCCCCGGTCCAGCGGAAGGCGAAGACGATGCCGAACCACTGGTCCAGCCATTGCCCGGCCCAGCCGCGCCGCCCGAAGGTCAAGAGCAGCAGGTAGCCGGTGACGACCGGCGGCAGCACCAGCGGCAGGTGGACCAACCCGTTCAGCAGCCCGTGCCCCGGAAAGCGCCAGCGCGCCAGCGCATGGGCGACCAGCAGGCCGAAAGGCAGGCTCGCCAGCGTTGCCCAAAGCGACACGCGCAGCGACAGCCGCAGCGCGACCCATTCGGCGGGGGAAAGCCAGTCGGCCAAGTCAGTTCAGCAGCGTGAAGCCGTGTTGCTGGAAGACCGCGTCCGCCTCGGGCGCGCTCAGCGCGTCGAAGAAGGCGCGGTCGGCCTCGTCGCGGGCGTTTTTCAACAGGGCTGCGGGATAGGTGATGGGTCCGTGGCTGTCCTCGGGGAAGGTGCCCACGACATGGACCTTCGGCTCGGCCGCGGCGTCGGTCGCATAGACGATGCCCAGCGGCGCTTCGCCCGTGGCGACCAGCGCCAGCGCGGCGCGGACGTTGTCGGCCTGCGCGACATGGGGTTCCACCTGGTCCCAGACGCCCAGGCTCGTCAGCGCCTCTTTCCCGTATTGTCCGGCGGGCACGGAATCGACCAGCGCCATGGCCAGCTTGCCGCCGTCCAGCGCGCCCGCGAGGTCGAAGCCCTGCGCGGGCGTCAGTTGCGGGGCGGCTTCGTCATGGGCGACCAGCACCAGCCGGTTGCCCAGCAGGTCGGTCCGGCTGCTTTCGGCCACCTCGCCGCCCTTTTCCACCTCGTCCATCCACTCGGTCGAGGCCGAGATGAAGATGTCCGCCGGCGCCCCCTGCAGGATCTGCTGGGCCAGCGCGTTGGACCCCGCATAGCTGATCGTCACCCTGTCGCCGGTCGCCTGCTGGAACGCTTCGGCGATGGGGTCCAGCGCCGTCTTCATCGAGGCGGCGGCGAAGACCACGACCTCGGCGGCAGCCGCAGGAAGGGGGAGGAGCAGGACGGCGGCAAGAGCGAGGGGCAGGCGGGGCATGGCAGGCTCCATCGGTTATATCCGGGTGAACATAACCAAGCCGCGCCGAGGCTCAACCGTTATTTCCGGGCGGCGCTTTCGGCCAGCAGCCCGCGCAGGGCCGACAGGCGGGTGGCGTTGGTGTCGGCCGCCGCCGCCTCGATCTCGCGGTAAAGCGCCAGCACCCGCCGCCCGGTGTCGGTCAGGCTGGCGCCGCCGCCGCCCGCGCCGCCACGGGCGCTTTCGACCAGGGGCTCGCGGAACATCCCGTTCAGCGCCTCGACCAGCATCCAGGCGCGCTTGTAGCTCATCCCCATCTCGCGCCCTGCGGCGGAAATCGAGCCGGTCCGCGCGATCCCCTCCAGCAGCGCCGCCTTGCCGGGGCCGAGCATGGCGTTTTCGCCCAGGAACAGGCGGATGAAGAACTCGGGGTGCAGTCGCGGCGCGCTCATGCCCCCGAGGTTCCCGCATCGGCGGACCGGGGACAAGGGTCCGATGCCGCCCGCGGTCACGCCGAAGGCTGGGTGCCCCCGGTTCGGCAAGGACGCAGCAAGGGGAACGCCGCTACCGGGAATTGCGGCCGTTCCGGCTGGGCAGGATGCGTGTCCCTTGGGGCGGATGGGGCAGACCAGCCCCCGCGGCAGGAACGCGGCCCGCCGGGTGAAAAACCCCGGCACCGGAAGCGGCCCGCCTTCTTTCCGACAGGCCGATCGCATGGTCGGACCTTGCGGCGGGAAAGCCCGCCGATCCGATGCGCCGGGGCTTCAGGCACCGCAGGCCGGCCTTGGCCGCGCCTGCGGGATTCCGGCAGGGATCATGGGATGGTTTGTCCTGACCGTCAGACGGTGCGGATTGTCAGCCGCGTGCCCCAGGGATCGCGGGCCTCCATCGTCCCGGCAGGCGCCACGCCCAACCGTCCGGCGATCCCGGCCGCCGCCTCGGGCGTCGCCAGCAGTTCGACCTCGGCCAGCCCCGTGGTGCCTTCGGAACGCGGGCCTGCGCCGCGGCTGTTCCAGATGTTGGTGCCGACATGGTGGTGATATCCCTCGGACCCGAAGAAGTTCGCGCCGGGATAGCGGGTCGTCAGCCCCAGCCCGATCTGCCCGCCATAGAAGGCGGCGGCGGCGTCAAGCTCGCCCACCTGCAGATGAACATGGCCCAAAATGGTGTCGTCGCGCATCCCGTCGAAAGCCGCGCGGCTGCGGCTCGCCGCAAGCCCGTCGAGGTCCAGCGGCAGCGTCGCCATCGCGACCGAGCCGTCGGGAAGGATCGTCCATTCCTCGCTGGGACGGTCGTGGTAGATCTCGATGCCGTTGCCTTCGGGGTCGGTCAGATACAGCGCCTCGCTGACCAGGTGATCCGAGGCGCCGTCCAGGGCCGCCCCGCGGCCAGCGGCGTGGATCACCCAGTCGGCCAGCGCGGCGCGGTCCGGCACCAGGAAGGCCGTGTGGAACAGCCCCGCCTGATGGCGGCCGGCGGGTCGGGCCTGCGGATCGTGGCGCAGGTCCAGAAGCACCCGCCCGCCTGCCCCGAGGCGGTGGCCGCTGGAGTCGGTCGAGATCGGCGACAGCCCGACGATGTCCTGATAAAAGCGGCTGACCCGGTCGAGGTCGCGCACGGTCAGCGCGACCGCGTCGATCCGCAGGGGCGAGCCTGCCGAGGTGATGCCCGGTCGGGCGGGTTGCCCCTGCGGGGCGGCATAGGGCCTTGCTGGGCGCATGGTGGTCTCCATCATCCGGTTGAACCCGATATGGAGCCTGGACGCGGCCCTGATAACCGCCCCGGCGGGAAGGAGAACTCGCCCCGCCGGGAAGGAATGGCGCAGGCAGGGACGCCGGGCGACATGGCCGTTCCGCAGGACGCATCCATTCGGACAGCGGACATGGGCACAGGCCGAAGGCGCATGGCCCCGCCCCTCCGGACGAAGGGGCCGGGACGCGGCAGGCCCGTCAGTCCGACCCGCGCCTGCGTCCCAGCATCCGGGCCAGCGTGCCGTCGCGCCACATGGATTCGTGGACGCCCACCATGGCGACATGCCCCACGATCAGGATCGCCAGCAGCCAGCCCAATTCCCCGTGCAGCGCGCCGCCCAGATCGGTCATCCACTTGATCGGCGGCTCCTGCGCCGGGAAGATCGTGAAGCCGAAGGGCGCGAAGACCCGCTGCGATCCATAAGCCCGGATCAGCGCGACCGTGGGGATCGCCAGCAGCACCACATAGATCAGCGCGTGACCCAATGACGCGGCGCGGCCGAAGAAATGGGTGCCATGCGCGGGGCGGTTGTTGCGGTTGGACAGCGCCCAAAGGGCGCGAATCACGATCAGCACGAACAGGATCGTCCCGATCTGGGCGTGGAAGCCGCCGTAGGTCTCGACCACCGGATGCTCCTCGAAGATCCGGCCCAGGCCCATCCATAGCAGTTGCCAGATCACCAGAATGGCGATGGTCCAGTGCAGGAACCGGCTCAGGATGCCATAAACCGCATGGGTGTCGCGGAAGGGCAGAGGGCCTGTCGGCGGCAGCGGCTGGCCGCGCGAGGCGTGTCGGGTGTCGGTCATCTGGCGATCCTGCTTGCGGTCGAGGGTTCGGGCGGGATCATACCCGCTTGCTGCGGGAAGGTCCAAAGGGGTGGCGGAAAGTTGACTAAATTCCTTGCCGGGAATAAGCCGCCCCTTGCGGATGCGCCGCGCCAGAGGCTCCGATGGACGATTTCCCGACTGCCACCCCGAGTCAGGTCTGGCCCGACGAGTTCGCCGCGCGCTACCGCGCCAAGGGCTACTGGCGGGGCGAGACCTTCGGCGACGTCCTGCGGGCCCGCGCTTCCGAGCATCCCGACCGCATCGCCGTGACGGCGGGCGAGGTGAACCTCAGCTACGCCGACCTGCTGTCGCGCGCCGAGGCGGCGGCGGGCGGCTATCTGACGCTGGGTCTTCGGCCCGGCGACCGCGTGATCGTGCAGTTGCCGAACGTCGCGGGTTTCCTGCCCTCGGTCTTCGGGCTGTTCCTTGCCGGACTGGTTCCCGTCTATGCGCTGCCCGCCCATCGCCGCACCGAACTGATCCATTTCGCCCGCCGCGCCGGCGCCCGCGCGCTGGTCGTGACGGACCGCTTCGAGGGCTTCGACTACCCCGCCCTTGCCGCCGAGGTGCAGGCCGAGGTGCCGCAGCTTCGGCACGTCATCGTCGCGGGCGAGACAGGGCCGTTCGAGGGCCACCCGCCCCCGGCCGCCTTCCCGCAGGTGGACCCGTCACAGGTCGCCTTTCTGCAGATTTCCGGCGGCTCGACGGGGCTGTCCAAGCTGATCCCCCGCACCCACGACGACTATATCTACAGCTTCCGCGCCAGCGCCGAAATCTGCGGGCTGGGGCCGGACTCGGTCTATCTCTGCGCGCTGCCCGCCGCCCACAACTTCCCCATGAGTTCGCCCGGCATCTTCGGCACGCTTTATGCCGGGGGCCGCGTGGTCATGTGCCCGAACCCGAACCCCGAGACGGCGTTTTCCCTGATTGCCCACGAAAAGGTCACGATCACGGGCGTCGTGCCCCCCTTGGCGCTCTTGTGGATGGAGGCGGCGCCGAAGACCCGCCACGACCTGTCCAGCCTGCAGGTGCTGCAGGTCGGCGGCGCCAAGTT
Organism: Paracoccus sp. (in: a-proteobacteria); assembly: GCF_030536915.1. GTDB lineage: Bacteria > Pseudomonadota > Alphaproteobacteria > Rhodobacterales > Rhodobacteraceae > Paracoccus. Next base: position 13,997 of record NZ_JAUNPC010000042.1, read on the forward strand.
CATGCCTGAGGCGGCGGCGCGGGTGCGCAGGACGCTCGGCTGCACGCTGCAGCAGGTCTTCGGCATGGCCGAGGGGCTGGTGAACTACACCCGCCTCGACGACCCCGAGGAGATCATCGTGAACACCCAAGGGCGGCCCATCAGCGAGGGCGACGAGGTGCTGGTGCTGGACGACGAGGGCAATCCGGTCCCGGATGGAGAGCCGGGCCATCTGCTGACCCGCGGCCCCTACACGATCCGCGCCTATCACAACGAACCCGCAGCGAACGCCCGCAGCTTCACCCCCGACGGCTTCTACCGCACCGGCGACATCGTGAAGCGCCTGCCCGGCGGCCACCTGTCCGTGCAGGGCCGCGCGGGCGACCACATCAACCGCGCGGGCGAGAAGATTTCCGCCGAGGAGGTCGAGGACCACCTGCTCGCCCATCCGCAGGTCTTCGACGCGACGGTGGTCTCGATCCCCGACCCGCACCTGGGCGAACGCATCTGCGCCTTCGTCATCCCGCGCGAGCCGCGCCCCCGCGCGCCCGAGATCAAGGCCTTCGTCCGCGCCCGCGGCATCGCCGACTTCAAGGTGCCCGACCAGATTGTCTTTGTCCCTTCGTTCCAGACCACCGCCGTGGGCAAGGTCAGCCGCAACGTGCTGCGGGCCGAACTGCGGGCGCGCTATCTTGCCGAGGAAAACGCATGATCACCAAGGACCGGATCCGCGCCGACATCGCGCGGATGCTGCACATGGAACCCGAGGAGGTGCAGGACGACGACAACCTGCCCGACCTGGGGCTGGATTCGCTGCGGCTGATGAAGCTGGTGCTGGGGTGGGAGGAGGCGGGACTGAAGGCCGACTTCGGTCTTTTCGCGGAACACGCCACCCTGGGCGAATGGTGGCAGGCCATCGAAGCCCAGCGGGCGGCCTGAGATGCGGGACATGGGCGGTGCGGCGCTAACCGAGGCGCAGGAAGGACTGTGGTATTTCCAAGCGCTGGACCCCGCCAACCCGATCCTGAACACCGGCCAGTATCTGGACCTGCGCGGCTCGCTGGACAGGAACGCCCTGCACGAGGCTGTCGCCCTCACCATCGCCGAAAGCGAGGCGCTGCGGCTGCGCTTCCGCCCGGTTGCGGGCGGCGCGATGCAGTTCCTGGGCGAGCCGCCCGAGCTTGAATATGCCGATCTTTCGGGCCACGCGGACCCGCAGGCCGAGGCGCTGCGCCGCATGGCCGATGACAGCGCCCGGCCCGTGGATCTTGCCAACGAGCCGGTCGCCGGCTTCGCGCTCTATCGTCTCGGGCCGGACCGGCATCTGCTTTATGAACGCATTCATCACCTCGCCATCGACGGCTACGGCATGGTTCTGGTGACGAACCGGATCGGAGAGCATTACTCGACGCTGGCGAATGGCAGAGCCACGCCGACCCCGTTCCCGCCCCTGTCGCGTGCCGACGAGGCGGACGCGACCTACCGGGATTCCCTCAAGCGCGCCGAGGATGCGGCGTGGTGGCGCGCGGCGATGGCGGGTATGCCCGAAGTCACCGGTCCCGCGCCCGGCCGTGCCGTCAGTGGCGCGACCTTCCTGCGAGAAAGCCGCTTGCTGCCCTCGGACCTGCTTGAGAAGCTTGCCGAATGGTCTGACGCGCATCGCCTGAACTGGACCGACGTGCTGACGGCGCTGACCGGCGCCTATCTGTCTCGCTGGACGGGCGGAGAGATCGTCGCGGGCCTGCCCTTCATGGCGCGCATGGGTCGACCCATCGCCCGCGTGCCCTGCATGGCGATGAATGTCCTGCCCCAGCGCATCCGCCCCGACGAGGACGCGCCGCTTTCCGACTGGATCGCCCCGCTGGCCACCGAGATGCGCGAGGCTCGCAAGCATGGCCTCTACCGCAGCGAGCAGTTGCGCCGCGACCTCGGGCTGGTCGGCGGGGCGCGGAGGCTCTACGGCCCGCTCATCAACATCCAGCCTTTCGACCGTCCCCCCAGCTTCGCGGGGGTCGAGGTCGGGCTGCATATTCTCGGCGCAGGCGCCGTGGACGACCTGACGCTGACCTTCCGCGGCGACCCTGCCTCGGGGATGCTGTTCGAGGTGGACGCGAACCCCGGCCTCTACTCTCCCGAGGACGCGGCGGGCCATGCCGCGCGCCTGCCCGCCTTCCTCGCCGCCGCGCTCGCTCACGGCCGCCTCGCCGCGGTCCCCACCGCTACCCCCGACGAGATCGCCGCCAGCGAGGCCCTGACCGCCGCCGCCGTCCACCCGCTCCCCGACATCACGCTGACCGCGCTGATCGAGGCGCAGATGCAGGCCACCCCCGACGCCCCCGCGCTGGTCTTCGGCGACGTGACGCTCAGCTACGCCGATCTCGACCGCCGCAGCGCGGCGCTGGCCGGACGGCTGGCCGAGCTGGGTGCCGGTTCCGAAACGATCGTGGCCGTCGCGCTTGATCGCTCGCTGGAACTCTCAATCGCGCTTGTCGCCATCCTGCGCGCGGGCGCGGCTTACCTGCCGCTCGATCCCGATCATCCGCCCGAGCGGCTGGCCCGCATCCTCGACCGCGCGGCACCGGTGGCAGTTCTGACTTCGCCCGATCTTGCCGATCGACTCCCCCCGTTCGGACGGTCCCTGAATATCCCGGACTCCCGCGCGTCCGGAAAACAGTCCGGGGGACGGTTTTCAGTGCGGGAGGCGGCGGCAGCCGTGAGCGAGGCAGAGCCCCGGTCGCTCCGGTGCCTGCTGACGACTGAATGGCCAGCTGAGGGATCAGTCCCGAATACACCGCCCACACCCTCCAACATGGCCTATGTCATCTACACCTCCGGTTCGACCGGAGAGCCGAAGGGCGTGGTCATCGAGCATCGGGCCATCGTCAACCGCCTGCTGTGGATGCGCGACCATTACGGCTTCACCCCGCAGGACCGCATCCTGCAGAAGACCCCCGCCACCTTCGACGTCTCGGTATGGGAGTTCTTCCTGCCCCATATTTCCGGCGCCACGCTGGTCATGGCCCCGCCCGGCGCCCACCGCGACCCCACGGTGCTGGCGGGCGAGATCCGCCGCCACCGGATCACCACCGCGCATTTCGTGCCCTCGATGCTGTCGGCCTTCCTCGCCGCCCCCGCCTCGCAGGGTATCCGCATGGCCCGCGTCTTCTGTTCCGGCGAGGAACTGACCGCCGAGCTGCGCGACCGCTTCCACGCCCGCGTCACGGCCGAGCTGCACAACCTCTACGGCCCGACCGAGGCGGCGGTCGATGTCAGCTACTGGCCCGCGACCCCGGAAGATGGCTCGAACCCGCTGCCGATCGGCTGGCCGGTCTGGAACACGCGGCTTGCGGTTCTGGATGACCGGAACCGCCCGGTGCCGCCGGGGCTGCAGGGGAACCTATATCTCGGCGGCGTCCAACTTGCGCGCGGCTATCTCGGTCGCGACGACCTGACGGCGGAACGCTTTGTCACCATGCCAGACGGGCAGAGGCTTTATGCCACGGGCGACCTTGCGCGGTTGCGGCATGACGGGGCAGTCGTCTATCTCGGCCGCTCGGACCATCAGGTGAAGATCCGCGGCCTTCGGATCGAACTGGGCGAGATCGAGGCCGGGATCTTGGGATCGGGCCTTGCGCGCGAGGCGGTGGTGCTGGCACGCGAGGACCGGGGGACCACGCGCCTCGTGGCCTATGTCGTCCCGCAGGACGGCTGGTCCGAACAGGCCGCCGCCGCGCACCTGGCCGCGCGCCTTCCCGCCTACATGGTGCCGCAGGCCTGGATCACGCTGGAGGCGCTGCCGGTGACGTCGAACGGCAAGCTCGACCGCAAGGCGCTGCCCGCCCCTCACTTCGCGCAAGCGGGCCGGGCGGCGGAGACGCCTGCCGAGACCCTGCTTGCCCGGCTTTACGCCGAGATCCTCGCGCTGCCCGAGCCGCCCGTGGCCGAGGCCGATTTCTTCGCGCTGGGCGGCGACTCGCTGTCGGCCGTTCGCCTGTCCCTGCGGATCGAGGAGGATACCGGCCGCGACCCCGGCCTCGGCGCGATCTTCGAGCATCCGGTGCTGGAGGCGCTGGCCCGCGTGATCGAGGGCGAGGCCACGACCGGCGGCCTCGCGCCCCTGCTGCTGCTGGCCGAGGGCGACCCGGCGCAGCCGCCGCTGTTCCTGATCCACCCGGCGGGGGGCTTGGGCTGGGGCTATCGCCGCCTCGCCCTTGCGCTTGCGCCGGGACGCCGTGTCTGGGCGGTCCAGCATCCGGGCCTCGATCCCGACCATCCGCTGCCGGAAAGCCTGTCGGCGCTGGCCGGGGACTACGCCCGGCGCATCGCGGAACTGGTGCCGGATGGCCCGGTGCATCTGGCCGGCTGGTCCGTCGGCGGCGTGATCGCGCAGGAAATGGCGGCGGCCTTGGCCGACATGGGCTGCAGGCCCGGCCTCATCGCGGCGCTGGACAGCTACCCCGCCGATGTCTGGCGTGCGGAACCCGACCCCGATCCGGTGTCCGCCCTGCGTGCCCTGCTGGCCATCGCGGGCCACGACCCCGAAGCGCATACACATCTTGATACCCGCGAGAAGGTCCTTGGCTTCCTCAAGGCCGGGGATACGCCCCTGGGCGCCCTGCCCGAGCGGGTGCTGGACGGCGTCGTGCGGGTCGTGACCGACACCTCGGGCCTCGTGCGCCGGCATTTCCACCGCAGCCATCCGGGCACGCTGACCCATGTCCGCGCCGGAAAGGGCCACGGCGACCGCCACCTGACCGCCGAACTGTGGCAACCCCATGGCAAGGTCGAGGCGCTGGAGGTGCCGTTCCTGCACCCGCAGATGATCTCGTCCGAAGCGGTGGCGCTGATCGCGCCGATGCTGGCCGGGCGGATGGCGCGGCTGGACTAGCCGCGCGCGAAGCCGATCGCCAGCGGCAGCGAGCCGGCGATGGTCTCGATATGCCTGAGGCCGGGCAGGACATGAACCTGCGGGTCCAGCCCCGGATGGCGGCGCAGCCCCGCGACGAAATCCATCGTCGCGGGCGCAGGCCCGTCCGCCGGCGGCCCGTCCGAGCCGGACCGCTTTTCCCGGTCCCCCAGCGCGACCAGCAGGGGCGCCCTGACCGCGCCCGGATCTGCAGCCGCCGCCACGCGGCGGATCAGCGCCTCGTCCCACCAGATCGAGGGGCTGATCGCGGCGAAGCGCGCAAAGCTGCACGGCCGCGTCAGGGCCGCATATAGCGTGAAGAGCCCCCCGAAGCTGTGCCCCCAGAGCGTCCGGCGCGCGGGATCGACCTGCAGCCCGTCCTCGGCCGCCCTGCGCAGCGGGCCGGTCAGGCGGTCGAGGAACCGGGCCGCGCCGCCGGCCATGCGGCCCTCGTGGACAGGATCGGGGCGGATGCCGTCGCCCGGCCCGTCCGGCGCGGTGAAGTCGAAGGTACGCTGTTCCCGCGCGAACTGGCGGTCGGTGTCGTAGCCGACCCCCACCAGCGCCAGCCCCTCGGCCGCCGCCAGATGCGCGGGCGTCAGGAAGTCGAAGGCCGCGTTGCCGTCCAGCAGATACAGCACCGGCCAGCCCGCGGCGGGGGCCGTCCCGCGCGGCGCGGCGATGAACAGCCGGTGTCCCGGTCCTGCCGCCACGGTCTTCTGCGACAGCGCGTGCGTGGCATGCCCGGTCTCGAAGATCGCCAGCCGCGCCTCGGCCCGCGCATGGTCCGGCCCCACGCGGCCCGTCGCCCCCGCACCCGTGATCTTCTCCATCCTCGCCCCGCAGCAGATTTGGTTGACAGTGTCGCTCAGGATTATACTCATGCGCCGCATCCAGCCAGATCGGTGTGCCGGTTCAGCCATTTCGGATCAACCACGGAGATCGTCATGGCAACCGGCCCCATCCGCTTCATCCGCACCCTCTGCGGCACCTCGGCGCTTGCGCTGGCGCTGGCTGCCGGGCCGGTGCTGGCGGAAAGCGTCTTCACCCTGCCCGCCGACGGATTCACCGGCAACCTGCGTGCCGGGCCGGCCGAGGCGGGAGGCCCGCTGCTGAAGGGCGGCACGGCGCGGATCGAGGGGAACGGGCTGGTGCCGAGGCAGCAGGTCACCCTGATGCGCGGCACGACCGCGCTGAACGACCAGCCGATCACCGTCGATCCCGAGGGCAGGTTCAGCTTCGACCTGACGGTGGACGCGGAAGCCGCGACCGGCCTGCACCCGGTCGTCGTCATCGCCGAGAACCCCGCCGCGGCCGAGGTCGTGACGCTGAAGGTCTCGCCCGAGGTGCCGGTCTCGGGCGCCGAGAACTTCGACATCAGGGACGCCAGGGTCACGCGCGGGCTTTATCAGGTGATCTGGTCGCCTGCTTCGGACGCGGTCTATGTGACCTCGGCGGTGGGCCGCCCGCCAGTGCGGGATTCAGCGCTGGTGCGGATCGACCCCGAAACCCTGGAGATCGAGGCGCAGGCGACCCCGCCCGAGGCGCCGATGCCCACGCGCGCCGTGCCGCCTGCCGCGGGGCAGGACGCGAACGACACCCGCCCGGCGCTGTTCGCGACCTATGGCGTGGCCGTGGATGACGAGAACGGCCATGTCTGGGTGACCAACACCCGCCAGGACACCGTCGCCGTCTACAGGCAGGATGACCTGTCGCTGGTCAGGCAGTTCAAGCCGGGGACGGTGAACCACGCCCGCGACGTGGTCGTGGACGAGGCGCGCGACCGCGTCTATGCCTCGGCCACCATGACCGGCAACATTGAGGTCTTCGACAGCGGGACGCTGGAAAAGCTCGAACCCATCGTGATCCGGTCGGCCCGGCGGGGCGAGGATTTCTCGGTCATGTCGCTGGACGTCGATCCCGACAGCGGGACGCTGGTGACGGTCTCGATGACCACGGACGAGCTGGCCGTGGTCGATCTCGACTCGGGCGAGGTCAGGGTGCATCCGCTGCCGGGCACGGTGCGCGCCTCGGGCGTGGCCTATGACCCGCAGGACGGGCTGGCCTTCGTCGCCGCGCAGGACACGGACAACCTGCTGATCGTCAAGGCCGAGACCGGCGAGATCCTGCATGACGTGGACACCGGCGCTGGCGCGCTGAACGTGGCCTTCGAGCCGGTCAGCCGCATGGCCTTCGTCGCCAACCGGGGCGCGGGCACAATCACGGTCGTGGGCACCGATGGCGAGGTGGTGGCCAACATCGACGCGGGCACCTATCCGAACCAGTTGCGCGCCGACGGCAAGGGCAATGTCTGGGCGGTGAACAAGTCGCGCGGTGAGAACGACGAGGAAGGCGACCGCATCTGGAAGATCGCGCCCAAGGCCCGGTGAGGCCGGGCGGCTTGACAGCAAACGGGGCGGGGGGCGATGGGGACCTCCGCCCGCACCCGTTTCAGGACGCCCTGCATCCCCGGGGCACACCGAAGGAGGTCCGCGATGCCCGTCCTGTTCCGCGCCATGGCCCTGCTGGCCAGCCTGATCGCCGCGCCCGTCTGGGCCGAGGTGACGGCGACCGACATCCTCGGGCGCGAGGTGACGCTGGACGCGCCCGCCCGGCACATCGTTTTAGGCGAGGGGCGGCACATGGCCGTGCTGGGGCTTCTGCACGACGATCCCGTCTCGAAGGTCGTCGGCTGGCGGCAGGACAAGGCGCTGGACGAGCCGACGCTGGCCACCTGGCGCGAGCGTTTCCCGGCTATCGACCGGGTCCGCCCCGTGGGGTCGGGCAACCGCGACATTTCCGTCGAAAGCATCATCGCGCTGGACCCCGACCTGCTGGTCCTGTCGCTGATGGACGCAGGCGATCCCGGCATGGAACGCGCGCGCGCGCAGGTCGAGGCCGCGGGCATCCCCGTGGCCTATGTCGATTTCTTCTCGCAGCCACTGGAGAACTCGATCCCGTCGCTGCGGATACTGGGCGCGCTGACCGGGGGCGAAGTGAAAGCCGAGGAGTTCGCGCAGTTCTACGAAAGCCGCCTGTCCCGCATCCGCGAGCGGCTGGCCGACCCTTCGATCCAGCGCCCGGGTGTCTTCTTCCATGTCCACGCCGCGCCGCAGGGCTGCTGTTCCACCGTAGGACAGGGAGTCTTCGCCCAGTTCATCGAGACGGCGGGCGGACGGAACATCGGCGCCGAGGCGGTGCAGGGCGTGCTGGGCAACGTGAGTCTCGAGTTCCTGATCGGCTCGGACCCGGATTTCTACATCGCCACCGGCGGCGCGCACATGGCCTCGCGCGGGGGGCTGGTGCTGGGGACCGGCGTCCCCGAGGATGCCGCGCGGGACAGCTTTGCCGGGCTGGTCTCGGCGCCGGGCTTTTCCGCGCTGCGGGCGGTCGAGGAAGGCCGCGCGGCGGGCGTCTGGCACCTGTTCAACGACACGCCCAGCCACATCGCCCTGATCGAGTACCTCGCCCGGACCTTCCACCCCGACCTTTTCGCGGACGTGGACCCTGCCGCCACGCTGGCCGAGATCGACGCCCGCTTTTCGCCCGTGACCGTGCCCGGCACCTGGTGGGTCGCGCCGCAGCCCTGATGCAGACGGACAGCCTTCACCGCTATCACGCGCTCAACCGCCGCCGCGTCTTGCTGGTCGCGGGGATGCTGGCCGTCGCCCTGCTGGCGGTCGTGGCGGACCTGATGACCGGCCCCGCCGGGCTGCCGCTGGCGGACACGCTTGAGGCGCTGACGGGCTGGGGCGAGGTCGCGCGGTCCGCCGAGGTCATCGTCTGGCAGGTCCGCCTGCCGGTCGCCATCATGGCGCTGCTGGTCGGCGCGGCGCTGGCGCTGGCCGGGGCCGAGATGCAGACCGTGCTGGAAAACCCGCTGGCCGAGCCGTTCACCTTGGGCGTGTCGGCCTCGGCTGCATTGGGGGCGGCGACGGCCATCGTGCTGGGCCTGAGCCTGCCCGGACTGCCGGCGGTCTGGAGCGTGTCGGCCAACGCCTTCCTCTTTGCCTTAGGTGCGCTTGCGCTGCTGCAACTGATGGGGCGGCTCAGGGGAGGTGGCCCCGAGGTGCTGATCCTCTGCGGCATCGCGTTGAACTTCACGGCGGGGGCCTTCCTGTCGCTGCTGCAGTTCGTGGCCTCGGCCGACGCCTTGCAGCAGTTGGTGTTCTGGACCATGGGCAGCCTTGCGGCGGCAAGCTGGCCCGGTGTCACCGTGCTGGCCGTGGTTCTGGCCGTGACCGCGCCCTTTTCGCTGAAGGCGGCGTGGCAGTTGACCGCCCTGCGGCTGGGCGAAGAACAGGCGCGCAGCTTCGGCGTGGATGTCGTCCGGCTGCGGCGCTGGTCGCTCTTGCGGGTCAGCCTGCTGGCGGCATCCGCCGTGTCGATGGTGGGCGTGATCGGCTTCGTGGGCCTTGCCGGGCCGCATATCGCCCGGATGCTGCTGGGAGAGGACCATCGCTTCTTTCTGCCCGGCAGCCTGCTGACCGGGGCGGTGGTCATGTCGCTGGCCTCGCTGCTGTCCAAGACCGTGGTGCCCAGCGTGCTGCTGCCGGTGGGGCTTGTGACCTCGCTGATCGGGCTGCCGATCTTCTTCTCGCTGATCCTGCGGGGACGCGGGCGGTGAAGGGCCTGCGGATCGAGGGGTTGACGGTGTCCTACGGCCGCCGCCGTGTGGTCGAAGGGCTGGACCTGCCGCCCCTGATGCCGGGCGAGATCGCGGTGCTGGCCGGACCCAACGCCGCGGGGAAATCGACGCTGCTGAAGGGAATCGCGGGGCTTCTGCCGGTGCGGGGCCGGGTGATGTTCGGGGGCCGCGACCTTGCGGCGCTGTCGACAGGCGATCGGGCGCAGACCCTCGGCTTCATGCCGCAGACGCTGCCCTCGGGCGCGGCGCTGTCGGT
>NZ_JAUNPC010000145.1 GCF_030536915.1 Paracoccus sp. (in: a-proteobacteria)
CCCGGCCATGCTCCGATTCACGAGCTTCCTTCGCGGCGCGGGCATGCCGCTGCGATTTCTGTCCGCTCGGGATAACCAGGGGAACCCTGCTCAGGTCGGAACGCTCAGACACATCGCGGTCGCTCACGCCCCGCTTCAGGCGGCGCCCTCGAGCAGCGGCGCCTCCTGCGCCAGCGCCTCGGCCATGAAGTCGAGGAAGGCGCGGATGCGCGCGGTCCGGCGCAGGTCCTCGTGGGTCAGCAGCCAAAGGTCGAGCGTGAAGCTCTCGGGCAGCGGCGCGACCCGCGTCAACCCGGGATCGAGGTCCGCAATCCCGCACGGCAGGGTGGCGAGGCCGAGGCCGGCCTTGGCCGCGGCGATGGCGGCCGCCACCGAGTTGACGCGGAAGGCGGGACGCGCATTGGGCAGGAACTCGGCGAAGGCGCGCACGAGCGGTGCGTGTTCGGCGTTAAAGCCGATCCATGGCTGCTCGGCCAGCGGCTCCCTGGTCTCGGCTGCCTCGGGGGCGCCATACACGGCGAAGGCCAGCCGTCCCGCGCGGCGGCCGAAGAGCGTCTCCGGCGGCTGATTGCCGACCCGCAGCGCCACGTCGGCCTCGCGCCGGGTCAGGTTCAGGGTGGCGTTGCCGACGGTCAGTTCGATCTCGATGCCCGGATAGGCGCGGCGGAAGGCCAGCAGGTGCCGCGGCAGCAGGCCCTGCGCCAGCATGTCCACGGTGGTGATCCGCACCACCCCGCTCAGGCGCAGATCCTGTCCCGTAACCCGGCGGTCGAGGGCCGCGATCTCTTCCTCGACCCTCAGGGCGCTCTCCTGCATCGCCTCGCCCGCCGCGGTCAGGGCGTAGCCGTTCGGCAGCCGGTCGAAGAGGCGCACGCCAAGGGCTTCCTCAAACGCGCCGATGCGGCGGAAGACGGTCGAATGGTTCACGCCGATCTCCCGCGCGGCCCCCGACAGCGTGCCTGCGCGCGCCACCGCGAGAAACAGCCGCAGGTCGTCCCAGTTGTCGATCCGTGCATCCATGCAATGCCGCCTTTCGGATTTGGCGGATCGCTCCGCCGTGGCGTGCAACATAGCTGGCGGTGGAAGCAATGGCCAAGGCGACGGCTGTGCGTTGCTGCAAGCGCAGCTTTCGGGTTTCCCCAATCGCAACCTCGGACGGAAGTCATAGGTCATTGGCTGAAGGTAGGGACGAGCCCCGCCGAATGTCGAAAGGAAACGACCATGACCCAGAAAACCGTTCTTCGCAGTGACGAACTGTCCTGCCCGTCCTGCGTGCCTAAGATCGAGAAGGCCCTGCGTGGTCTGCCCGGCGTCGAAAAAGCCGAAGTCCGCTTCAACACCGGCAGGATCGAGGTCGAGCACGACCCCGCGCAGTCGGACGTCGATGCGCTGGTGCAGGCGATCCGCGGCACCGGCTACGAGGCGCGCCCCTCGGCCTTCTGACCGCATCCCGACCCCCGCCGCGCCATAGCTCGGCGCGGCGGTCTGCTGTCTGGATGAGAAGGATGAATGAGATGGAACGACTATCTGCAAACATGAAGGCCGCCTTCGCGCACCCGGCGCGGCGGCGCCTGTGGCTGACCGCCGGCAGCGGCATGCTGATCGCGGCCGGGCTGATCGCGCGTTACGGCTTCGGCATGATCGACCTGTGGTCCGGGCTGATGGTGGCCGCGGCGCTGTTGGCCGGCTCGGACATCGCTGTTCGGGCCTGGCGCGCGCTGAAGGTCAGGCATCTGAGCATCGAGCTGCTGGTCACGATCGCCGCCGCGGGTGCGCTGGTGATCGGCGAATACTGGGAGGCGGCCGCCGTCACCTTCCTCTTCATGCTCGGTGCCTGGCTGGAGATGCGGACCATGGGCCAGACCCGCGGCGCGCTGAAGGAACTGCTCGACGCCGCACCCGCCACCGCGACGGTGCTGCGCGAGGGCGAACCCATCGAGATCCCGGCCCACACGGTTCAGTTGGGTGAAACCGTGCTGGTCAAGGCCGGCCAGCGCATCCCGGTGGACGGCGAAGTGACCGAGGGCACCGCCGCAGTCAGCGAGGCCGCCATCACCGGCGAGCCGATGCCCGCCGAGAAGGCGCCGGGTTCGCGCGTCCATGCCGGGACCATCGCCGAGAACGGGTTGCTGCGCATTCGCGCCACCAATGTCGGCGCCGACACCACGCTCGCCCGCATCATCCAGCGCGTCGAGGAGGCGCAGGAGGAGAAAGCCCCCAGCCAGCGGATGATCGAGCGCTTCGCGCAATGGTATACGCCTGCGATCATCGGGCTCGCAGTCGTGGCGTTCGCCTTCACGCAGGACATCCGGCTGGCGCTGACGCTGCTGGTGGTCGGCTGCCCCGGAGCGCTGGTGATCTCGACGCCCGTGTCCATCGTCGCCGGGATCGGCCGGGCCGCGCGCAGCGGCATCCTGATCAAGGGCGGCCAGCACCTGGAAAGCGCGGGCCGGATCGACACGATCGCGCTCGACAAGACCGGGACGCTGACCGAAGGCAAGCCGCGTCTGGCAAGCGTGATCGCGCTGGACGGCACGGAAGACAAGTTGCTGCGGCTTGCCGCGACCGCCGAGGCCGGCTCGGACCACCCGCTCGGCCGCCCCATCGTCGAGGCCGGTCGCAAGCAGGGGCCGCTGCCCACGCCCGAGACGCTGGACGAGCACGCCGGCATGGGCATCAGCGCGCGCATCGACGGGCGCGAGGTCGCCGCCGGCAACCGCCGCCTGATGGAGAAGCTCGGCATCCCCCTGGGCGCGGATGGCGAGGCCGGGCTGGATCGGCTGCTCTCGGCCGGGCAGACACCGATCCTGGTGGCGGCGGACGGGCGGCTGATCGGGCTGCTGGGCATGTCCGACATGGCCCGCGAGGGCGCCCGCGAAGCCATCGCCCGGCTGCGCGACATCGGCATCAAGCGCGTCGCGATGCTGACCGGCGACCAGCACGGCGCGGCCGAAGCCATCGCCCGCGAGGTCGGCATCGACGAGGTCCATGCCGGGCTGATGCCCGAGGACAAGCTGGAGCTGATCCGCCAGATGAAGGCCGACGGCGCCCATGTCGCCATGGTCGGCGACGGCATCAACGACGCCCCGGCGCTGGCGGCCGCCGACACCAGCATCGCCATGGGCGCGGCGGGCAGCGACGTGGCCATCGAGACCGCCGACATCGCGCTCCTGAAGGACGACCTGGGCAAGATCCCGGAGGCGATGGCGATCTCGCGCGCGACGCTGGGCAACATGCGCCAGAACCTCGTGATCGCGCTTCTGACGGTGGCCGGGCTGCTTGCCGGCGTCTTCAGCGGGCATGTCCACATGGCCGGCGGGATGCTCGTGCACCAGCTCTCGGTGCTGATCGTGATCGCCAACGGCATGCGGCTGCTGCGGGTGCCGGCAAGATACCGGCCGGGCCCCAGCCGCAAGGGACGAGCGGCTACCGGGTCAGCGACCGCCCCCGCCCGAAGCTGAGCGACAGCTCAAGCCACGAGTCCCCGCGCTGATGCGCGGGGCTATTGTCAAGGACCCGGTCTGCGGCATGAGGGTCGCCCGCCATACGACGCAGCATTGGGCCGAGCACGCCGGCCGACCCTGGCACTTCTGTCCAGCGGGTTGCCGCGCGAAGTTCCTGGCCGAGCCGGAGCGTTATCTCGATCCGGCGGTGGCGGTTGCAGCAGCCGAGTCGGCGCTCGAAGGAACGATCTACACCTGCCCCTATGCACCCCAATATTCGGCAGGTCGCGCCGGGGTCGTGCCCGATCTGCGGCATGGCATTGGAGCCGGTTCTGGTCAGCCTAGAGGCGGAGCCCGATCTCGAACTGATCGACATGCGGCGCCGGTTCTGGATCGGCCTTGTGCAGGCAGTTCCGTTGAGCGTGCTGAAGATGGGCGGGCACTTCCTCGGTCTGGACCGCTACAT
>NZ_JAUNPC010000146.1 GCF_030536915.1 Paracoccus sp. (in: a-proteobacteria)
CTGGACGCGCCGGGCAAGTCCTGGGGCTGGGTGGAACTGGACCATTCCGATAACGACCGGGATTATTCCGCGATCCGCAGCCCCCTGGGCGTGATCCGTGGCGGTGCCGGCCCCGTCGCGCTGATCACGGGCGGCAACCATGGCGACGAATACGAGGGGCAGATCATCGCCCGGCGCCTGTTCGAGATGCTGGAACTCGCCGATGTCTCCGGCGGCCTGATCCTGATGCCTGCGCTGAACATGCCGGCGGTCCTGGCCGCGCGGCGGGTTTCACCGCTGGACCAGGGCAACATGAACCGTTCCTTTCCGGGCGCGACGGGGGCGGGACCGACGCGGGCGCTGGCGGGCTTCGTCACCGCCCATCTGATGCCGCGCGCGGGGCTGGTGATCGACCTCCATTCGGGGGGAACGAACGCCGATTACATCGACTGCGCCTATCTGACGCTGACCGGCGACGCGCAGACGGACCGCCGCAACCGGACGCTGGCCGAGACCTTCGGCCTGCCCTGGACGGTCGTGGTCCCGCCCGGCAACACCGGAGGGGATCTCGATTCCGCCGCCCAGGCGGCCGGTTGCGCCATGTTTTCCTGTGAACTCGGGGGCGGGGGGCGGGTGTCGCGCGCCTCGCTGGAGGCGGGCTGGCAAGGGGTTCTACGGCTGCTGGCAGCCCAGGGCGTGATCGGCGCCGAGGTCGCGCGCAGGCTGGGCGCCGGAACAGCGCCGCCGACGCGCTTTGCCGATCTGGGCGCGGGCAGTGGCCATGTGACGGTGATGCGCCAGGCGCTGGCCGAGCCGCTGGTCGCCTTGGGGGACCGGGTCGCGGAAGGACAGCCGCTGGCGATCCTGCGCGACCTTTTCGACCTGGACCTGCCGCCGCAGGAACTGGCCGCCCCGGTCGCGGGCGTGATCCTGGTCGCGCGGCGCAACGCGCTGGTCCGGCCGGGGGACCACCTGTTCACCGTCGGGCCCGAACTGGACGCGGCGGCGGTCGAACGGATGCCGGGCTGACGGATCGGCCCGGCTCCCTTCTCAGATTTCCAGCACCACCCGGCCCACGGGGCGCGAACAGCAGATCAGCACCTGTCCTGCGGGCGGCGGGTCCAGGGGTTCGCTGGTGTATTCCACCGCGCCCTCGCGGATCGTGCAGCGGCAGGTGTTGCAGATCCCCTCGCGGCAACTGAACTCGGGGGTCAGCCCTGCGGCCTCGGCCAGTTCGAGGATGGACCCCGCGGCGGCGTCCCATGCGGCGGTGACACCCGCGCGGGCAAAGACCACCTGATCGCCCTCGACTGCTGCGGCTGGGACGGCAGCCTGCGGGGCCGAGGACAGGCGCGGCGGGGCTTCGGGAACGGCGCGGGCGTCGGGGTCGGTCAGGAACTCCAGCCTCGCCAGCGATCTCGGCGCATGGGCGGGGACATGGGTGGCGGGCCTGACGCGCGGCGCCTCGGGTTCGGCCGCCAGAGCCGCCAGCGAGCCGCCCTTGCCGAAGAACTCATAGGCGATGCGCTCGGGCGCGATGCCCAGGCCCGTCAGCAGCCGCCACATCGCCACCATGAAGGGCGTCGGCCCGCACAGATAGACCTGATAGTCGTCCAGCGGCAGCAGCGATTGCAGCAAGGCCCGGTCCACCACGCCCTCGGCGTCGAACCGGCCGGCGGCGCGATCCGCGTCCGTGGGGGCGCGATAGACGTGGCGCACCGTGATGCGCCCTTCGGAAGCCGCCGCCAGCGCCGCGACCTCGTCCCGCATCGCATGGACCACGCCGTTCTCGGAGGCGTGGACGAAGAAGGCGCGCCGGTCGGTCGCCGCCAGCCGGTGCAGCATCGACAGCAGCGGCGTCACCCCCACCCCGCCCGCCAGCAGCAGGACCGGGCGGGTGCTGTCCTCGTCCAGGTGGAAGGCGCCGCGGGGGGCGGCGATCTCGATCTCGTCGCCTTCCGCCACGCGGTCGTGCAGCCAGACGGAACCCAGCGACTCGCGCTTGACGGTGATGCGGTGGCAGTCGGGCGCATCCACCGCGCAGGACAGCGAATAGGTCCGCAGCACCGGGCCGCCCTCGGCCGGGACGCGCAGGGTCAGGTATTGCCCCGGCCGCGCCTCCCACAGCGGCCCGCCGTCGGCGGGCGCCAGGTGGAACGAGGTGATAACGCTGCTTTCCGGCACCTTGCGGACCACCCGGAAACGGCGGAAGGCCTCGGCCATCGTCAGGCTCTCATCTTTTCATCGACCATCTGCTCTTCGGCGATCATCGCCTCGAGCTGGCGGCGGAAGCGCAGCTGGCCCGCGTCGATCGACAGGTCGATATGGGGCGAGGTCTTGTGGGTCATGCCGACCTGGACTTCCTCCAGCACGGCCTTGTCCTCGGAAAAGGCGTTGCGGACGTCGTGGGCCATCATCTTCGACAATTCGGCGTCCTGCGGGCGGACGTTGCGCAGCTGGAACCAGTAATAGCGCGTCTCGCGCTCGTTCACGGGGGTCATGAAGTTGTAGCTGTCCATGACGAAGGTCCGCTCGTCCAGCGTGCCGTCCGGCCCGCCGGTGCCCGCGGGGGTGAAGACCGCGCGGATCAGCGCGTGCGCCGGATAGCGCACCTCGTAATGCTGCAGGCGGTCGCAGTTGCCCTCGAACTCGACGATCTTCTTGTAGAAGGGGGCGGGCTCGACGTTCATCATCCAGCGGTGGACAATGACGCCATTGTCCGTGCGCGTCACCTTCAGCGGCGTGTCCTTGGTCGCGGCCTGGGCGAAGCTGCCCTCATGGACCCAGGCGACGTGGGTGGGGTCCAGGAGGTTGTCGCACATCAGCAGGTAGTTGCAGGCCAGCTCCATCGCGTCGCCCGAGTTGATGCCCCAGTCGGGGCTGTCGAAATTCGGGATGTCGATGATGTCATCGGCGTCGGCGATGGCCGCGTTGCCCATCCAGATCCAGACCAGGCCGTATTTTTCGTGGATCGGATAGGGGCGGACCTTGGCGGCGGAAGGAATGCGGCCCCCGCCGGGCGCCCAGACACATTGCCCCGCGCAGTCGAAGGTCAGTCCGTGATAGCCGCATTCCACGTTGTCGCCCTTGATGCGGCCCTTGGACAGCGGCAGCTTGCGATGGGGGCAGGCGTCCTCCAGCGCGATCACCTCGCCCTGACTGTTGCGGAAGACGCAGATCTTTTCGCCCAGGACGACGACCTGCTTGAGGCTGGCGTCGATCTCGTGGCTCCAGGCGGCGACATACCAGGCGTTCTTCAGAAACACGGCGGCACCCTTTCGTGGCTGAGTTGCTGCTTATGTATAGCCAAAACCACGCCGCAACAGCGCAGAAGAAGCGCCTGATTGTTTAGCTGGCCTTAACATTTTCACCCCGCAGGGCCTTGGTTTCAAGCATCATCCAGTCCAGGAACTTGCGTGCGGGCAGCCGGCCCAGGGTCATCGGACCCCAGCAGATCACGTAAGGATCGGGCATTTGCAGCCTTCTGTCCGAAAGCCGCAGCAGCCGGCCCGATTGCAGGTCCGAGGCGACAAACGAAGCCTGCGCCAGAACCGCCCCCTGCCCTGCTGCCGCCGCCTCCAGCGCAAGGCCGGACAGCGAATGGACGGCGACAGGGCGGACCGGGCCTGGAGAGACGCCCTCGGCGGCGAACCAGTCGCCCCATCGTGGCACCGCCGAATAGGCAAAGCCCCAGTCGATGTCGATCAGCGGCAGGCGTGCCAGCGCGGCGGGGTCGCGGGCCTCGGGATGGCGCTCCAGATATTCGGGCGAGCAGACCGGAAAGCAGTGGTCGGTGAACAGCACGCGGGAATGCGCGTAAGGCTGGGCCGCCTTCCCATAGGTCAGGCGAAAGCTCTGTTCCAGTGTGCGGGGGTCGGATTCCTGGTGGGTCGCCACGATGCGAATCGGGATTTCCCCCGCTGTC
>NZ_JAUNPC010000147.1 GCF_030536915.1 Paracoccus sp. (in: a-proteobacteria)
GGGCAATGACGCGCTTGACGGCGGCGCGGGGACGGACCGGGCGCTGTTCGGCGGGGCGGCCACGAACTACGGCTTTGCCCTGAACGGGACAAGCATCGTCGTGACGGCGATTTCCGGCACCGACGGGGCCGACACGCTGTCCAACGTCGAGGAACTCAGCTTCGGCGGCACGGTGATGACCCTGCGGCAGGGCACGGCGGCCAACCAGCCCCTGAACGGCGCCAACAACGTCGCCGACCTGCTGCTGGGCTTTGCCGGCAACGACACGCTGAACGGCCTGACGGGCAACGACATGCTGCTGGGGGATGTCGGCAACGATGTCCTGAACGGCGGCGGCGGCCGGGACGTGCTGGCGGGCGGCGCGGGGGCCGACCGCTTCGTGTTCATCTCGGCGGCGGACAGCGGCCTGGGCGCGGCGGCGCGGGACGTGATCCGCGACTTCGAGCTGAACGTGGCGGGCGAGGTGATCGACCTTTCGGCCATCGACGCCCGCACCGGGGGCGGCAACAACGGCGACCAGGCCTTCACCTTCATCGGCGGGGGCAACTTCACGGGCGGCAATGCCAACGGCGGGCTGCGGTTCTTCCAGCAGAACGGCAACACCATCATCCAGGGCAGCACCGACAACGACACCCAGGCCGAGTTCGAGATCGAGCTGACCGGGATCCGCGCCCTGACGGCGGGCGACTTCATCCTGTAACGGGACCGCCCCCGGCCCGCGGCCCACACCACACCGGGCCCGCAGCCTACCCCCCCCCGCGGGCGGCCCGGCCATTTCGCCGGTTGCCGAAAAGCGTCCGTTCCCCCTTGCGTCAGGGGTATGATCCTCCATATACCATCCACATGGATGGCAAGAAGATGAATCAGAAACTCCCCAAACCGCTCGACAACGAGAAGATCACCATCAACCTGGGCCATGTGGACCTGGGCCGGATCGACCTGCTGGTGCAGGAAGGCTTCTACGGCAACCGCAGCGACTTCATCCGCACGGCCATCCGCAACCAGTTGACCGCCGAGGCGGATGCCGTCAGCCGATCCATCGAACGCCACACGCTGGAGATGGGCCTGCGCGACGTCACCCGCGCCGAGCTTGAGGCGGCGGTGGCCCGCGGCGAGACGCTGCACATCAAGGTGGTGGGGCTGGCGCGGATCGCGCCCGACATCGACCCGGAACTCGCCCGCGCAGCCATCGGCTCGCTGACCGTGCTGGGCGCGCTGCAGGCCCCGCCTGCGATCAAGGCGGCCCTGAAGGACCGCATCACCTGAAGGGCCGAGGCCCGCGAGGAAAATTAGACATGGACAGCCAATTCGCGACGGCGATGAGCCGGGCGCTTGAACAGACACGCGCCGGCAACCCCGCCGAAGCCACCCGGATCATTCAGGCGGCGCTGGCAGGGGGCGGGGCGCCGCAGGCGGACACCGTGGCGACAGGCGCGGCTGCAGCCATGCCGCGCAAGCCCCTGCCCGAGATCGAGGACGCCGAGGTGGTCGAGGTGCATCCGCCGCGCCAGCCCGCGCCCGGCCTCTCGGGCCTGAGCGGCCTCAAGGCTCCGCACATGCAGCAGGGCGATCTGCAGCGGATGCTGGACAACCTCGGCTGCATGGTGCCGCAAGGGCTGAACGGGCTGCCGCAGGGCCTGCCCGGCATGGCCCGCACGGCGGCCCAGCCCCCTGTCCCCGAGGGCGCGCGCTACGAGACGCGCAGCTTCGCCTCGGACCACGGGACGCGCGACTACCGCCTGTTCGTGCCCTCGGACCGCGATGGCGGGCCGAAAGGTCTGGTGCTGATGCTGCACGGCTGCACCCAGAACCCCGACGACTTCGCCTGCGGCACCGGCATGAACGCCCAGGCCGAGCGCCACGGGCTGATCGTCGTCTATCCCCACCAGTCCCGCGCCCATAACGCGCAGGGCTGCTGGAACTGGTTCCGCCCCGAGGACCAGCGCGCGGGGTCCGGCGAGGCCGCGCTGCTGGCGGCGATGGCCCAGGCGGTCGCGGCCGAGTTCGCGGTTCCCGCGGACGCCGTCTTCGCGGCGGGCCTGTCCGCCGGGGGGGCGATGGCCGCCACGCTGGCCGCGACCCATCCGGGCGTCTTCGCCGCGGTCGGCATCCATTCCGGCCTGCCGCACGGGATCGCCCATGACATGCCCTCGGCCTTCGGGGCGATGCGCGGGCAGGGCGGGCGGGCGCCGCGCAGGACCGAGGGCGCGGTGCGCCTGATCGTCTTTCACGGCATGGCCGATGCCACGGTCCACCCCTCGAACGCCGAGGCGCTGGTCGCCGCCGCAGGTCCCGCCCTGCGCGGCACCGCCCGGCGCGAGGCGGGCCGGTCCGACGGCGGGCGCAGCTACAGCCGCGAGATCGTCGAGGCCGCGGACGGCACGCCCCTGGTCGAATCCTGGCGGATCGAGGGCGCGGGCCACGCCTGGTCGGGCGGCCGCCCCGAGGGCAGCTACACCGACCCCGCAGGCCCCGACGCCTCGGCCGAGATGGTCCGATTCTTCCTGCAGCGGGGAAAGTGAGCGGGACGGCGGGCATCACCCCTGCAGGACCGCCGGGCTTCGAGGCTGGGTGAGCCTGCAGCCCGCGATCCCGTGCCGGTCAGGCATCAGGCGGCCAAGCGCCCCGATTGTCCGTCAGGGGCCGGGCCGTCGAAAGCGGGAAAGGATGTGATCTCATCGCACCGGGACCGGCCTGCCGGGCGCGCTGTTTCGGATGCGCTTCGGCTGCCCCGAGAGACTTGCCCAAGGGCCGCCGCGCGGGGGATGCCCGCCTTGAACGCCTCGGCCCGCGCCCGGTCCCGAGACACTTGCAAGAGGCGGCATCGGGACCGGCAGGGGGAATACGACCGGACCCCGGCCCTGCGGGGCCGGGGTGTCAAATGCAGGGATGTCAGGCCCGCGGCCTGCCGTCAGGGCAAAGCCCCGGTCTCAGTCCACCTTGATCCCGCTTGCGGCGATGAGGTCCTGCCACTTGGCGACCTCGGCCTCCTGCGTGGCCTGCAGGCCTTCGGGCGTCGCTTCCTCCGCCGTTGCCGGGGTGGTGGCAAGCTCGGCGAAGCGCTCGGTCACCAGCGGGTCCTGCAGCGCCTCCTGCAGGGCCGCGACCACGGTGTCGATCACCGGCTGCGGCATCTCGGCGGGACCGTAAAGCCCCAGCCAGACCGTCGTCTCGAAGCCTTCCAGCCCCGATTCGGCCAGCGTCGGCAGGTCGGGCAGCGAGGGCAGCCGCTCGGCGCTGGTCGTGGCATAGGCCTTGACCGCGCCGCCGCGGATATGGCTGATCGTGTTGGTCGCCTGTTCGCAGATCATGTCGATCTGGCCGCCCAGAAGGTCGGTCAGCGCCGGGCCGGTGCCGCCATAGGGCACCATGATCATCGGCGTCTCAAGCCGGTTTTCCAGCAGCAGCCCGCAAAGATAGGACGGCCCGCCGACACCCGCGTTGCCGAAGGCCACCTCCTCGCCGTTGGTGCGGATGAAGTCGAGCGCCTCGGCCGCCGTCTCGGGCGGCAGGTCCTTGCGGCCCACCAGCGTCATCGGCGTGTGGCTGACGACGCCCAGGGGCTGGAACGCCTCGCGCGAGCCGTAAGCCAGCTTGCTGTAGAACAGGTCGTTCGTGGCCTGGGCCGAGGTGTGCAGCATCAGCGTGTAGCCGTCGGCATCGGCCCGCGCGACCTGGCCCGCGCCGATGGTGCCGCTGGCGCCGCCGATGTTCTCGATGATGATCTGCTGGCCCAAGGCCCGCGACATCGGCTCGGCCACCAGGCGCGCCACGGTGTCGGTCGGCCCGCCCGCCGAATAGGGCACCACGAGGGTCACGTTCCGGGTGGGATAG
>NZ_JAUNPC010000043.1:0-3050 GCF_030536915.1 Paracoccus sp. (in: a-proteobacteria)
GCGACCCAGCCCTGGTCCTCGGTCCCCATCTGGCGCTGGCCGTAGATGCAGGACATCCGCAGAACGCAGGTGGGCACCCCGTAGCTGCGGGCATAGTCCAGCACATACTGGTCCGCCGCGCCCTTGGAACAGCCATAGGGCGTGTGGAAATCCAGGGGGCGGGCCTCGCCGATGCCGTGGGCGCGCACGTCCCGGTCAGTGGGCTGGTATGCCTCGCCTTCCAGCGCGAAGTCGAGGTCGGCGAGGTCGCCATAAACCTTGTTGGTGGACGCGAAGATCAGCGGCGTGCCATCGTTCTTGGCGCGTAGGGCTTCCAGCAGGTTCACCGTGCCGATCAGGTTGATCGTCATGTCCTCAATGGGTTCCACCATGCTGGTGGTCACGGCGACCTGCGCGGCGAGGTGGAAGACCACCTTCGCCTCTCGCGCCGCCGCCGCCATGCGGGCGCCGTCGCGGATGTCGGCCTGGATGTGCTCGATGCGGTCGCCGTGGCGGGACTGCAGCCAAGCGAGGTTGCGTTCCACGCCGGGGCGGCTCATCGCGTCATAGACGATGACCTGGTGGCCGTCCGCGGCCAGCCGGTCGGCGAGGTTCGAGCCGATGAAGCCCGCGCCCCCCGTGACCAGCACCGGGCGGGAATCGGCGGATGCGTCGGTCCGCGTCATGCCACCAGCCCGCGCTTGTCGAGTTCCGCCCGCATCTTCTCGACATTGTCCACGGCGGTCTGGCTGGCGACCCATTCGGCGAGTTCGGCCAGCCCCTCGCGGAAGTCGGTATCGGCCCGGAAGCCCAGCTTTTCGGCGGCAAGCGTGGTGTCACAGAAGCAATGCCGGATGTCGCCGATCCGCGCCTTTCCGACGATCAGGGGCTCCAGGTCGTTGCGGCCCATGGCACGGCCCAGTTCCTGCGCGACCTCGGTCACGGAACGGTCATTGCCGGAGCCGATGTTGAAGGTGCCGCCCGCCGCCTGGGGCAGCGACAGCGCCTCGGCGAAGGCACGGGCCACGTCCGAGACATGGACGAAGTCGCGGCGCTGCTCGCCATCCTCGAAGATCATCGGCGCCTGGCCGTTCAGATAGCGCGAGGCGAAGATCGCCAGAACGCCCGTATAGGGGTTCGACAGGGCCTGCCCCGGGCCGAACACGTTGAAGAGGCGCAGGCACACGCCCTCGATCCCGTAGGGGGCTGACATGATGTGGGTCGTGCGCTCCTGCACGAACTTGTTCAGCGCATAGATGGATGCGAGGTTCGGGCGCTTCCATTCCGGCGTGGCGACCGGCACCAGCGGGCGGCCCTGCGCGTCGGTCGGGTCCCACTGCTTCAACCCGTCGCGGATGCCCTCGCGCTCGGCGTCCTCGACCATCGCGCCGTCGGCGTCCCGGTAAAGCCCCTCGCCATAGATCGACATCGAAGACGCGGTGACGACCCGGCGTACGGGGTTGTCGATCAGCTTCTCGAACAGGACGGCGGTGCCGACGTCGTTGGTCGAGGTGTAGCGCTCGACCTCGTACATCGACTGTCCCACGCCGACCTCGGCGGCAAGGTGGATCACGCTGTCCACGCCCTTCAGCGCGCGGGCTACGGAAGCCCCGTCGCGGACGTCGCCGTGGATGAACTCGGCCTCGCTGTTCAGCGTCTCGGGGCGGCCCGCGCCCTCGCCGTGCACCTGGGGGATCAGCGCGTCCAGCACCCGGACCTGGTGGCCGCGGCGCAGAAGTTCGTCCGCGACGAAGCGGCCGATGAAGCCCGCGCCTCCCGTGATCAGAACCTTTTCCAACTTGTCCCCGTCTGTTTCTTGGAAATTGAAGCAGTCTCAATGTCGTGATGTAAAAGCCTTCATGCGACAAGGGTTCCATCTTCTTCTTCATCTTTGTTGCTTGACATGGTTTTTCCGGCACAGCGGGGGATTGGCATGGGCGTTCTGATCGGACTGGTCCGCCACGGATCGCATGACGACCTGGGCACATGGCTGAGCGGGCGGACCCGCGACGTGGCGCTGAACGCCGCGGGCCGCGAGGAAACGGCGGCCCTTGCGCGGCGGCTTGCGGGGCGCGGCGTCACGGCGATCACCACCAGCCCGCGGCGGCGGACGGTCGAGACGGCAGACATCCTGGGCGCGGGGCTGAACCTAGTGCCCGTCCTTGCCCCCGACCTCGACGAGATCGACTTCGGCGGCTGGTCGGGCCGACGCTTCTCCGATCTGGACGGCGAACCCGCCTGGGACCGTTGGAACGCCGCGCGCGGGACGGCACCCACGCCGGGCGGAGAGACGATGGCCGCGGCGGTCGCCCGCGCCATGCACCACATCGACCACCTTGCGGGGCAGGGCGGCGGGCCGGTCCTCTGCGTCAGCCATTGCGACGTGATCCGGGGGGTGGTCGCGCAGGTGCTGGGGCTTTCCCTCGACAACCTGCTGCGGTTCGAGATCGCCCCGGCCTCGGTCAGCTGGCTGATGGCGCATGGACAAGGGACGGGGCATGTCATAGCCGTTAACGGCACTGCCTGACGGAACGGTTCATGAACGCAACGCAGATCGCAGAGAGAATCGAGGCGCTTGGCCCCTGGTTCCAGAACCTCGACCTGAACGGTGTCCGCACCGCCCCACAACATTTTCTAGGCGATTACCCCGCCGAAAAGTTCGCCCGCTTCGCCCATCTCGTGCCCGAGGACCTGACCGGCAAGACCGTGCTCGACATCGGTTGCAACGCCGGTTTCTACAGCTTCGAGATGCGCCGCCGGGGCGCCTCGCGCGTCCTTGGGATCGACAGCGACGCCCGCTATCTGGCGCAGGCGCGGCTGGCGGCCGAACTGCTGGACGCAGACGGCGTCGAGTTCCGCCAGATGGGCGTCTATGACGTGGCGCGCTTGGGCGAACGCTTCGACCTCGTGATCTTCATGGGGGTTCTCTACCACCTGCGCCACCCGCTGCTGGCGCTGGACCTGATCCGCGAGCATGTCGCGGGCGACATGATGCTGTTCCAGACGCTGACGCGCGGTCCCGACACGGTGGCCGAGCCTGCCGAGGATTACGACTTCTCGGACGACGCCCA
>NZ_JAUNPC010000043.1:3150-22708 GCF_030536915.1 Paracoccus sp. (in: a-proteobacteria)
CCAAGGAGACGCCGCGCGATGATCGAAGCCGCGATGATCTGGAACGAGCCGAACAACAAGTCCCATTGGGATCCTGAACTCGACCCGGACTGGTCGCGCTTCGGCCAATGCGTGACGCTGGCGGGGCAGGCGATGAAGGATGTGAACCCGGCTATCACCCGCGTCCTCGGCGGCATGTCGCCCATCGACCCGCTGTGGGTGCAGCGGATGCAGGGCCACGGGGCGCTGGACCACGTGGACGTGGTCGCGGTCCACGGCTTCCCGCTGGACTGGAACCTGTGGTCGATCCACGAATGGCCCGCCAAGGTGGCCGAGATCGAGGCCGTCACGGACAAGCCCGTCTGGGTGACGGAAGTGGGCGTCGGATCGTTCGGGGCGGAAGAAGTGCAGGTCTTCGGCGTCCAGAAGACCGCCGAGCTGCTGGTCGGCCGCGTGCCGCGCATCTTCTGGTATTCGCTGTTCGACCTGCCGCAGGAATGGGGCGCGACCACCCGCCACCGCGAGGCGGAAGGGTCGTCGTATTACCGCCATTTCTACATGGGCCTGATCCGCGCGGACGGCACGCCCAAGCCGGGGCTGGACGCCTATGCCCCTCACGCCGCCGACATGGGGCTGATGCAGTGGTTCCACTACCAGGACCCGCGCCTTGACGATGCGGTCGCCTGGATGAAGCGGCTGGGCGTCAAGCACCTCCGCACGGGCCTCAGCTGGGCCGACAGCTTCCGCCCCGACGCGCTGGGCTGGTTCGACCGGCAGATGGAAGCGCTGGCCGATTTCGACACCACCGTCACCTTCTGCTTCACGCCCGAGCATCTCGGCCCCGGCGCCCATCACACCAGCCCTCCGCACGACCCGCAGCAATTCGCCGATTTCTGCGCCGCGATGATCGAACGATATGCGCCCGCCCGTGTTGAGGCGACGCCGGCCGCGCTTCAGCCGGCCCTGACCTGAAGGCCCCCCGCATGAAAGACGCCCACATGCCGATCAACATCGCCATCATCGGGGTCGGCAACTGCGCCAGTTCGCTGGTGCAGGGGCTGGCCTACTATGGGGGCCGCAACGATGCCTCGGGGCTGATGCACCACAATCTCGGCGGCTATCGCCCGGACGACATCCGCGTGACCGCCGCCTGGGACATCGACGCCCGCAAGGTCGGCCGCGACGTGGCACAGGCGATCTTCGTCCCCCCGAACTGCACCGCCGTCTTTGCGCCCGAGGTGCCGGATACGGGCGCGGTGGTGCGGATGGGCCGGGTGCTGGACGGCGTGGCCGAGCACATGGCCGACCACCCCGAGGCGCGGACCTTCGTGACCTCGGACGCCGCGGAACCCTCGCGCGACGAGGTGGTGGCGGCGCTGCGCGAGGCGCGGGTGGACGTGCTGCTGAACTACCTGCCCGTGGGCAGCCAGAAAGCGACCGAGTTCTATGCCGAATGCGCGCTGGAAGCGGGCGTGGCCTTCGTCAACAACATCCCCGTCTTCATCGCCTCGGACCCCGCCTGGGCCGAGCGGTTCCGCGCCGCGGGCGTGCCGGTCATCGGCGACGACATCAAGGCGCAGCTTGGCGCGACCATCGTGCATCGCGTGCTGACGGACCTGTTCCACAAGCGGGGCGTCAAGCTCTGCCGGACCTACCAGCTGAACACCGGCGGCAACACCGACTTCCTGAACATGGCCAACCGCAAGCGGCTGGAAAGCAAGAAGATCTCGAAGACCGAGGCTGTGCAGTCCGTCGCCGCCACCCGCATCGCGGACGAGAACATCCATGTCGGCCCCTCCGACTATGTCGCCTGGCAGAATGACAACAAGGTCTGCTTCCTGCGGATGGAGGGCGAGCTGTTCGGCGGCGTCCCCATGAACCTTGAACTGCGGCTGTCGGTCGAGGACAGCCCGAACTCAGCCGGGGTCGCCATCGACATGATCCGCTGCGCCGCCATCGCCCGCGACCGCGGCCTTGCCGGGCCGGTCCTCGCCCCCGCCGCCTGGTTCTGCAAGCACCCGCCCCGCCAGATGACCGACGACGAGGCCTATGAGGCGGTCGAGGCCTTCATCGCGGACGGCGCGCCCGCATCCCCGTCGTGACGGGCGGGATGGCCGGGGGCGCCGCCGTCCCCCTCGATGTCCTCCAGCGCGTCAAGCACCTGCTCGGGATCGACGTTCTTCTCGACCTCCTCGGCGGCCTCCTCGTCGATCGGGACATCCAGCTTCTCGGCTATGCGGTGGATGACAGCGGCCAGCTTGGTCAGCTCGTCCTCGGTCAGCAGGCTGACATGCAGGGTGAAATCGGCGCGGGCGTCGGCGCGCAGTTCCTCGCGCCGCTGGTTCATCAGCACGAACAGCGACAGGAAGATCGCCTCGACCGAGGCGAAGGAGCCGACCAGCCCCAGCCCCTCGCCCAACGGGACGGGAACGGGAATCAGATCCGTCAGGATCAGCAGCGCGCCGCCATAGAAGGCGAGATGCAGCAGGATGAAGACCATCGAGCCTGCGACCTTCGTGATCCATTCCGCGATCCGCTCGCTTGCCGAGGCCTTGGCGTCCTCCTGCCGGCGTCGGGCGACCAGCCGGGCGATGTTGCTGGTCAGTTGCTCTTTCATGCCCTCGTGCGGGGGAACGGGGTCTTCGCGGTTCATGACAGCCTCGCCTGCAATGCCATGGACAAGGGGCCGCGCGGCGGCTTGGTTCCGGGAGACGACAGATGACCCAGACGATGCGCGCCGCGGTCCTTGAGGGACCGCAGCGGTTTTCCGTGGCCGAGGTGCCGGTGCCCCAACCCGGACCCGGCGAGGTGCTGATCCGGCTCGAGGGCTGCGGCGTCTGCGCGTCCAACGTGGAACCGTGGGAAGGCCAGCCCTGGTCCACATGGCCCGGCGCTGCGGGCGGCATGGGGCACGAGGGCTGGGGGCGGATTGCCGCCTTGGGCGAGGGGATCGTGGGGCTGACGCTGCGCCAGCGCGTGACGGCGCTGACGGAACGGTCCTATGCGGAATATGATGTGGCGCGGGCCGACATGGTGGTGCCACTGCCCCGCGGCCTGGACGGGATGCCGGTTCCGGGGGAACCCGTGGCCTGCGCCATGAACATCTTCGCGCGGTCCGACGTGCGCCCCGGCCAGACGGTGGTGATCGTCGGCATCGGATTCCTCGGCGCGATCCTGACGCGGCTGGCGAGTGACGCGGGGGCGCGGGTGATCGCCGTATCGCGCCGGGTCGAGACTTTGGAACTGGCCCGCCGGATGGGCGCTGCCGAGACGATCCCCATGGACGATCACTGGCGCATCATCGGGGACGTTCGCCGCCTGACCGATGGCCGCATGGCCGAGCGGGTGATCGAATGCGTGGGCAAGCAGTGGCCGCTGGACCTTGCGGGGGAACTGGTGGCCGAGGGCGGGCGTCTGGTGATCGCAGGATACCATCAGGACGGGCCGCGGCAGGTCAACATGCAGATGTGGAACTGGAAGGGCATCGACATCGCAAGCGCCCATGAACGTGACGCGGGCGTGCGCGTGGCGGGCCTGCGGGCGGCGGTGGATGCGCTGTCCTCGGGCAAGCTGGACCTGTCGCCGCTGCTGACCGGGACCTACGCGCTGGATGATCTGGGCGAGGCGCTGGCCGCGACCCGCGACAAGCCGGGCGCTTTCGTCAAGGCCTGGGTGGCGCTGTGATCCGTTCTTTGGAGTCGTGGTCGCTATCCTCGACCTTGCATCAGAGTGGGTGGTTCTGGGCCGATGCAGCATTCCGCGAAAACACGGCACCGAAGCGGGTGGCGCCGTGAGGCCGCGCCTTGGCTTTCTCGGCACCGGCTGGATCGGGCGGCACCGGATGGCGGCGCTGGCCGCAACCGGGCTGGCCGAGATCGTGGCCGTGGCCGAGCCGGACGACAGCGGTGCCGCCGAGGCGCTGGCGATTGCCCCCGGTGCAAAGCGGATCGATGGCCTCGACACCCTTCTGCGCGAAGACATCGACGCGGTGGTGATCGCCACTCCCAGCGCAGCCCATGCCGAGCAGTCCATCGCCGCGCTGAACGCGGGCAAGGCCGTCTTCTGCCAGAAGCCGCTGGGCCGCACAGGGCGGGAGGTCGCCGAGGTGGTCGAGGCCGCCCGCCACGCCGACCGGCTGCTGGGCGTGGACCTGTCCTATCGCCAGACCGCCGCCATGGGCGCGATCCGGCCGCTGCTTCAGGCGGACGCGCTGGGCCATGTCTTCGGCGTGGACGTGACCTTCCACAACGCTTGGGGGCCGAACAAGCCGTGGTTCTACGACCCGAAGCTTTCGGGCGGTGGCTGCGTCGTGGATCTGGGCGTCCACCTGATCGACCTTGCGCTATGGTCGCTGGGCTGGCCCGAGGTCGAGCGCGTCGAAAGCCGCCTTTACGCCAAAGGTGCGCCGCTGTCTGACCCCTCGGTGCAGGTCGAGGATTACGCCGTCGCCACGCTGGACCTTGCGGGGGGAACCGTGGTGCGGCTCGCCTGTTCCTGGGGGTTGCAGGCAGGGTGCGAGGCAGTGATCGCGGCCGAGTTCTACGGGACCGAAGGGGGCGCGAGCCTGCGCAACGTGGGCGGCTCCTTCTACGACCTGAGAGCCGAGCGGCACCACCATATCCGCGCGGAATCCCTCTCCGAGCCGCCCGACGAATGGGGCGGGCGCGCGGCGGTGGACTGGCTGACCCGGCTGGCGTCAGGCGCTGGTTACGATGACGAGGCGCGGCATCTGGTGACGGTCGCGCGGGTGATCGACCGGATCTACGGGCGCTGAGATGCGGGTCGGCGTCCTGACCTTTCACCGCTGCATCAACTACGGCAGCTACTGGCAGGCCCGCTGCCTGGTCGAGGCCATCGCCGCGCGCGGCCATGAGGCCGTGCTGCTGGACCACCAGTCCTGCGAGGTCACCTCGCGCGAGTGGCGCTATGCCTTCCAGCCGCTGACGCCGCAGCGGTCGTCCCGCGCCGACGTGGTGCAATACGGGCGCAAGCTGCGGAAGTTCCTCGACGCCTTCAAGGCGCTGCCCCTGTCGGCGCCCTTCGATCTGGACGTCCCCGAGACGATGCCGCCGGTCGATCTGGCCGTGATCGGCAGCGACGAGGTGCTGAACCTCTCGCACCCCTGGTATGGCGGGAAGCCCGCTTTCTGGGGCGAGGGGATCGCGGCACCTCGCACCGTGACCTATGCCGCGAGCTTCGGGAACTACGCGGCGGACTTCATCGAGCCGCAATGGGCGGAACGCCTGCGCGATCTGGACGCGATCTCGGTCCGCGACGACAACAGCTTCGGACTGGTGGCCGGGGCGACTGGCGCCGCACCCGCAATGGTGCTGGACCCGGTGCTGCTGAACCCGCCCCGTGTCGAAGCCGCTGATGAGCCGCCCTATCTGCTGGTCTACGGCCACCACATCCCCGACTGGTTCGCGACTCGAGTCAGCGAAGCGGCGCGTCAAAGGGGCCTGCGGACGATCAGCGTCGGCTACCGCAACGATTGGGCCGACGAGCAGCGGCTCGACGCCGGACCGCAGGAGTTCGCGGCGCTGGTGGCAGGGGCCGAGGCGGTGGCCACGACCTATTTCCACGGCTGCTGCTTTGCCTTGGTGAACCGCAAGCCGCTGGTCTGCGCGCCGTCCGACTACCGCTGGACCAAGGTCCGCGACCTGACCGCGCTGCTGGGGGCCGAGCGCCACCTGACCTTCGAGGACCGCGACCCTGCCGACGTCGGCACGCTGCTGGCCGAGCCGATCTCGCGAGCGGTCCAGACGCGCATCGCCCACCTGCAGGCGCAGTCCTCGGAATGGCTCGACGCGGCGCTGGCGGGGCGGGCATGAACCGCCCGCTCAGCCCCGCGCAGATCGTCCGCTCGGGCCTCTGCATCGGCTGCGGCGCATGCGTGTCTGGGGTCGAGGCCACCATGACGTGGGACGACTACGGCCAGTTGAAGCCCATCGGCCCCGCCACCCACCGGCGCAGCGAGGAGTTCGCCAAGCTCTGCCCCTTCTCGCCCGAGGCCGCGAACGAGGACCGGATCGCCGCCGCCCGCTTCCCCGAGGCGCCGCAGCACGACGCCCGCCTTGGCCGCTACACCTCCTGCCATGTCGGCGCGGTGGCGGAACCGCACTTCCGCGAGCGGGGCAGTTCCGGCGGCATGGTCAGCTGGGTCGTGGCCGAACTGATGCGGCGGGGCGAGATCGACGGCGTGCTGCACGTCCATCCGGGAAAGCCGGGCGAGCCCTTCTTCGGCTATCGCATCAGCCGGTCCGAGGAAGAACTGCTCGCCGGCGCCCGGTCCCGCTATCACCCGATCCACCTGGCCGAGGTGCTGGACCAGGTCCGCGCCACGCCGGGGCGCTATGCCGTGGTGGGCATTCCCTGTTTCATCAAGGCGGTGCATCTGGCCCGCGCGCAGGACGCGGTTATGGCGGAACGGATCACGCATTTCCTCGGCCTGTTCTGCGGCCACATGAAAAGCGCGCGCTTCGTGCAGAGCTTTGCGTGGCAGTTGGGCGTGGACCATAACCGGGTGCGCGCCGTGGAATACCGGCTGAAGGACGCGAACCGGCCCGCGAACTGGTATACCGCGCATCTGACGCTGGATGACGGCAGCACCGTCCAGAACGAGTGGTTCCACCTCGCCGATGGCGACTGGGGCGCTGGGTATTTCCAGAACTCGGCCTGCAACTTCTGCGACGACGTGGTGGCCGAGACGGCCGATGTCAGCTTCGGGGATGCCTGGGTGGAACCCTATTCCTCGGACGGGCGGGGGACCAACGTGGTGGTGGTCCGTGCGCCCCTGATCCAGCGCCTGATCGACGAGGGCCGCGCCGAGGGGCGGCTGGACCTGAAGCCGGTCGATGCCGATTTCGTGGCCGACACCCAGGCTGCGGGCTTCCGGCAGCGGCGCGAGGGTCTGGCCTATCGCCTGACCTGGGCCAAGCGCGGCATCCGGCCGGTCAAGCGCGTGGCGCCTTCGGCCGAGGGGATCGGCTGGCGCCGGAAGCTCGTCTATCGCACCCGCGCGGCGGTCAGCAGGGGATCGCACCGGATGGCCTGGATCGCCGCCCGGACGGGCCGGCCGCAGGTTTATCTGGCCTGGGCGCGGCAGGCCTATGCGGTCTACGAGGGGCTGACCTACCAGCGCGGCCGGCTCGCGCCCCTGTTCGACCGGATCGAGCGGTTGCAGGGCCGGGGGCAGGAGAATGAGGGCCGTTAGCCCCTGCCGGATCTCGGGGAAGACCATTCTGCTGGCGGCAATGGCTCGCCTGCAGGGCGGACGCGGCGCTTCGGTGGCAGGATGCCCGCATCGTCCGCGGCCCTCCCCATGGCAAATTGCGTAAAGCAATGTCTTTGACCTTGCGCCCCTGCCTCGCGCATATGTGGCCGGCAGGGAAGGCGCGGGGAAGAAAGAACGCCGATGGTGCAGCTCGACTTCGGGGTGGTGCTGGAACGCTGGCCGCAACTGGCCTGGGGCACGCTGGGCACGATCTGGCTTGCGCTGGCGGGGATGGCGGTGGCGCTGGCGATCGGCATCGGGGGCGTTGCGGTCCTGCGCAGCCGCAGCCGGATCGGCCACGCCATCGTCCGCGTCTTCGTCGAGGTGATCCGCAATACGCCTTTCCTCGTGCAGATCTTCTTCATCTTCTTCGCCCTGCCTCTGGCGGGCATCCGGCTGAACCCGACCGCGACCGCCATCGTGGCGCTGGGCCTGAACGGCGGCGCATATGCCATCGAGATCATCCGCGGCGGGGTCGAGGCGATCCCGCAGGGCCAGACCGAGGCCGGGCTGGCGCTGGGCCTGCCCCGGTCCGAGGTCTTCCGCTTCATCATCCTCAGGCCCGCGATGCGCTCGGTCTATCCGTCGCTCGTCAGCCAGTTCATCATGCTGACGCTGACAACGTCCATCGCCACCTCGATCTCGGCCTTTGAGCTGACATCCGTGGCGCAGCGGATCGACGGCGACACCTTCCGCACCTTCGAGGTCTATTTCACCGTCACCGCGATCTACCTCGGCGTCTCGTGGCTGATGATGCTGATGTTCGCCGCCATCGGCCACCGCGCCTTTGCCTGGCCGACGCGCTGAAAGGGCAAGCCGATGATCGGACCGCAAGAGCTTGCCTTCCTTGCCCGCGGATTGATGTGGACGCTGGCGCTGACCGCCATCGGCTTCACCGGCGGCATCCTTTTCGGCTTTCTCGTGGCGCTGGCGCGGGTGTCCCGGGTGCAGTGGCTGTCGGCGCTGGCGGCAGGCTGGATCGCCATCTTTCAGGGCACGCCGCTGCTGATGCAGCTTTTCGTGGTCTACTTCGGCCTGCCGCTTCTGGGCTTCAGCCCGCCCGCATGGGGCGCCGTGGCGGTGGCGCTGACGGCGCACGCCTCGGCCTTCCTGGGCGAGATCTGGCGCGGCGCGATCCAGGCCGTGCCAAGGGGGCAGGCCGAGGCCGCCCATGCGCTGGGCCTCGGCTACGGCTCGCTGATGCGCGACGTGATCCTGCCGCAGGCCTTGCGGCTGTCCCTGCCCGCGACCATCGGCTTTCTGGTGCAACTGCTGAAAGGCACGTCGCTGGCGGCCATCGTGGGCTTCATCGAACTGACGCGCGCGGGTCAGATCGTGTCCAACCAGACCTTCCGCCCCTTGCTGGTGTTCGGCATCGTGGGGCTGGTCTATTTCGCGCTGTGCTGGCCCCTGTCGATGTGGGGCCGGCGGATGGAACGACGGCTCGCGGCCGCAACTGCGCGCTGAGATATAACAAACGGGAGGAAGAACCAATGATTCCAAGACTGCTTTCCGGCGCCGCGCTGCTTGCCGCGCTTGCCCTGCCGCTGGCCGCACAGGCGCGCACGGTCGAGGAGGCCAAGGCCTCGGGCACGATCCGCGTCGGCATCCAGGGCGACAACTGCCCCTGGGGCTGCATCAACTCGGGCGGGCAGGCCGACGGCTTCGACGCCGACATGGGCCGCGCCTTTGCCGAATACCTTGGGGTCGAGGCCGAGTTCGTGCCGCTGCAGGTCGCGAACCGCATCCCGGCGCTGACCACCGACAAGGTGGACGTGCTGTTCGCCACCATGGGGATGACGCCGGAACGCGCCCAGTCGATCCAGTATTCGCGCCCCTATGCCGCCAACCAGTTGTCGGTCGTGGCCCCGAAAGAGATGGCCGCCGGCACGGCCGAGGACCTCGCCGGCAAGCGCATCGGCGTCCCCCGGGCCGCGGCGCAGGACACCGCCCTGACCGCCGAGGCGCCGCAGGCCAACATCCTGCGCTTCGACGATGACGCGGCGACCATCCAGGCGCTGCTGTCGGGGCAGGTGGATGCGGTCGGCGGCAACCAGATCTACATCCAGCGGCTGGAAGCCGCGCGTCCGGGCGTCTACGAGAACAAGATGCCGCTGACCGCGCTGTACAACGGCGCCGGCAGCCGGCTGGGCGAGGCCGACTGGAACGAGGCGCTCAACGGCTTCCTCGAAAGCCACATGGCCTCGGATGCCTACAAGGCGACCTATGACAAGTGGATGCAGCTTTCCCCGCCCGAGTTCCCGGCCGAAATGGACGGCGTTCCCTATACCGTCAGCCAGTGACCCCCTTGCCCGGCGCCCCGGCGCCGGGCCTGTGCCCTTGAGGACGACATGCCCCGCACGATCTTCATCCTGAACGGACCCAACCTGAACCTGCTGGGCAAGCGCCAGCCCGAGATCTACGGCCACGAGACGCTGGCCGATGTGGAACGCGACTGCGCGGCACTGGCGGCGGAACTGGGCGTCGAGATCCGCTTCCTGCAGTCCAACCACGAGGGGCAGATCATCGACTGGATCCACCAGGCGCGGGACGGGGCGGCGGGCATCGTCATCAACCCCGGCGCCTTCACCCATACCTCGGTCGCGATCCTCGACGCGCTCAATGCCTTCGAGGGGCCGGTGATCGAGGTGCATGTCTCGAACGTCCACCAGCGCGAAAGCTTCCGGCACCATTCCTATGTCAGCCTGCGCGCGAACGGGGTGATCGTCGGCTGCGGGACGGAAGGCTACCGCCTCGGCCTGCGGCGCGTGGCCTCGCTGACCGGGGCGTGACGCCATGCCGGACGACATCCTGATCCGCATGGAGCGGGTGGAGAAATACTACGGCGACTTCCACGCCCTGCAGGACGTCAACCTTGCCGTGCGGCGGGGCGAGAAGATCGTGCTCTGCGGTCCCTCGGGGTCGGGCAAGTCCACGCTGATCCGCTGCATCAATCACCTTGAGCCGATCCATTCGGGCCGCATCGTGGTGGACGGCACGGAACTGACCGACAACCCGCAGGCCATCGACCGGGTCCGGCGCGAGGTCGGCATGGTCTTCCAGCAGTTCAACCTGTTCCCGCACATGACGGTTCTGGAAAACTGCATGCTGGCGCCGATCCGCGTCCGCAAGGTCGGCCGCGCCGAGGCCGAGGCGACCGCCCGCCGCTATCTCGACCGCGTCCGCATCGGGGATCAGGCGGGGAAGTATCCGGCGCAACTGTCCGGCGGCCAGCAGCAGCGTGTGGCCATCGCCCGCGCGCTCTGCATGGAGCCGGTCGCGATGCTGTTCGACGAGCCGACAAGCGCCCTTGACCCCGAGATGGTCAAGGAGGTGCTGGACACCATGATCGGGCTTGCGAACGACGGCATGACCATGATCTGCGTCACGCATGAGATGGGCTTTGCCCGGCAGGTCGCCGACCGGGTGATCTTCATGTCCGAGGGCCGGATCATCGAGGAGGATGAGCCCGTGGCCTTCTTCCGCAACCCCCGCCACGACCGCACCCGCGCCTTCCTGGGCGAAATCCTGGCGCATCACTGATGGACGCGGCCCTTCCGACCATGCCCCTGATTTCGGGGCGGACCGCGCTGGTGGCGCATCTCGGTTATCCGACCGAGAGCTTCAAGGCGCCGATGATCTACAACCCGTGGTTCGCCGCCCGCGGCATCGACGCGGTGGTGGTGCCGATGGGGGTGAGGGCGGATGACTACCCGGCCTTCCTGCCGCTGGTCTTCCGCCTGTCCAACATCCGCGGCGCGCTGGTGACGATGCCGCACAAGGTCAGGACGATGGGCCTTGTGGATCACGTCACCCCCACTGCCGCCATCGCCGGGGCCACCAATGCCATCCGCGCCGAACCCGACGGACGGCTCACCGCCGACCAGTTCGACGGCGAGGGCTTTGTCCGCGGTGTGCTGCGCAAGGGCCAGCCCATCGCGGGCCGCCGGGCGCTGGTCGTCGGCTGCGGCGGGGTGGGCAGCGCGATCGCCGCCTCGCTGGCGCGGGCGGGCGTGGCGGAACTGGCGCTGCAGGACCCGAACACGGCAGGGATGGAGGGTCTGGCCGCGCGGCTTTCGCAGCATTACCCCGCGCTGCGGCTGAACCTCGGCCACGGCGATCCGGCGGGCTTCGACATCGTGGTGAACGCGACCCCGCTCGGGATGCGTCCGGGCGACCCCTTGCCGATGGACGTGGACCGCATCGACCTTGGGGCCTTCGTGGGCGAGGTTGTGCTGAGTTCCGAGATGACGCCCTTCCTGCGGGCTGCGGCGGCGCGGGGATGCCGCTGGCAGGTCGGCACCGACATGCTGTTCGAGATGATCCCCGCCTATCTGGAGTTCTTCGGCCTCGGCACCGCCACCGCCGACGAATTGCGGGCGACCGCGCGGATCGCTTACTGAGCGCCCCTCCTTCTTTACCACAGTCTCTCGGGCAGGATGCGGTGCCGCAGCGCGATGCCGGGCATGCAAGTGATGGCCGCCAGCAGGATCGGCCAGGCCGGCAGGAACCAGGCGAGCGGTCGCTTTCGAAACCGGCCGGCAGGCGGACGATCCCCCGTGAGATCCTGAAAGGCTGCGCCCCGTCATGCCGGAACGGCAGGGACGGGCGCTTCGGGGAAAGCCGCCTTCATCCGGCAGTCTTCCCTTTGAGATCGCGATCCTGAACGCGTAACTAGGGGATGAGCCGTCCGGCTCGCTCGGCATGGTTCGGTACCACGGGAATCCTCAGGCGATGTCCTCCAGTCATGTAATCCCCGCGGTCCGCCGGACCCCCCCGGCGCTGGGAGAAACGGTCCAGTATGTCGTCGACACGCTGACCATGCGGATCGTGTCGCAGGAATACGGGCTGGAGGAGCGGCTGCCTTCGGAACGCCAGCTGGCGCAGGACTTGGGCGTGGCGCGCAACACCGTGCGCGAGGCGCTGGACCAGGTCGAGGCCGCGGGCCTGATCCGCCGGCGGGCGGGATCGGGGTCCTTCGTGACCTTCGATCCCGAGGGCGCCAAGGAATCCGCCTCGGCGGTCGCTGCGGAAACAGGTCCGCTGCAGTTGCAGGTGATGCGCGGGATCATGGAACCCGAGATGGTCCGCCTGGCCGTCATCAGCATGTCCCCCCGCCAGATCGAGGCCCTGGGCGAGACCCTGTCGCAGATGGAGGCCGTGCAGGTGGACGCCATGGCCTTTGTCCGGCTGGAGGAGGAATTCCACCGCCAGATCGCCGCGGGCACCGGCAACCCGCTGCTGATCGCCTGCTACAGCCTGGTGCTGGACGCCCGGCGGCAGTCCTTCCGCGCCGCCATGTACCGCCGCCACCTGACGCCCGAGCGGATCGCCGCCTACCAGCGCGGCTACAACTCGCTGTT
Source organism: Paracoccus sp. (in: a-proteobacteria) (assembly GCF_030536915.1). Lineage (GTDB taxonomy): Bacteria > Pseudomonadota > Alphaproteobacteria > Rhodobacterales > Rhodobacteraceae > Paracoccus. The sequence continues at coordinate 15,766 of NZ_JAUNPC010000043.1, forward strand.
CAACGCCATTGCCGCCCGCGACATCGAGCAGGCCTGCGAATTCATGAAGCTGGGGCTGATCGAGGATCAGAAGCTGCTGCTTCAGGACGGCTGACGGGACGGCGCAGGCGCTGGTGCCAGGACTGGCCCAGTCCGTCAAGTTGCCGGGCCAGCGCCTCGCCGTGGCGATCCAGCCAGTCCAGCACCGAGCCGAATTCCTGGATGCGGGCGCGTCCGTCCCGGATCGACACCACAGGCCAGTTGCCGATCAGGGCGTTGTCGGTGCCGAACAGCTTGTGCCCGGTCCAGCGGGCAGGACCGAAGGTGTGGGGCACCTGGCGCGCGCGCTTCATGGCGGCCAGGATCGAAGCCGGCTCGACCGTATCCGCCAGTTCCACGGCCCCGTGCCAGAGATCGAGGATCGAGGCGTATTCCCAACTGACCGCGCCCCATTCCCCCCGAAAGCGGGCATTGTAGGCCTCGAAGAAGGCATGAGGCTGGCGGAAGAAGAAGGGGACGTCGGCCAGCATCGGGTCGTCGAAATCGGGGAACTGGAAGGTGTAGCCCTCCATGAAGTCCGGCGATGTGCGCCCGATCAGGCGCGGATAGCCATCGGCCACGCAGGACAGGATCCGCCCCCCGAAGCCGCGCCGCCATGCGGCCTCGGTCAGCGCCTGGACCATCGGCGGGGTGGATGAGCACCAGCAGAGCACGTCCGGGTCGTCGGCCATCATCGCACCCACGATCGCATCGGCGTCGCCTTCGCGCGGGGCGTAGCGCAGTTCCCTGATCCGCGACCAGCCGACGGCATCGAAGGCGGTGCGATAGACCGCCAGCGACGGCAGGCCGAGGCTGTCGGCCTGGGTGCACAGCGCCACGCGGCGGGCAGGGGGCAACTGCCGCGCCAGCCATTCGACCCCGGTCGCGTTGAAGAAGGGGTGAACCTCGACAGGGGCGATCAGGAAGGGCGTGTCGGGGGTCAGGTCCGAGGGCAGCAGCGTCGCCACCAGCATCCGGCGCTGCATCAGGTAGGGGATCGCGGCCGCGAAGCTGTCGCCTCCCAGCGTCAGGATCAGCCGGACATGCAGCCGTTCGGCCATGTCGCGCGCGGCCTGCAGGGTCTGTTCGGGGCCTTGCGCGCTGTCACGGGCGACGATCTCGACCCGGTGCCGCTTGCCGGCCACCATCAGCCCGCCGCGCTCGTTGATCCAGTCCATCCAGATGCGGCATCCGTCCAGTCCGGGGCGGCCCCAAGGCTCTTCGGGGCCGGAAAGCGGGGTGAGGAAACCGATTCGCACCGGGGCGCGATCCGCCGCCCCAAGACGTGGCAGAGAGGCGCCGACCGCGAGTCTCTGGGCAAGGCTGGTCCTGGTCATGCGCCCGACAATAGCCGGATTTCCCTAAAGAACAGCGGCAAATCGCCGCATGGGCGCGCGGCCAAGAAATCTGTTGCCAGATCGGGAAAGGGGTGGTCTGATTGGTTCAGGGTTATTGAACCACTTTTGAAAACTGGTCGGACCATCCTGGGGAGGAGAACGGACCACATGACAAAGCGCATCGCGATCATCGGCGCGGGGCCTTCGGGGCTTGCCCAACTGCGCGCCTTTCAATCCGCGGCCCAGAAGGGCGCGGAGATCCCGGAAATCGTCTGCTTTGAAAAGCAGGCGAACTGGGGGGGCTTGTGGAATTACACCTGGCGCACCGGCGTCGACGAGAATGGCGAGCCGGTCCATGGCTCGATGTATCGCTATCTCTGGACCAACGGTCCCAAGGAAGGGCTGGAATTCGCCGACTATCCGTTCGAGGAGCATTTCGGCAAGCAGATCGCCTCTTATCCGCCGCGCGCGGTGATGTTCGATTACATCGAGGGCCGGGTGAAGAAGGCGGGCGTCCGCGACTGGATCCGGTTCAGCAGCGTCATCCGCTGGGTCGAATACAACGCCGAGGCCGATGATTTCACCATCACCATCCACGACATGAAGGCCGATCGCGTCTACAAGGAGCGGTTCGACAACGTGATCGTGGCCTCGGGCCATTTCTCAAGCCCGAACGTGCCGGAATATCCGGGCTTCGAGCAGTTCAAGGGCCGGATCGTCCACGCCCATGATTTCCGCGACGCCTGCGAATTCTCGGGCAAGGACGTGCTGATCCTGGGGGCGTCCTATTCGGCCGAGGACATCGGCTCGCAATGCTGGAAATACGGCGCGAAATCCGTCACCAGTTCCTATCGCTCGGCGCCCATGGGCTTCAAATGGCCGGCGAACTGGCAGGAAAAGCCGGCGCTCACGCATATCGACGGCAAGACCGCCCATTTCGCCGACGGCAGCAGCAAGGACATGGATGCCATCATCCTCTGCACCGGCTACCGGCATTACTTCCCCTTCCTGCCGGACGACCTGCGGCTGAAGACGAAGAACCGGCTGGCGACCGCGGACCTGTGGAAAGGGGTGGTCTATGTCCACAATCCCAAGATGTTCTATCTGGGAATGCAGGACCAGTGGTTCACCTTCAACATGTTCGACGCCCAGGCATGGTATGTCCGCGACATCATCCTGAACCGCATCGCCGTTCCCGCGGACAAGCAGGAGATGCTGGCCGACGTGGCCGAGCGCGAGGCGCGCGAGGAAGCCTCGGACGACGTGAAATACGCGATCCAGTACCAGGGCGACTACGTCAAGGAACTGATCGCCGAAACGGACTATCCCAGCTTTGATGTCGATGGCGCCTGCAAGGCCTTCTTCGAATGGAAGAAGCACAAGGCCGAGGACATCATGGGCTTCCGCAACAACTGCTACCGCTCGGTCATCACCGGGACGATGGCGCCCGTGCATCACACGCCCTGGAAGGACGCGCTGGACGACAGCATGGAGACCTATCTCCAGAACGACTCCGCGCCCCGCCAAGACGAGAAGCCCCTTCGGGACCAGCCGGCGGCGATGGATCAGGACTGCCGCCTTCTGTCCCTTCCGGCGTGAGGACCCGACATGCTGTCCCTTCCCTATGACCGGCTGCTGCGGCCCGGTCCGCCGCAGGCCACGCGCTCGCGCCGGGTCGCCGGCTACAACCTCGCCCCGGCGCAGGAACGCTATTCGGTTCCGGGGGCGGGCGCCGTGATGGTGCCGGTTCTCGCCGGCGACCGGATCGAGATCGTGAACGACGAGGGCGGCCAGCGCGCCGAGCTGCTGGCCGCCCACCGGGATGGCCGCCTTGACGCGGGCATCCTGGGGGCCGCGGCCGACGTGCCGGCGGACGGGCTGCGGGCGCTGCTGGCCTTGGGCCAGCCCGGCCTCGACCGGCTGCGCAAGGGCATGGCCGCACGCGGGATCGACATCGGAAAGGCCCGTGCCATCGGCCTTTTCGGCGACCGTTCCGCCGCGGGCGACCGGGCGTCCTTCACCGCGCAGGCCGAGGGTTGGCTGGTGGTCGCCGCGCCGGGCGGGGCGATGGACTTCGAGCGGCAGGACACCGCCACGCCCCTGACCCTGCTGGTGAACCGGGCCAAGCCGCGCGACGCGGGCAGCTTCGCGCTGGCCGATCCGCTGGCCGACCCCGTCCTTGACCTGCGGGTGAAATCCGCGACCGCCGAGGCCTATCTGGTCCGCGCGGGCGAATACCTGCAGATCATCGATGTCGATGGCCGGCAATGTACGGATTTCCAGTGCTTCGATGCCCGCAAGGTGGATCGCGGCATCTTCAACCCGCTGGACGTGACCACGACGCGGACGCTGATGGGTCATTCCTACCCGACGCCGGGGCTGCACGCGAAATACTATGACCAGGACCTGACCCCGCTGATCGAGGTCGTGCAGGATACCTGCGGGCGGCATGACGCCTTCGCCATGGCCTGCGCCGCGAAATACTATGATGACATCGGCTATCCGGGCCACGCCAACTGCACCGACAACTTCAACGCGGCGCTGGCAGAATACGGGGTGCCGGCGCGGCGCGGCTGGATGGCGGCCAACTTCTTCTTCAACACCGGCATCGACGCGCATGGGGTCATGTATGCCGACGAGCCGTGGTCCCGACCGGGCGATTACGTGATGCTGCGGGCGCTGACCGACATCGTCTGCGTGTCCTCGGCCTGCCCGGACGACACCACCGCCGCGAACGGCTGGACCCTGACCGACATCCACCTGCGGACCTATGCCGCGACCGAGCGTTTCCAGCGCGCCGTCGCCTGGCGCCCGACCCCTGACTCGGAACCGATCATGACGCGCGAAACCGCCTTCCACCAGAAATTCGCCGCCATGACGCGCGACTTCGTAGAATACCGCGGCTTCTGGCTGCCCAACAGCTTCCCCGGCTGCGATCCGGTGGAAAGCTACTGGGCCTGCCGCGAGGGCGTCGTGATGATGGACCTGTCGGCGCTGCGCAAGTTCGAGGTGACGGGTCCCGATGCCGAGGGGCTGCTGAACTGGGTGCTGACCCGCGATGTCAGCAAGCTGGGTCACGGCCAAGTCGTCTATTCCGCGATGTGCTATCCGCATGGCGGCATGATCGACGACGGCACCCTGTTCCGGCTGGGCGAGCAGAACTTCCGCTGGATCGGCGGCAGCGACGAGGGCGGCGCCTGGATGCGCGAGGAAGCCGCGCGGCTGGGGCTGAACGTGATGATCCGGTCGTCCACCGACCAGATGCACAACCTGGCCGTCCAGGGACCGAAATCGCGCGAACTGCTGGCGCAGGTCATCTGGACCCCCCCGCACCAGCCCACGCTGGAGGAGCTTGGCTGGTTCCGCTTTGCCGTGGGCCGGATCGGCGGGATTGATGGCGTGCCGATCGTGGTGTCCCGCACCGGCTATACGGGCGAGTTGGGCTACGAGGTCTTCTGCCATCCCCGCGACGGCGAGGCCGTGTTCGACGCGATCTGGGAGGCGGGCCAGCCCCTGGGCATCAAGCCGATGGGCCTGGCCGGGCTGGACCTGGTGCGGATCGAGGCGGGACTGGTCTTCGCGGGCTATGACTTCAGCGACCAGACCGACCCCTTCGAGGCGGGCATCGGCTTCACCGTGCCGCTCAAGTCCAAGACCGCCGATTTCGTCGGGCGCGATGCGCTGGTCCGTCGGAAAGAGCATCCGTCGCGCAAGTTCGTGGGCCTGGTGATCGACGGGCAGGAACGGGTCGGGCATGGCGACTGCATCTGCATCGGCCGGGCGCAGGTGGGCGAGATCTGCTCGGCCATGCGGGTGCCGCGGGACGGGCAGATGATCGCGCTGGCGCGGGTCGACGTGGCCCATGCCGAGCCGGGGACCGAGGTCGAGGTGGGGCGGCTCGACGGCCATCTCAAGCGGATCGCGGCGCGGGTCTCGGCCTTCCCGCATTACGATCCCAAGAAGGAACGTCCCCGCGCCTGACACGGCAGCGGTCGCAACGGAACCATCCGCGCCCCGAGGGGCGCGGACCGGGCAATCATCCCTGCTGTCAGAGGGGGAGGAGAATGGGTTCGATCATCGACGGAAAGAGTTTTGCCGCGGGCCTGCGGGCGCGGGTCGCGGATCACGTCGCTGTCCTAAAGGCAGAGCACGGGATCGTGCCGGGGCTGGCGGTGGTGCTGGTCGGCGAGGACCCGGCCTCGGAGGTCTATGTCCGCAACAAGGGCATCCAGACCCGCGCCGCCGGGATGGAAAGCTTCGAGCACAAGCTGCCGGCCGGGATTTCGCAGGATGAGCTGATGGCGCTGGTCGTGCGGCTGAATGCCGATCCTGCCGTGCATGGGATACTGGTGCAGCTTCCGCTGCCCGGCCATCTCGACAGCGACGCGGTCATCAACGCGATCGACCCGGCCAAGGACGTGGACGGCTTTCATGTCCTCAGCGTCGGGCTGCTGGGCAGCGGGCAGAAGGCCATGGTGCCTTGCACGCCGCTGGGCTGCCTGATGATGCTGAAGGACCGGCTGGGCGATCTGTCAGGCCTGCATGCGGTCGTCGTGGGGCGGTCCAACATCGTCGGCAAGCCGATGGCGCAACTGCTGCTGCGCGAGAACTGCACCGTGACCATCGCCCACAGCCGGACGCGGAACCTGGCCGAACTGTGCCGTGGCGCCGACATCGTCGTGGCGGCAGTGGGTCGGCCGAACATGATCCCCGGCGACTGGATCAGGCCCGGCGCCACCGTCATCGACGTGGGCATCAACCGGATCGAGGAGGATGGCGCGACCCGCCTTGTCGGCGACGTGGACTATGGCAGCGCCGCGCAGGTGGCCGGGGCGATCACCCCGGTTCCGGGCGGGGTCGGCCCCATGACCATCGCCTGCCTGCTGGCCAATACCGTCACCGCCTGCTGCCGCGCCAACAATCTGCCCGAACCCGAGGGAATGGGCGCATGAAAGGAGAAGACATCATGGAAGCGGACCAGATCGTGGCGGAAACCCGCGCCCTGCGCGGCCCTGCCCCGGAGGCCGGGGTCAAGCCGGTGAAAACCACGCCTGCCCCCGCGCCGCGGCAGGCGAAGGGCGCCGACGCCTCGATGACGAAATTCTGCCTGACGGTGACCTGCGATTCCACCAAGGGCATCGTCGCAGCCATTTCCGGCTATCTGGCGACGGCCGATTGCCACATCACCGACAGCTCGCAATTCGACGACCCGCAGACGGGCAAGTTCTTCATGCGCGTCAGCTTCGCCTCGGAAAAGGAGACGACGCTGGACAAGCTGGGCGAGGGCTTCTCGGAAATCGCCGACCGCTTCGGCATGACCTACAGCTTCCACGACCAGACGCAGAAGATGAAGGTCGTGGTGATGGTGTCGCGCTTCGGGCATTGCCTGAACGACCTGCTCTACCGCTGGCGGATCGGTGCGCTGCCGGTCGAGATCGTGGCGGTGATCTCGAACCACATGGACTATCAGAAGGTGGTGGTGAACCACGACATCCCCTTCCATTGCATCCGCGTGACCAGGGAAAACAAGCCCGAGGCCGAGGCCCGGATCATGGAGGTGGTCGAGGATACCGGCGCCGAGCTGATCG
>NZ_JAUNPC010000044.1 GCF_030536915.1 Paracoccus sp. (in: a-proteobacteria)
GTGGTCCTGGGTGGAATAGATGTTGCAGGACGCCCAGCGCACCTCGGCGCCCAGCGCCACCAGCGTCTCGATCAGTACGGCGGTCTGCACCGTCATGTGCAGCGACCCCGCGATCCGCGCGCCCGCCAGGGGCTTGGCCGCGCCGAATTCCTCGCGCAGCGCCATCAGGCCCGGCATCTCGGTCTGGGCGATGTCCAGTTCCTTGCGGCCGAACTCGGCAAGGCCGATGTCGCGCACGAGATAGTCTTGGGGGGCTACCTGATTCATCGAAGGCCTCGCGGGGGAATGGAACAAGGGCGGCCCTTGTCACAGACCGCCCCGAAAGGCAACGCGGCTTGCAGGGTGACGCGGGGTTTCCCGCCTCAGCCCAAGCCCACCTTGGCGTAGAAGGCCCCCGGATCGACCCCGTCCTGATAGCCGATGCCCGAGGCGATCACGCAGTTGGTGTCGTCGGCGCGTTCCAGCAGCACGGTCCAAGTGCCCATCAGCCCCGAGCCCCAGAGCTGGGTGCCGTCGGCGCGGCGGGCGATCAGGTTTTCCTCGAACTCGGACTTGAGAGCGGCGCTGACGACCGGCGCGGCATCGCACCAGGGCATGTTGCCGCTGGCTTCGGTTTCCAGCGGCAGGGTGCGGGCAAGCTCGACCACCTCGGGGCCGGACAGGCCGGCAACGGCGGTCCAGCCCTTGACGGGCGCGTTCAGGGCCGGCGACGGCAGGATGGCGGATTGCGCGGCGGAAACCGGAATGGCGGCGATGGCGGCGGCAAGGGCGATACGGGGAAAGCGCATGGGACACGTCTTTCTTGATGTTCAGGGCAGTTCGTCTGCGTCGTGACAAAACGGCCACGGTCACGGCAGAGTTCCGCAGAGCCGCCGAAACGCCGCTTGACAAGCCCGTGATGATCTGGGCTGCAGCCTGATATTGCTGCACAAATCACCCCAGGAAAAAACCGCCGCGATCGTCTGGAAGGGTGGAAATCAGCCCCGGTCCCTGCGACACTCGTTTCAAAACGATAACGTCGGGCGGCGGACAGGCAGATGACGAATTGGTGGATGATGGCTGTCGCGGCCACTGCGGCAGGATGCGTGCTGGCCGGCACGGCGACGGGGCAGACCGGCAGCGGATCGGCCGCCTCCTCGCCATTCTCGGGGCTGTTCTCGCGCGGCGATCCGGTGGCCAACGCGCCGGTGGACCTGCAATTCCGCGTCACCACCGGCGACGAGGATCTGGAACGGCAGTTGCGGAACACCTCGCGCATCACCGGGGCGCTGGTCGAGGGACGCTATACCGCGCAGGACGTGCTGGCGGCGGCGCGGGCGGATTATTCCCGCCTGCTGGGGCTGCTTTACGACGAGGGCTATTACGACGCGATCATCGACATCCGGCTGGACGGGGTCGAGGCCGCGGGCATCGCGCCGCTGGACGCGCCGCAGATCGTCCGCCAGGTCGTCGTGACCGTCGATCCGGGGCAGGCCTTCCGCTATGCACGCGCCGACATCGCGCCCTTGGCGCAGGGGACCGAACTGCCCGAGGATTACCGGGTCGGAGAAATCGCCCGCACATCCGACATGCGCACGGCCGCCCGCGCCGGGGTCAGCGGCTGGCGCGACCAGGGTCATGCCAAGGCCGATGTCGCCGCCACCCAGATCATCGCCGACCATGAAATCCGCAGCGTGGACAGCCGCATCGCCCTGACGCCCGGCCCGCTGGTCCGCTTCGGCCAGTTGCGCGCGACCGGCAACGAACGGCTCAGCACCCGGCGGCTTTACAAGATCGCGGGCTTTCCCGAAGGCGACCGCTTCGACCCCGAAACGCTGGAGGAGGTGCGCCGCCGCCTGCGCCGCACCGGCGTCTTTTCCTCGATCAACCTCGAGGAAGCCGAGGCGTTGAACCCCGACAACAGCATGGACGTGAACCTGACCGTGCTGGAACAGCGCCCCCGCCGCATCGGCGCGGGTTTCGAGATCAGCAGCCATGACGGGGCGCTGGTCTCGGGCTACTGGATGCACCGCAACCTCTTGGGGGGCGCGGAACGGCTGCGGGTGGATGCCGAGGCCAAGGACCTGGGCTCGGGCACCTCGGGGCGCGACTACCGGCTGGGGGTGCGGATCGACCGGCCCGCCACCATCGCCCCCGACATCACCGCCTCGGTCGAGACGCGGGCCGAACGGCTGCGCGAGGAGGATTATGACCTCGACCTGGGCGTCTTCGGCTTCGGCCTGACCTGGCTGCCCAGCGAGCGGCTGACCGGCCAGACGACGCTGGAATACCGCCGCTCGCGCGTGACCGACGACACCGGCACCACGGATTTCGAGGTCCTGGCGCTGCCGACCTCGGTCACCTGGGACCGTCGGGACGAGCCGACGAACGCCCGCCGCGGCACATGGCTGACCGGCACCGCGACGCCCTTCACCGGGCTGAACGACGAGGCGGGGTCGGGCCTGCGCTTTGTCGGCGAGGGCCGCGCCTATCGCAGCTTCGGCGCGGATGACCGCTTCACGCTGGCTGGCCGGGCGCGGGCGGGGTCAATCTGGGGGCCGGAGATCGAGGAAACCCCGCGCGACTACCTGTTCTATTCGGGCGGCGGCGGCTCGGTCCGCGGGCAGCCCTATGAATCGCTGGGCGTGCGGGTGATCGAGGGACCGGAAGGGACAACGGTCAAGACCGGCGGCATGAGCGTGGCCAACCTGACGGCCGAGGCGCGGGTGCAGGTCCGCCCGCGCATCGGCGTCGTGGCCTTTGCCGATGCCGGCCGGGTCTGGGCCGACAGTTCCTTTGACGGCGAAACCGACTGGCACGGGGGCGCGGGGCTGGGGGTGCGCTATGACACGCCTATCGGGCCGCTCAGGCTGGACGTGGCCGGCCCGGTAGGCGGCGACACCGGCGACGGCGTGCAACTTTACCTTGGACTCGGGCAGGCGTTCTGATGAAAAAGCTTCTTGCCGCCATGGCATTCGCGCTGCTGCTGCCCTTGTCGCCGGTGGCCGCGCAGGACCCTGCCCCGGCCGAATCCGGCGACATCGCTGCCGACGCCGCCGCGATTTCCGCCGAGGTCGAGGATGACCGCGGCTTCATCACCCGCTTCCTGGAACGCAACCTGTCGGACGCCGGGCGGCAGGTCGAGATCCGGGGCTTCCAGGGTGCGCTTTCATCCCGCGCGACCTTCGAGGAACTGACCATCGCCGATGACGCGGGCGTCTGGATCACCATCCGCAATGGCGCGATCCAGTGGAACCGTTCCGCGCTGTTCGCCCGCCGCATCGACATCCAGGAACTCTCCGCCGGGGAAATCATCATCCCCCGCCTGCCGGAAGGTGGCGAATCCGGCCCCACGGCCGAGACGCGGGAATTCGCCCTGCCCACCCTGCCCGTCGGCATCAATATCGCCCGCCTCAGTGCCGCCCGCGTGGCGCTGGGCGAGCCGATCATCGGCGAGGCGGCGGTTGTGTCCCTAGACGGCGCGATGAACCTTGCGGGCGGTGAGGGCGCGGCGCAGCTTGCGATCAACCGCGTGGACGGCAAGCGCGGCGTCTTTGCCGTGGATGCGGCCTATTCCAACGAGACCACGGTCCTGCGGCTGGACCTGAGGCTGGACGAGGACGCGGGCGGGCTGTTCGCCAACCTGGTCGGCCTGCACGACCGCCCGGCCGTGCAGGCCGAGATCCGGGGCGAAGGCCCGCTGCGCGACTTCGCCGCCGATATCCGGCTGGCGACGGACGGGCAGGACCGCGTGACCGGCCGCGCCTCGGCCCGCGCCGAGCCGGGACAGGACGGCACCCCCGGCACCGCCTTCCGGCTGGAACTGAGCGGCGACGTGGCGAGCCTGCTGCCGCCCGAGAACCGCGCCTTCTTCGGCGCGCAGTCGCAGCTTCTGGCCGAGGGCTGGCGCGGCGAGAACGGCCGCCTGTCGATCCCGGCGCTGCTGATCGACACCGAATCGTTGAACCTCACCGGCTCGGTCACGACCAACGACCAGGGCGCGCCGCAGTCGGTCGTGCTGCTGATGACGCTGGGCGAGGATGCGGGCGCCACCACCCTGCCCGCCCGCCTGCCCCTGCGGGGCGAGCCGATCGACGTGCAGTCGGGCAACCTGCAGATCAGCTATGATGCCGCGCAAAGCGACGCCTGGACCCTGAACGGCCGCATCCGCGACGTGACGCGCGGCGCCAACCGCATCGGGGCGCTGACGCTGAACGGCGGCGGCTCGGTCGTCATGGAAAACGGCGGGCTCGAGGCGGTGCTTGGCCGGATCGGCTTCGGGGCCGAAGGGCTGGCGCTGTCGGACGCGGGCGTGCAGGCCGCGCTGGGCAGCAGCATCACGGGCGAGACCGGCTTCGACTTCACCCCCGGCAACGCGCTGGAGCTTGCGGGCTTCAGCCTGTCGGGCCGTGACTATGGGCTGGGGGGCGATATCCGCCTGGACGGGCTGCAGTCGGGGATCACCGTCTCGGGGGCGCTGGACGCGGCCTACGAGGACGCCTCGCACCTGTCGGGGCTGGCGGGGCGGCCGCTCACGGGGCAGGTTTCTGCCGAGATCAGCGGGCTTTACACCGTGCTGACCCGCGGCTTCGACGCCGAGATCACGCTGAACGGCATGGATGTGACGGTCGATCAGGAACAGATCGACCGCCTGCTTGCGGGCGACGCGGCCATCGCCATCAGCGCGCGGCGGGACGAGACGGGCATCGAGATCCGCGAATTCAGCGTCAATTCCCAGCGGCTGACAGCCGAGGCCGCCGGCCTCATCAGCTCGACCGCGACCGACCTGCGGGCGACGCTGCGGCTGGCCAGCCTGACCGACGCCGATCCTGCGATGGCGGGCGGGCTGGAGGCCGAGGCGACCGTGACCGGCGCGCCCGGCGCCCGGCGCGTCAGCATCTCGGGGATGGCGACCGACCTGGTGCTTGGCATCAGCGAACTGGACGCCGCGCTGCAGGGACAGACCGAACTGACTGCAGTCGCGCAGGAACGGGACGGCAGCTTCGTCATCGACAGCTTCCGGCTGGCCAATCCGCAGATCGTGGCGGAAGGCGCCGGCAGCTTCGGCGAGGTGCTGGACGCCGCGCTTGAGGTCGAGGTTCCCTCGCTGGCCGCGCTGCGTCCCGAGATGTCGGGCGCGGTGCAGGCCACGGCGCGGGTCAGCGGCAGCAATGGGGCCCGCGCGATCGAGGTCACGGGCACCGGCGAGGACCTGCGGCTGGGCCAGCAAGACGTGGACGGGGCGCTGACCGGCACGACCGAGTTCCGCCTGTCCGCCGAACAGCGCGAGGGCGCCATCACCATCAACGACCTGCGGCTGGAGAACCGGCAGATGCAGGCGCAGGTCGCGGGAACGCTGGGCCAGGATGTCACCGACCTGAGCGGCAGCGCCGAGATCCGCTCGCTTGCCGCTTTCGGGCGGGGATGGCAGGGCGCGCTGCGCGTGAACGGCAGCCTGCAGGACGACGGCAGCGGCGTGCGGCGGCTGGCAGTGGACGGCACGGGACAGGACCTGTCGCTGGGCCAGAGCAATGTCGACGGGATGCTGGCGGGGGAAACCCGGCTGACGGTGCGCGGCACGCAGGTGGGACAGGTCTTCACCATCGAGCAGGCGATCCTCGACAACACCAGTGCCCGGGCCGACATCTCGGGCACCATCGGCAACGGCAGCACGGATGTCAGCGGCGAGGTGGACCTGCGCGACCTTTCGGCGCTGGGCATGGGCTGGCGCGGCGCGTTCGAGGCGCAGGGCCGCTTTGCCGAGGATGGCACCGGCGTGCGGCGGCTGGTGGTGGACGGGGTGGCCAACGACCTGTCGCTGGGGCAGGCGCAGGCGGATGCCGCGCTTGCGGGCGAGACGCGGCTGACGCTGCGCGGGGCCGAACGCGACGGCGTGCTGACGATCGAGCAGGCGGTGGTGGACAACGCCCGGCTGAACGCCACGGCGCAGGGCATCCTGGGCGGCGGGCAGACCGACGTGACGGCGCAGTTGCGGGCCGACAGCCTCGGCTTTCTCGGCGGCGGCATCGGCGGGGCGCTGAGCGCCACCGCCCGGCTGACCGATGCGCAGGGCGGCCGCCGGGTCACGGCCGAGGGCAGCGCGACCGGCCTCCGGGTCGGGAACGAACAGGCGGACCGGCTGCTTGCAGGAACGACGCAGTTCGATGTGGCGGCGCTTCTGCCCACGCGCGGCCCGGTCGGGATCGAGCGGCTGAACGCCCGCAACGGCCAGGTCAGCATCAGCGCGGAAGGCTCGCCCGCCGCGCTGGACGTCGATGCGGCGCTGTCGAACCTGGCGCTGCTGGTGCCGGGGCTGACGGGTCCGGCGACGGTTTCGGGCAGCGTGGGGCAGACCGGGACCGGCTATGTGCTGGACCTGGCGGCCACCGCGCCGGGCGGCACCCGCGCCACCATCGCCGGCAGCGCGGCGGCGGATTTCTCGACCGCCGACATCCGCGTGGCGGGCATCAGCGACGCGGCGCTGGCCAACCCCATGCTGCGGACCCGGTCCATCGCGGGGCAGGTCGATTTCGACCTGCGCCTGCAAGGAGCGCCCGCGCTGGAAAATGTGACCGGCCGGGTCAGCCTGCCCGGCGCGCGGTTGTCGGACCCGAACATCGGCCTGTCGGTCGAGAACCTGACCGCCACGGCCGACCTGAACGGCGGCCTCATCACCATCGACGCGACCGGGGCCATCGCCGAAGGCGGGACGCTGACGGTCACGGGACCGATCGACCTGCGGGGCGGCACCACGCTGGACCTGCAGGCGACCCTGAATCAGGTGGTGCTGCGCGACCCCAATCTTTACGAAACCGTGGCAAGCGGCACCGTCTCGATTTCCGGCAACCCGGCGGACGGGCCGCTGGTCGCGGGCACCATCACCCTGGGCGCGGTCGAGTTCCGCATCCCCAACACCGGGCTGGGCGGCCGGGCGATCCCCGACATCATCCACCTGAAGGACCGACCGCCGGTGCGCGCCACCCGTGCCAAGGCGGGGCTGCTGCCCTTTCCCAGCGCCGACAGCCGCATCGCCGGCATGGTCGCACCCCCCGCCACACCCCCTGCGAATCCCGCGCGGCTGGACGTGACGATCAACGCGCCCAACCAGGTCTTCGTGCGCGGCCGCGGCGTCGATGCGGAACTGGGCGGCCAGATCCGCCTGACCGGCACCGCCCGCAACGTCATCCCTATCGGCCAGCTTGAACTGATCCGGGGCCGGGTGGATCTGCTGGGCCGCCGCTTCGACATGACCGAAGGGCTGATCGAGATGCAGGGCAGCCTCGTGCCGGTGCTGCGGCTGGTGGCCGAAACCCAAGCGGACGGGATCACCACCCGCATCATCATCGACGGCGATCTGCGCGACCCCGAGATCACCTTCCAGTCCGACCCCGAACTGCCCGAGGAGGAGGTGCTGTCCCAACTGCTGTTCGGGCGCGGGATCGAGACGATCTCGCCCCTGCAGGCGGCGCAGCTTGCCAATGCCGTGGCGGTGCTGGCAGGCCGGGGAGGTGCGGGTCTGGTCGGCAACCTGCGCAACGCCGCGGGCCTGGACGACCTAGACCTGGCCACGGATGACGAGGGCAACATCTCGGTTCGGGCGGGGCGCTACCTGTCACGAAATCTTTACAGCGATGTTTCGGTCGATGCCGACGGCAGGTCGCGCATCAACCTGAACCTCGACGTGAATGAGGCGGTGACCGCGCGCGGATCGGTCGCAAGCGACGGGGAAAGCACGCTGGGGGTCTTCTTCGAACGCGACTACTAGGCGAGCGTGACACGCAGGACTCGCGCATAGGGAACGTGGCGGTATCCCGCCCGGCCCGGCGCGACTAACCTTGTGATCTTGCGGGAAGACCGGGCATTCTTTAATGCTTCGGAAACCGCCGCACCCCCTCGGATCAGGATACTCGTGGAACGCCGTCATTTCATGGGCACGATGACAGCCGCGCTGGCAAGCGGCGTCATGGCGCCGCGCCTCGGGCTGGCACAGGCGGTCCCCGCCGCATCCGAGTCCGTCCCCGTCGCCTTCGGCTTCGAGGAGGTGGCGCGCATCGCCACCGACCTTGCCCGCGCAGCTTATGTGGAACCGCCTTCCACGCTGGAGCCGCCCTTCAGCGACCTCGGCTATGACGCCTATCGCGGCATCCGCTTCCGGCGCGAGGCCGACCCCTGGGCCGACATCCCCGGCTTCGGGCTGGACCTGCTGCCGCCGGGCATGCTGTTCACCAAGCCCGTGCGGATCAACCTGGTCGAAGGCGGCATCGTCCGACCGCTGGGCTTCGACCCTTCGGTCTTCGATTTCGACGAGAACGCCTTTCCACCGGATGCGGCGCAGATGCCGCCCGGCAACATGGGCTGGTCCGGCTTCCGGCTGCGGACGGTGCTGAACCATCCGGGCTTCTTGGACGAGCTGGCCGTCTTCCAGGGGGCAAGCTACTTCCGCGTCCTCGGCCGCGGCAACCGCTACGGTCTGTCGGCGCGCGGCCTTGCCATCGGCACCGGCAGCCCCGAGGGCGAGGAGTTCCCCTTCTTCCGCGAGTTCTGGGTCCATTCGCCCGATCTGGTGAACCAGTCGGTCACGGTCCATGCGCTGCTGGACAGCCCCTCGGTCGCGGGCGCCTTTGAATTCGTGCTGACGGTCGGCGACAACACGATGGTGGCGACCCGCACGGCGCTGATCCCCCGGCGCGACCTGGCGGATGTGGGCGTGGCGCCGCTGACCTCGATGTTCTGGTTCGGCCCCGGCGACCGCGGCACCTTTGACGACTATCGTCCCGCCGTCCACGACAGCGACGGGCTCGAGATGGTGACGGGCTCGGGCCAGCGCCTCTGGCGCGGCCTGAACAACCCGGCGACGCTGCAGATCTCGGCCTTCGCCGACCGCGATCCCCGCGGCTTCGGCCTGATGCAGCGCAGCCGCGACTTTGACGACTACCAGGACGCCGAGGCGCATTACGAGCTGCGCCCCTCGGCCTGGATCGAGCCTGCGGAAGGCTGGGGCGAAGGGGCGGTGGTGCTGGTGGAAATCCCGCTGGAAAGCGAGTTTCACGACAACATCGTGAGCTTCTGGAAACCGGTCCAGCCGCTGCTGGCCGGGGTGCGCCACGATTTCGCCTATGGCCAGCGTTTCGGCGCGACGCCGGGCGACAGCTTTCCGGTGGCGCGGGTGCGCCATACTCGGTCGGGCCGCTCGGTCAACGCGCAGGGGGCGCGCAGCTTCTTCATCGACTTCGACCTCGACCTGTTCCGCGACCAGCCCGATCCGACCGCCGTGGTCAGCACCTCGGCCGGCAGCATCGAGCATCCCTATGTGATCCGCCTGCCCGACGAGGGGCTGCTGCGGCTTTCGTTCGAGTTCCGGCCCGACCGCACCGACCTGGCCGAGATCACCGCCCGGCTGGAAGGCCCCGAGGGCCGGCTGAGCGAAACCTGGCTTCACCGCTGGACAAGGGGATGAGCGGTTGGACCGCACCGATCCCCCGCTTCTGACCGGCCACGCGGGCCCGGCCGGGACCGCCTCGGGCGCGTCCGAGGGGCGGGCGGACGGCTGGATCGGGCGGATGCCGCCGGTCCCGCCGGAAGCGCCCCTGGCGATGCCCCTGCAGGATTTCCGCGCCCCCCCGCCACCGGGGCCGCCGCGCCAGCCGGCCTCGGGCCGGGTGCTGGCCGCGCGGCTGCTGGCCTTTGGCGGGGCGGCCGCGATCACCGTCGCGGGATGCTGGCAGATGATGGTCGCCTTCGGCGCCAACATCCTGCCGCTGCAATGGGCGCTGCTGGCCTTCTTCACCCTGACCTTCGGCTGGGTCGGCTTCAGCTTCTGCTCGTTGCTGGCGGGGCTGATCGCGCGTCCTCCTGTCACGCCCGCGAACCCCGGCCGGGCGCGGGTCGCCATCCTGATGCCGATCTACCACGAGGACACGGCCGACAGCCTGGGGATGCTGGGCGCGCTGGCGGACGAGCTGGCGCAGGCGGGCATGGCCGACCGGGCCGAGATCTTCGTGCTCTCCGACAGCCGCGACCCCGATGTCTTCGCCGCCGAGACGCTGGGCATCGCCGCGCTGCGCGACACCTGCCCCCTGCCCGTCTGGTATCGCAGGCGGACCGACAACATCGGCCGCAAGGCCGGCAACATCGCCGAGTTCATCCGCCGCTGGGGCGGGCGCTATGACCAGATGGTGGTGCTGGACGCCGACAGCGTCGTCAGCGGCGAGGTCGTCCGCGCCATGAGCGCGCGGATGACGGCCGACCCCGCGCTGGCCCTGATCCAGACGATCCCGGTGCTGGTCGGGGGACAGACGCTGTTTTCCCGCGTGATCCAGTTCGCGGGCCGCGTCTATGGTCCGCCCATCGCGCGGGGTGTCGCCGCCTGGTCGGGCGATAACGGCAATTTCTGGGGCCACAATGCGCTGATCCGCGTTCCGGCCTTTGCCGCCTGCTGCGGACTGCCGGAACTGCCGGGCGCGCCCCCCTGGGGCGGCACCGTCCTGTCGCATGACTTCGTCGAGGCCGCCCTGCTGCGCCGCGCGGGCTGGAAGGTCCGCCTGGACTGGGACCTGCGCGCCTCCTACGAAGGCTGCCCGCCCACCCTGCTGGACATGGCCGTGCGCGAGCGCCGCTGGGCGCAGGGGAACCTTCAGCACCTGCGGCTGGTCGGCGCGCGCGGCTTCACCGCCATCAGCCGCGTCCATTTCGCCGTCGGCGTCCTCGGCTTCCTGATGAGTCCCGTCTGGCTGGCGATGATCCTCGTGGGTCTGGCGCTGACCGCCCACGTGATCCTGTCGCGGCCCGAATATTTCCCGCAGAGCTACCAGCTTTTCCCCGAATGGCCGACCTTCGACGCTCGCCGCATGGTCTGGCTGTTCATCGCCGCGATGAGCCTGCTCTTGCTGCCCAAGTTCGTCGCCGTGGCCCGGTCCTGGCGGCGGCCGCTGGCGGCTGCGGCGGGCGGCCGCTCGCGCGTCCTGCTCAGCGCGCTTTTCGAAACCGTGATGTCGGCACTGATCGCGCCCGTGCAGATGCTGATCCAGACGCGCCAGATCCTTGAAATCCTGCGGGGAAAGAACTCGGGCTGGGAAAGCCAGGTCCGCAAGGGCTCGATGCCGCCCTGGGGGCTGGTGCTGCGGCGACACGGCATCCATGTCATCTCGGGCCTGATGACGCTGGTGGTGGCGGTGTCGCTGTCGCCGGGGCTGGCGATCTGGCTGTCGCCGATCCTCGCCGGGCTGATCCTGTCGCCTGCCATCTCGCGCTGGACCGCCTCGCCGGTCTTCGGTCGCTGGGCGCGGATGGCCGGACTGCTGGTCACGCCCGAGGAACGGATGCCGCCGCCCATCATCGCCGCAAGCACCGGTCATGTCCGCCGCCTGCGCCCTGCGGTCGGCAACACGCCGCTGCTGGGCCGCGACCCGCGCGCCCGCGCCCGTCACGCGGCCCTGCTGCCGCCCGTCCCCGACGCGCCGGCGGCCGAGCGCCTGCCCGCCATCGCCGCCGAGGCCAAGATCGCCGCCGCATCCTCGCAGGCCGAGGCGCTGGCCTTTCTCGACCGCCCCGAGCGCACTGCCCTGCTGTCGGACCCGCGCCTTCTGGACCGCTGGGCCGCGCTGCCGCAATGAGCCGGATCGTTTCGCTGGACATGCTGCGCGGCTACGCGCTGGTCTGCATCATGCTGAACCACATGCCGGTGGGCGTGCTGCGGCAGCTTACCCTCAGCAACTTCGCCGTCTATGACGCGGCCGAGCTGTTCGTGCTGCTGTCGGGTTTCCTCGTGGGCCTTGTCTGGATGAAGGTCGAGCGGGCACAGGGCCGACTGGCCGCGCAATGGCGCTTTGCCCGCCGCGCGGGGCAGGTCTGGCTGGCGCTGGTCCTCGGCGGCATCCTGCTGGCGCTGCTGTCGCGGGGCTTGCTGGAACTGGGCTTCCGGCACACTGCGATCTGGAACGAATACGCCCGCTGGATCATCGAGGTGCCCGTCGGCTATGTCGCGACGCTGGCGCTGATGTGGCTGCAGCCCAATCTGCTGGACGTGCTGGCCCTTTACGTCATCGTTTTGGCCTTGGCGCCGGTGCTGGTGCCGCTGATGCTGCGCTGGCCGGTCGCGTTCTTCGCGGGCTCGGTCGCGGTCTGGCTGATGGCCGTGCCGCTGAACGCTGCCCTGCCCAACCACCGGGTCGAGGGCGGGCTGCTGTTCAACCCCTTCGGCTGGCAGCTTCTGTTCCACACGGGCGTGGCGATGGGGGCCTTCCGCCACCGCTTCATGCCAGTCCTGCGCCGCCATGCCCGCTGGCTCACCCCGATCTCGGTCGCGATCACGCTTTACTCGCTGGCGATGGTCACGCTGTGGCGCTTCGGTCCCGAGGGAAAGCGGCTGGCCGACATCCTGTGGCACGCGGTCGGCAGCGTGGACAAATGGTCGCTGGACTGGGTGCGCTACGTGTCGATCATGGCGGCAAGCTGGCTGGTCGCGGTGCCGCTGTCCGGCCTGTTCGCATGGGCGGCAGGGACGGCCCCGGGCCGGGCACTGGGGACGATCGGCAAGGGCGGGCTGGTGGCCTTTGTCGCCTGCGTGCTGCTGTCGGTCCTGGGCGACGCCATGGCGCTGAGCCTGCCCAAGGGCGCGGCGCGGCTGGGCGTGGACCTGTGGACCATTGCGGCCCTGTGGCTGACCGCGCATCTGTGGTTGCGCGAAAAGGCGCGCCGCATGGAACGGCGCAGCAAGGCAGAGTGATGTCCTGGTGTTCTGGTGGAGCCGAGGGGAATCGAACCCCTGGCCTCGTCATTGCGAACGACGCGCTCTACCAACTGAGCTACGGCCCCACAGGCGGGCTGTTTGGCGGGTCGGCGGGGGGTTGTCAAGCGCCCGCGTTCACCCTGCCGCAATCTGTTCGCGGACCCATCCGGCAAGTTGCTCTGCCGGTCTTGCACCGGCCAGCCGCGCCCTTTCCCGCCCGTCCTGGAACAGGATGAAGGCCGGGATGCCGCGGATGTTCCAACGTACCGTGGCGTCGGGATGGGACTGGGTGTCGATCTTGGCCAACCGCGCGGTGCCCTGCAGCAGGACTGCCGCCTTCTCGAACTCGGGCGCCATCATCCGGCAGGGACCGCACCAGGGCGCCCAGTAATACACCAGCAGAGGCAGGTCGTCGCTGCGCGCGGCCTTTTCAAGCAGGGCAAAGTCGAGCGGGACCGGCTTCTTTGGCAGCAGATCCGTCCCGCAGACGCCGCATCTGGGGCCGGCAGACAGCCGCTCGCGCGGGGTGCGGTTGACCTGTCCGCAGCTCAGGCATGTCAGCTTCAGCCCCATTGCCGATCAGAAGATGCCGACGACATAAAGCAGGATGATGACCACGACGGGGATGCCGAGAAACCAGGCGATGATGCCCTTCATGAGATATTTCCCTTTCGGTTCATGACTCTGGGCAAACGTCCCGACAGGGATGCGGTTCCTGTGGGGTAATGGCGCGGGCCATCCCGGCAGAGGAAAGCCGCGCCATGCAGGCGCGGCTTCCAAAGGCAGAAGGTCGGAGCAGCTTATTCCGCCGCCTCGGCGTAGGCTTCCAGCGGCGGGCAGGTGCAGATCAGGTTGCGGTCGCCATAGGCGTTGTCCACCCGCCCGACCGGGGGCCAGTACTTGTCCACCCGGAAGGCACCCGGCGGGAAGCAGCCCTGTTCGCGCGAATACGGGCGGTCCCAGTCGGCGACCAGATCCTCGACCGTGTGGGGGGCATGGCGCAGGGGGCTGTTTTCCGCAGAAATGCGGCCCTCGGCCACCTCGGTGATCTCGTCGCGGATCGCCAGCATGGCGGTGATGAAGCGGTCAAGCTCGGCCTTGGTTTCCGATTCCGTCGGTTCCACCATCAGGGTGCCGGCCACGGGCCAGCTCATCGTCGGCGCATGGAAGCCGTTGTCGATCAGGCGCTTGGCGATGTCGTCCACGGTCACGCCATGCTCGGCGAAGACGCGGGTGTCCACGATGCATTCATGCGCGACGCGGCCGCGGTTGCCCATGAACAGGATCGGATAGGCCCCGGCCAGGCGGCTGGCGATGTAGTTCGCGTTGAGGATCGCCACGCGGGTCGCCTGGGTCAGCCCTTCGCCGCCCATCATGCGGATATAGGCCCAGGAGATCAGCAGGATCGAGGCCGACCCCCAGGGCGCGGCCGAGACCGCCCCCGCCCCCTTGCGCGGGTCGGCGGGCAGGTAGGGGGCGAGATGTTCCTTGACCCCGATCGGCCCCATGCCGGGACCGCCGCCGCCATGCGGGATGGCGAAGGTCTTGTGCAGGTTCAGGTGGCTCACGTCGCCGCCGATCTCGCCGGGCTTCACCAGCCCCACGAGGGCGTTCAGGTTGGCGCCGTCGATATAGACTTGGCCCCCATGCTCATGGGTGATGCGGCAAACGTCGCGCACGGTGTCCTCGAAGACGCCATGGGTCGAGGGATAGGTGATCATCACCGCCGCGAGCCTGTCGCCAGCCTTCGCGGCCTTGTCGGCGAAATCCTCAAGGTCGATGTCGCCGTTGGGCGCGGATTTCACCACCACGACCTTCATCCCGCACATCTGCGCGCTGGCCGGGTTGGTGCCATGCGCCGACACCGGGATCAGGCAGATGTCGCGGTCCTCGCCATTGGCCTTGTGATAGGCGGCAATTGTCAGCAGACCCGCATATTCGCCCTGCGCGCCGCTGTTCGGCTGCAGCGAGAAGGCGTCGTAGCCGGTGATGTCGCAGAGCTTCTTGGTCAGATCGGCGAACATCCGGTGATAGCCTGCCGCCTGCGGCTCGGGGGCAAAGGGGTGCAGCATCCCGAACTCGGGCCAGGTCAGCGGCATCATCTCGGCCGCCGCGTTCAGCTTCATCGTGCAGGAGCCGAGCGGGATCATCGCCCGGTCCAGCGCCAGGTCGCGGTCCGACAGCCGGCGCATGTAGCGCATCATCTCGGACTCGGCCCGGTTCATGTGGAAGACCGGATGGGTCAGGTAGTCGCTTTCCCGCAGCAGATCCTCGGGGATCGCGGGCTCGCTTGCGGGCTCGGCCGGATCGGTGATCCCGAAGGCGTCCAGCACCCGCGCGATCACGCCCGCATCCGTCGTCTCGTCCACGCTGATGCCCACGCGGTCGCGGCCGATCCGGCGCAGGTTGATGCCGCGCTGCTCGGCGGCGGCGAGGATGCCCATCTGGCCCACGCCCACCCGCACCGTGAAGGTGTCGAAGAAGGCGTCCGTTTCCACTTCCGCCCCGGCTGCGCTCAAGGCACGTGCCAGCGTCACGGCATTCAGATGCACCCGCTGGGCGATGGCCCTGAGGCCGACCGGCCCGTGGAACACGGCATAGAACCCGGCCATCACCGCCAGCAGCGCTTGCGCCGTGCAGACGTTGGACGTGGCCTTCTCGCGCCGGATATGCTGCTCGCGCGTCTGCAGCGCCAAGCGGTAAGCCTGCCGCCCCGCCGCGTCAATGCTGACACCGACGATGCGGCCCGGCATGGCCCGCTTCATCTCGTCGCGGCAGGACATGAAGCCCGCATGCGGCCCGCCATAGCCCATCGGCACGCCGAAGCGCTGGGCCGAGCCCACGCAGATGTCCGCGCCCATCGCGCCCGGCTCCTTCAGCAGGCAGAGCGCCAGCAGGTCGGTTGCCGCCACCGCAACCGCGCCCGTCTTGTGCAGCGCCTCGCAATAAGGGGTCAGGTCGCGGACATGGCCGAAGGTGCCCGGATACTGGAAGATCGCGCCGAAGACCTGCGCGGGATCGCAGTCCTCGGGACGCCCGCGGATGATCTCGATCCCCAGCGGCTCGGCCCGCGTCTCGATCACGCTGATCGTCTGGGGATGCAGGTTCTCGCTGACGAAGAAAGCCTTGGCCTTCGACTTCGCCAACCGCTGCGCCATGGCCATCGCCTCGGCCGCCGCCGTGGCCTCGTCCAGCAGCGAGGCGTTCGCCACCGGCAGCCCGGTCAGGTCCGCGACCATCGTCTGATAGTTCAACAGCGCCTCGAGCCGGCCCTGCGCGATCTCGGGCTGGTAGGGCGTGTAGGCCGTATACCAGGCCGGGTTTTCCAGGATGTTGCGCTGGATCGCCGGGGGCGTCACGGTGCCGTAATAGCCCTGCCCGATCAGGCTGGTCATCACCTTGTTCTGGCCCGCGACCTCGCGCATCATCGCCAGCAACTCGCGCTCGGACAAGGCCGGCCAGTCCAGCGTGCCCTCCTGCCGGATGGCTTCCGGCACGGTCTGCTCGATCAGTTGGTCGAGACTGTCCACGCCCACCACCTTCAGCATCTCCTCCATCTCGGCGGGCGAAGGGCCGATATGGCGGCGGTTGGCGAAATCATCGGGGTTGTAGGAGGTCGGGTTCCAGCGGGTCATGGGATCGCTCACGCTCACAGACAGGCCACACCGGCCCGGTTCAACGGCGCAGGCGGAATCCTCGGCCGCCTGCATCTTCTTTCTGGTTCGAATACCCTGAGATCGTCGCATACGACGATAGGGCAGAGTCCCGGTCGGTCGGCACGGATCAGCCGATCAGTTCCTGATAAGCGGCCTCGTCCATGAAGCCGTCCAGCGACACGCCGTCCGCGGGCTTGACGCGGAAGAACCAGGCCGCCATCGCGTCCGAATTCACGTCGCCCGGCGCATCGGCCAGCGCCTCGTTGACAGCGGTGATGGTGCCCGCGACCGGGGACACGATGTCGGACGCGGCCTTGACAGATTCGATCACCACGATCTCCTCGCCGGCTTCGACCTCGCGCCCGACCTCGGGCAGTTCGATGAAGACCACGTCGCCCAGCTGTTCGCTGGCATGGGCGGTGATGCCGACGACAAGCTCGTCGCCCTCGGCGCGCAGCCATTCGTGGTCGGGGGTATATTTCAGCATGGGGCGCCTCAGCGTTTGTAGGTGGGTTGAACGAATGGCATGGGCGCGACCGTGGCTGGCAGGCGCTTGCCACGCAGTTCGGCGTAGACGGTGGTGCCCTCGGCGATCCCGACGGGCAGCGTCGCCATCGCGACGGGCGCCCCGGCCGAGGGGCCGAAGCCCCCCGAGGTAATGCGGCCGATCGGCTCTCCGCCTTCCGGCGCGGCGTAGATCGGGGTGCCCTCGCGCATGGGGGCGCGGCCTTCGGGGCGCAGACCCCGGCGGATATGCGCGGGTTTACCCAGTTCCGGCAGGATCTTGTCAGCGCCGGGGAAGCTGCCCTCGCGCGCGCCGCCCGAACGGCGGACCTTGGGGATCGACCAGCCGAGGCCTGCCTGCGCGGGCGTCACCGTTTCGTCCATGTCGTTGCCGTAAAGCGGCAGCCCGGCCTCAAGCCGCAGCGAGTCGCGCGCGCCGAGGCCGATCGGCGCCACGCCCTCCTGCGCCAGCAGGGCGCGGGCGAAATCGAAGGCGCGGTCGGCACCGATGCTGATCTCGAACCCGTCCTCGCCGGTATAGCCCGAGCGGCTGACCCACAGCACCCCGCCATCCCAGGGCAGGTCGACCGAATCCATGAAGCGCAACCCGGCGGCGCCCGGCATCAGCGCGGCCAGTGCCGACTCGGCCCCCGGACCCTGCAGCGCCAGAAGGGCGCGGTCGGTGACGACCTCGAGGGCCAGCCCGGCTTCGGTCATGTGGGCGATGTCCGCTTCCGCGCGGGAGGCGTTGACGACCAGCAGCAGGTGATCGCCCTTGTTGGCGATCATCAGGTCGTCGAGGATTCCGCCCGCATCATTGGTGAACAGCCCGTAACGCTGCCGCCCTTGCGCAAGGCCGATGATATCAGCGGGCACCAGGCGTTCCAGCGCCTTGGCCGCGCCCTCGCCGCGCAGGATCACCTGCCCCATGTGGCTGACATCGAACAGCCCGGCGGCCTTGCGGGTGTGCAGGTGCTCGCCCATCACGCCCAGGGGATATTGGACCGGCATCTCCCATCCGGCATAGGGCACCATCCGGGCGCCGAGTTCGGTGTGCAGGTCGTAAAGCGGCGTTCGTCGCAGTTCGGTCATGGCATCTCCCCTTGGCGGCCTGCGGCCGCGTGTCGATGCCCCCTCTGTCCCTGCCCCGCCGGGGCGCCTGAGATCGTTATCCTTCGGCGGGCCATCCGCTGGGGACAGCCACTCTTCAGAGTTCTATGCGGACGCGGTCTTTCTGCCTGAGAGTTTACCGGGGCGGTTGCTCCTTCGGCCCTGGCCTTCGCCAGAGTCTCCCGTCGTCCACGACTTTGGTAGCAGCCGACCCGGCAGTCTGGCAAGGGCCTTGGCGCGGCCGGTCGCCCGGCCACGCGTTCGTCACGGGTAGATCACGACCGGAACGCCGGGGCGGACCATCGAGAAGATCTCCTCGATCTCTTCGTCGTTCACGGCAATGCAGCCTGCGGTCCAGTCGCGGGCCTTCTGCTGCTTGCCATAGGGGCCGCGGCCGTGGATCATGATGTCCCCGCCGGGCTGCTGGCCCAGCATCATCGCCCGCGCCTTGTCGGTCGGATCGGGATAGGAAATCCCCAGCGACAGGTGATAGGAACTGTTCGGGTTCTGCCGGTCGATGTAGTAGATGCCCTCAGGCGTGCGACCGTCGCCTTCGTACATCTTGTGGCCGATGGGCTGGAAACCCAGCCCGATGTCATAAGCCTTCAACACCGTGCTGCCGCTGAGCAGGAACATCTGCCGGTCGCTCTTTTCGACCACGACCTGGGTCACAGGCGGGCCGTTGTAGCTGCGGAACTTGCTTTGAGGTTGCTTTGCGCCGCCGCCGCAGGCTGCCAGAAGGACAAGCGCCGTCAGCGCAAGAAACTTGCGGATAGTCAAGATCATCACTGCCCCAGAATCGCTTATTTGCGTTTTCTTGATCCAGAACTACCACAACCAGCGGTTTTCCGCCAACTTGCAGTAATGACGATCCTCGGAATTTTTCCTGGGACTATTGCGTAAAAGCCGCAACCAACTCGACATGAGGCGACCACCGGAACTGGTCCACCACCTCGATCCCGGCCAGGCTGTAGCCGCCCTGAACCATGGTCCGGGCATCGCGGGCGAAACTCACGGGATCGCAACTGACCCAAGCCACGACCGGCACCCGCGCATGTGCCAGCGCCGCGGCCTGCGCCGCCGCACCTGCGCGTGGCGGGTCGATCACGACGGCGTCGAATCGCGCAAGTTCATCCGGCAGCAGCGGCCTGCGGGCGAGGTCGCGGGCCTCGGTCGTCACCTTTCGCAGACCCGGGGCCGCCCGCCAGCCCGCGTCCAGGGCGGCAAGGGGCGCGGCCAGCCCTTCGACCGCATGGACCTCGGCCGTTTCGGCCAGCGGCAGGGCGAAGGTCCCTGCGCCTGCGAACAGGTCGGCGATCCGCGGCGCGGGGCCGACCATGCGGCGCACGGCCGCCAGCAGCGCGGCCTCGCCTTCCCGCGTCGCCTGCAGGAACCCGCCGGGCGGCGGCACCACTTGCGCCCGCCCAAAGGGGACCGCCGGGGGCCGCGCCACGAACGCCTCGCCATCCCAGTCGAGCCGCGCCCAGCCTGCCGCGTTCACAAGCGCCGCAAGATCCGAGAACAGCTGTGGCACCAGCGGCTTGCCGCCCGTGACCGCGATGTCCAGCCCCGCGGCGGTTTCTGTCACCACCAGCGACAACTCGCCCGCGCGCGAGCCGCCAAGGCTTGCCAGCCGTCGCAGATCCGGCAGCGCGGCAAGGATCGCGGGCCGGACCACGAGGCATTCCGCGACATCCACGATCACCTCCGATGCACGCTGGTGGAACCCGACCAGCGCCCCAGCCTTTGTCCGCCGCCCCGACAGCACCGCCCGCCGGCGCGAGCGCGGGGGAGAGGTATGCACCGCCGCGACCTCGGCCTTGATCCCCTGCGCGGCCAGCGCATTCCTTGCCACCTGCGCCTTCCATCCGGCCACGAAGCCGTCGCTCGCGTGCATCAGCGAACAGCCGCCGCAGACGCGGTAATGCGGGCACGGCGCCTTCACGCGATCCGCCGAGGGCGTCACTATCCGAGGCCGGGCAATGCGCCCCGCTTCGGCCTCGCCCTCGATCTCCTCTCCGGGCAGCGTCAGGGGCGCGAGCGCCCGCTCGTCCCCCCGCAGCGCCACGCCATCGCCGCGCCGGCCCAGCCGCTCGACGGTCCAGGTCATTCGGCAGCCTGCGCGTCCTCGGGCTCCGTTCCCAGGAAGCCGCCCGACTGGCGGTTCCAGTAGCGGGCGTAAAGCCCGCCCCTTGCCAGCAGTTCGGCGTGGCGTCCCTGCTCGACGATCCGGCCGTCGTCCATGACCACGATCCGGTCCATCTCGGCGATGGTGGACAGGCGATGCGCGATGGCCAGCACCGTCTTGCCCTGCATGATCCGGTGCAGCGAGTCCTGCACCTGCGCCTCGACCTCGCTGTCGAGCGCGCTGGTGGCCTCGTCCAGCACCAGGATCGGCGCGTCCTTGACGAAGGCGCGGGCCAGCGCGATCCGCTGCCGCTGCCCGCCCGACAGCTTCACCCCCCGCTCGCCCAGATGCGCGTCATAGCCTTTGCGGCCCGCCGAATCCTGCAGGCCCAGGATGAAGTCATGCGCCTCGGCGGCCTTCGCGGCGGCCACCATCTCCTCCTCGGTGGCACCGGGGCGGCCGTAAAGGATGTTATCGCGGGCCGAGCGGTTGAACATCGCCGTTTCCTGCGTGACCATGCCGATGTTGCGGCGCAGGGATTCCTGCGTGACGCCGCGCACGTCGAACCCGTCCACCCGCACCGCGCCGGTCTCTACGTCATGCAGCCGCAGCAGCAGCGAGACCAGCGTGGACTTGCCCGCGCCCGAGGCGCCGACGATGCCGATCCGCTCGCCCGGCGCAATCCGCAGCGACAATCCCTCGATCCCCCCTTCGCCACGGCCATAAGAGAAGCTGACGCCGTCATAGACGATCTCGCCCCGCAACCGGCCCAGTTCCACCGCGTCCGGCGCATCGACCAGGCCATGGGGCGGGGACAGGGTCTGCATCCCATCCTCGACCTCGCCGATGGAACCCCAGATGCCCATCAGCGCCATGCTGACCCAGCCGGTCATCTGCGCCAGCCGCATCGCGATGGCGCCGGATGCCGCGACATCGCCCGGCGTCGCCACGCCGCGCTGCCACATCATGACTGCGCCGCCGACCAGCACCACCGGCAGGATGCCGGAAACGACCGTCAGCGACAGCCGGAACCAGGTGTTCAGCCGCCCGAAGTCGATGGCGCGGTCGCGGAAGGTTTCCATCGCGCCCAGCGCCGCCTGGTCCTCGTATCCGGCGCTGGCGAACAGCTTGACGGTCTTGATGTTGGTGATGGTGTCGACGACCTGCCCGGTGATCATGGCGCGCGCGCTGGCGCGGCCCTTGGACTGGGCGCGGACGCGCGGCAGAAAGAAGCGGATCAGCGCGAGATAAATCACCAGCCAGACGACCAGCGCCAGGGCGGCCCAGACGTCGATCGTGACCAGGAACAGCGCCGAGCCCAGCACCGCAGACAGCGCAAAGGTGCCGGTGTTGACCATTTCGCTGGCGACATCGGTGACGGCGCGGGCGGTCTGCATCTGCTTCTGCGCGATGCGGCCGGCAAAGTCGTTGTCGAAGAAGGTGACGGAATGGCCCATCGTCCAGCGGTGCAGCCGCGACAGCACTAGGGGGAGGATGTTCGGCCCGATGATGACGTTGGACGAGGCCGCCGACAGCCCCATGATCGCCGGCCGCAGGACCAGGAAGAAGCCCACGAAACCCACGATCAGCCAGCCGTGATCGACCAGCGTCCGCCCGCCCGACTGCGCCACCGCATCGACGACAAGCCCCAGCAGCGTGGCCGAGGCAACCTCGGCCGCCCCCGAGAGCGCCGAGGCGAAGGCGGCAACCCCAAGACCGCCCCAGGCCCCCGACAGCGCCCAGCGGAAGAAAGCCAGCAGCGTCCGGGGCGGCGGGCCGTCGGCGGGACGGAAGGCGTCGATCATCCGCTCGAAGGTTTCGTGCAGCATCATGGGCCTTCTCCCGCCAGCAGGGCGATGTCCACCAGCGCGGGCGCAGGCATCAGGAAACCGCCCTCGATCCACGCCGCCTCCGCAGCCTTCAGCCCGCGCCCCAGTGCCGGCCCCGACAGCCGGTCCGACAGATCCGCAGCCGAGATGGGCAGCGCCTGCTGCGCGGCAAAGGCGATCTGCTCGTGCCAGTCCGCGCGCAGCGCCTCGCCGCGCGAGGCTCGCAGCAGGGCCAGTTGCCCCGCCCGCTCGGCCCCCATCCTATAAGCCGCCTCACCCAGCGGCAGGTCCGAGCGCAGTTCCTCCTGCACCCTCGCCGCGCCCCGCCACCGCCGCAACGCGCCGGCCGGAGCGTGCCCCCCACCCGCGGCGAGCCGCAACCCCCAGTTTTTCTTCTTCGAAAAAATATCCCGGGGTCCGGGGCAGCGCCCCGGTCCGGCATCCCCATCCGGCGCGACGGCGCAAAGCGCAGCCAGCCCCTCGGACCCTGCCCCTGGCAGCACCTGCGCCAGAACGCCGGCCTGCTCCATCAGCCGCACCGCCTCCACCGGATCGGCAGCGGACAGCAGCTTGCGCATCTCGGCCCCGATCCGCTC
>NZ_JAUNPC010000148.1 GCF_030536915.1 Paracoccus sp. (in: a-proteobacteria)
TGAGGTCGGTCGCCAGCACGCCGCGGTCGTCGCTGGTGCCCTCGGCCTCGACGGCCTCAAGGATGATCGCGCCCGCGCCATCGCCGAACAGCACACAGGTGCCGCGGTCGGTCCAGTCCATGATGCGGCTGAAGGTCTCGGCGCCGATCACCAGAACCCGGTCGGCCTGACCGGACCGGATCAGCCCGTCGGCATTGGCCAGCGCATAGACGAAGCCCGCGCAGACCGCCTGGATGTCATAGGCAAAGCCCCGCTGCATCCCCAGGCCCGCCTGCACGATGGTGGCGGTGGCTGGAAAGGTCAGGTCGGGGGTCGAGGTCGCCACCACCAGCGCGTCGATATCCTCGGCCGTCATCCCCGCCCGGTCCAGCGCCTGCCGCGCCGCCGCGATGGCGAGGTCCGAGGTGAACTCTCCTTCCGCCGCGAAATGGCGCCGCTCGATCCCCGTGCGGGCGCGGATCCATTCGTCCGTGGTGTCTAGCGTTTCCTCGAAATGGCTGTTCTCGATCACCCGCTCGGGCAGGTAATGCCCGGTGCCCCGCACCACCGACCGCCGCATCACGCGCCCGTCCCGGATTGCTGGGCCGGCTGCACGATCTCGGCCGCCTGTTCGTTGGCCTGCGCGACGCGGGCGGCCAGCCGGTCCTGAAAGCCCGACTGCGCCAGCTTGAAGGCCAGCTTGATCGCGGCCGAAACGCCGGTCGCATCGGCCGAGCCATGCGATTTCACCACGGTGCCGTTCAGCCCGAGGAACACGCCCCCGTTCACCCGGCGCGGGTCGATGCGCTTCTGCAGCCGCTTCAGCGAGGTCATGGCGAGAACGGCGGCGAACTTGGACATGATGGAATTTGCGAAGGCGTCCTTGAGGAAGTCGCCGACCAGCTTGGCCGTCCCCTCGCCGGTCTTCAATGCGATATTCCCGGTGAAGCCGTCGGTGACGATCACATCCACGCGGGCGCTCATCAGGTCGCCGCCCTCGACGAAGCCGACATAATCGACATTCGCCGGCTCGGCCGCGGCGGCGATCAGGGCGTGCGCTTCCTTCAGTTCAGGGCGGCCCTTGTGATCCTCGGTGCCGACGTTCAGCAGGCCGATGCGCGGGCGTTCCAGACCAAGGCCGTTGCGCGCGTAGGATGCGCCCATCATTGCATATTGCAGAAGGTCGGTGGCGTCGGCCTTGATGTCGGCGCCCACGTCCAGGATCACGTTGAACCCCTGCGGCCCGCGCGAGGGCCACAGCACTGCGATGGCGGGGCGGTTCACGCCGGGCAGCTTGCGCAGGCGCAGGGTGGACAGCGCCATCAGCGCACCGGTGTTGCCGCAACTGACCGCGACGGTCGATTCGCCCTGGCGCACCGATTCGATGGCCGACCACATCGAGGTGGCCTGCGCGGAACGGATCACCTGCGCGGGCTTGTCGTCCATGCGGACGACGCCGCTTGCATCCCGGATATCGCAGCGTTCCGCCAGTCCCTTGCGGCGGCCGATCAGGCGGCGCAGCTCGGCTTCGGGGCCGTGGACGATGAAGCGGATGTCAGGGTTCTTTTCGGCGCTTTTCTCGATGCCCGCGACGACGGCGGCGGGGCCGCGGTCGCCGCCCATCGCATCGACCGAAATCACCACCGGGCCTGAGACGCGGGGGCGCGACGGGTCTGCCTTGGAAAGCGTGGTCGTCATCGCACCCTGCGGTCAGCGTGTTCAGGCCGCGTCGTCGTCCAGGTCGATGTCATTCGCCTGCGCGACAACCTCACGGTCGGCGTAATGGCCGCAGGAGGGGCAGACGTGGTGCGGGCGCTTGAGTTCGCCGCAGTTCGAGCATTCGTTGGGGTTCCCGGCGACCAGCGCGTCATGCGAGCGGCGCATGTTGCGGCGGGACCGGGTGACTCGGTTCTGGGGGACGGCCATGGGACAACCTTCGGTGGCAGAGGGTCGGGAGGGAATCCTGTCCCGACCGGCAAGTGTTTCGGATCGAACCGCGCAGATACGGCACAAACCCATATTCCGCAAGGCCAAAGGCCGGTTGCAGTCAACCTGGCGTCAATTGTCCTTGCGTTGCAGAAGATCTGCAAGCCCCTGAAACGGGCGGCGGCTGCCATCGTCCCCGTCAGCGGGATCGGTCGCGTTTGGTGGCAATTCGGCCCCGTCGGCACGGGGATAGGGGGGCAGAGCCAGGGCCAGCGCCTCGACCAGCACCTCGCCCGCGTCGATGGCGGGGCCAAGCGGCTCGACCTCGTCGTCGGGCATCTCGACCTCGTCACCCTCGGGCTGGGTGACATGGGGGGAATAAAGGCGGCGCACCGGCTCGTCGATCTCGCTGCGGACGGGGGCCAGCGTCACCACGCAGGGCTGCTGGACCCGCGCGATGATCCGGCCTTCCAGCAGCCAGGCGTCGTTGGGGGCGGCGGTGACCGTCGCCGCCAGCCGCACCTCGGGCGGGGCGGTCAGGCCAAGTTCGGCGGCAATCCGCTGACGGGCGGCGTCGTCGGGCGCCAGATCGATGCGGTTCGGCTGGCGCGGGTTCAACTGCGACACGCGCAACCTGTGGGAAAACGGGGCGGAGGACATGATCTTGCCTTTGTCGGCAGGGCGTTGCGCCCCGATGTTCTTGAGCGGCGTGGCCGAGTTTGCTAAGCGGGTCCGACGCCGTCAACCCGGACCGAGCCATGGGGCCGGGACGCGGCGGAAGAAGTGGCCGATCCTGCGCGACGGGCGGGCCTGAACAAGGGAAAGGTGTCCCGATGTCCATGACCCGGCGGCGAGCGATCGCCCTGGCCCTTTCGGTGCCCGTGGTGGCCGCGGCGGGCTGCACGCGGATGTATCGCAACCACGGCCATGTGCCCAGCGATGACGAGCTTGCCGCCGTTGTCGTCGGCCAGACCCGGCGCGACGAGCTTGAATACCTGATCGGTCGGCCCGGCTCGCAGGGCGTTCTGACCGGATCGAGCTGGTACTACGTCGGCTCTCGCTGGGAACGCTACGGCCTGCGCGAGCCGCGCGAGGTCGACCGCCAGCTTGTCGCCATCAGCTTCGACGAAAGCGGCACCGTCACCAATGTCGAACGCTTCGGGCTTGAACGCGGCCGTGTCGTCACGCTGTCGCGGCGCGTGACCGACACGGGCGTCGAGGGCTCGGGCTTCCTGCGGCAGATCCTGGGCAACGTGGGCCGTGTGAATGCCGGCGACCTGCTGGATTCCGCCCCCTGATTCGGGGCTCAGGCCGGGGCCGCTTCCGCGCCTTCGGGGACAAAGCGGATCGCCACGCCGTTGATGCAGTAGCGCAGCCCCGTGGGCGGCGGCCCGTCGGGAAAGACATGGCCCAGATGCGCGTCGCAGCGCTCGCAGCGGACCTCGGTGCGGATCATGCCGTGGCTGAGGTCGCGGTGTTCCTCGATCGCCCCGCCCGCGCGGGAAAAGCTGGGCCAGCCACAATGGCTTTCGAACTTCTGGTCGCCGTCGAACAGCCGGGCGCCGCAGCAGGCGCAGGCGTAGTGGCCCGGCCCCTCGGGAAAGCCGGGATGGGAAAACGGCCGTTCGGTTCCGGCCTGCCGGGTGACGTGATAGGTGGCGGGGTCCAGCATCTCGCGCCATTCGGCGTCGCTGCGGGTGATCTTTTCGGCCATGTCCTGGGTCTTCCTGTTGCGGTCTGGAAACAACTTAGGCTCTGATCCCGGCCGGACAAGGACGCGGAACGGGCCGATCGGGCGGGCGTTGGGCCGATACAGGCGATGCGTCCGCAGGAAAGCGGTGGCATGATCGAAGAGTTGCGCAGGGGTCGCTATCT
>NZ_JAUNPC010000149.1 GCF_030536915.1 Paracoccus sp. (in: a-proteobacteria)
AGTTTTCCTGTTCTTGCGCTTGCCGCGATTTGCGCCAGTCCGGCCATGACCTTCCCCGGCGCGAGGCAAGGGCTGGCCGATGCCGCGACGCGCCTTGAGCAGGGGGCAAGGCGCCTCTCCGGCCGCAGGGCGGCAGAGCCGGCACCTTTGCCCCGCTCCCCACGTTATGGTGGCGCGCAAGGGCGATCCCGGCCATCCATGCGGGCGCGGCAATAAACCACAAGGATCCTCATGACCTCGATCTCTTCCGACCTGCCCCCTTCGAAGCCAGCCCGACCCCGGTCCCGGGTGCTGCCCTATGTCGTCCTGCTGATCCTGGCGGCCCTGGTCGCGGGGCTGGTATGGTACGCCACCCGGCCCGTCGCCATGCTGGTGCAGGGCGAGGCCGAGGCGCCACGGGTCGATGTCAGCGCCCGCGTGCCCGGGCGCGTGGTCGAACTGGGCGCCGATGTGGGCGACAGGGTCGAGCAGGGGGCGCTGCTGGTGCGGCTGGAAAACGCGCAACTGACCACAAACCTGGGCGCCGCCCAGGCCGCACTGGTGGTGGCGCAGCGCAATGAGACCGCCATCGGCGCCACCCGGCCCGAAATCATCCGCGCCCGCGAGGCCGAATTGGCCGCGGCCGAGGCCGACCTGCAGCTGGCGCAGGAAGCCGCGACCCGCGATCAGGCGCTGGAACAGCGCGGCGTCCGCTCGCAGGCAGTAATCGAGCAGAGCGCCCGCAACCTTGCCGCGGCCGAACGCAAGGTCGAGGCCGCGCAGGCGCAGCTGGACCTGGCCCGCGCCGGCGCCAGCCCCGAGGAGCGCGCCGTGGCCGCGGCCCAGGTCGATCAGGCGCGCGCCGCGATTGGGCAGGCCGAGGCCAATATCGACGAACTGAACGTCACCGCCCCGCAAGGCGGCCAGGTGACCGGCCGCATGGTTGAATTGGGCGAGAACGTGGGCGCGGGCGCGCCACTGTTCACCATCGTCGATCTGGACGGGACCTGGTTCACCTTCAACATCCGCGAGAACCTGCTGGGCGGTCTGAAGGTGGGCGACCGGCTGCGGGTGCAGGTGCCGGCGCTGGATGCGCAGGTCGATGCGACGGTGACGCTGATCAATGCGCAGGGCGATTTCGCCAGCTGGCGCGCGACCCGGGCGACAGGCGACTTCGACCTGCGCAGCTTCGAGGTCCGCGCCGCCCCCGCCACGCCGGTTCCGGGGCTCCGCCCCGGCATGTCCGCCCTGATCCGGCCGGCGGAGGCAGAGGGGGAATGAGCGGTCTCGTCACGGCGATCCGGCGCGAGTTCCGGCTGATCCGCCGCCGCCCGGCGCTGATCGGCTTGACGGTGCTGCTGCCCCTGGCTCTGTGCGTCCTGTTGGCCTTTGTCTTCCGCTCCGGGGTTGCCACCAACCTGCCAGTCGCCGTGGTCGATCTGGACCGCTCCAGCCTCTCGCGGCAGGTAGTGCGAATGCTGGACGCCACCCCTGACGTCGAGGTGTCCGCCCGGGCGGACAGCCTGCCCGAGGCGCGCTCGCTGATCCTGTCGGGCCGGGCGCGCGGCGCGCTGCTGCTGCCCGCGGGCTTCGAGCGCGACGCGCTGCGCGGCGCCCGGCCCGAGGCGGTGATCTTCTACGACAACCAGCACATGAGCGCCGGGTCGGTCGTCGCCCGCGGCGCCCGCAATGCCGTCACCGCCGCTTCAGGGGGCCTCAGTGTCAGCCTGCGAGAAGCTCAGGGGGCCGGTTCGTTGCAGGCCACGGCGGCGGCCCAGCCCATGCTGCTGCAGACGCATGCCCTGTTCAACCCCGCCCTCGACTATGTCGACTTCCTGCTGGCGGCGCTGATGCCGGCGGTGATCCAGCTGATGGCCGCCGCCGCGACCACCTATGCGGTATCGCTGGATTTCGGCCCGGGCCGCCACGCCCGCGTCCTGCCACGGCTGGCAGGCGGGTTATTGCCCGCAATGCTGGGCAAGCTGCTGCCATATACCTTTCTGTTCATGCTGATCCTCGGCATCTCTGACATCGGGCTTTACGGGTGGCTCGGGGTGCCGCTTCGCGGCTCGCTGCTGCTGATGGGGGTGGGGGCGGCGTTGTTCATCATCGCCTGCCAGCTGATCGGGGCGCTTTGCTTCCTTCTGACGCGCGATTTCGCCCGCGCGATCAGCTTCGTGGGCGTGATCCTGGCGCCAGCGCTGGGTTACATGGGCATCGGCTTCCCGCGCGAGGCGATGCCGCCCCTGGCGCAGGCGTGGTCCGCGCTGATCCCCGGCACTTGGTATATCCAGTTGCGCATCGACCAGTCGCTGCGCGCGACCCCCATGGATCTGTCCGTCTGGCCTGTCCTTTACCTTCTGGCGATTGCCGTCGCACTGGGATTGATCGTGCTGCTGCGCCTTGACCGGATGCGATCAGCGCTTGCTCCCGCCACGGCGCGCACGGCGAGGAGGACGGCATGAAGGCGATCCTGCGCGCGCTGCGGGCCGAGCTTGCGGCGATTTTCGGCGATCCGCAGATCCTGTCGGTGATGGTGGTGTCGCTGGCGATCTATGCGCTGATCTATCCCTATCCCTACCGGCCAGAACTGCTGCGCGAGGTGCCTGTGGCGGTGGTCGATCTGGATAACTCGGCCGGTTCGCGCCAGCTTGCGCGCGACATCGACGCCAGCGAAGCGGTGGCCGTCGTCGCCCGCCCGCCGACCATGGCAGAGGCCGAGCGGCTGGTCCACGAACGCCGCGCCTATGGCATCCTGCTGGTGCCGCAAGGCTTCGAGCGCGAGTTGCTGCGTGGCCGGCAAAGCCCCATCGCCATCTATGCGGACGCGAGCTACTTCCTGATGTATCAGAAAACGCTGACCGGCATCGCCGGACCTGCCCGCACCACCGGCGTGCAGGTGCAGGTCGCGCGCCAACTGGCCACCGGCACCAGCCGCACCGAGGCCCTGTCGGGCGCCAGCCCCATCGCACTGGTCGAAGTGCCGCTGTTCAACCCGGCCGGCGGCTATGCCACCTACATCCTGCCCGCGGCCTTCGTGCTGATCCTGCAGCAGACGATGATGATGGGCCTTGGCCTTGTCGCCACGCGCCGTGCGCCCTCGGCCGATCCGCTGCCGTGGCGGATGCTGGGCCGGGCCGGGGCGTGGCTGGGCCTCTATGCGCTGCTGCTGCCGATGTATCTGGTCGTGCTGCCTTGGGCCTATGGCCTGCCCTGGCTGGGCCATCTACCGGCGCTGGCGACACTGGGGGTGCCTTTCGTGCTCGCGGTCGGGTTCCTCGCGCAGGCCGTGGCGGCCGTGCTGCGCCGTGCCGAGATGGTGCAGATGGTGCTTCTGTCCTTGGGGATGCCGCTGTTCTTCCTGTCAGGCTTCTCCTGGCCCATCGAGTCGCTGCCGCCCCTGTTGCGAGCCGCCGCCCAGGCCATTCCCAGCACCGCGATGATCGAGGGCTATGTCCGCAGCGCCCAGATGGGGGCCGGACTGGCCGAACTGGCGCCCCTCATCCGCCAGCTCTGGCTTCTCGCGTTTGCCTATGCCGGAATCACCCTTCTGTTGCGCTTGGGCGCAAGCGGCTCGCGGCTTTCCGCAGCCCGGCCGGAAGTTCGGTCGCAGGAGGCGGGCGACGCCTTGTGAGGGCGTGCATGGAGGCAGGCGGCAAGGGTTGGGGCACGGCCGATCCGGGCGCGGCCATGATCTCGGGACCAGCCGACGCCCAGGCCATCAGGCCTGAATGAACGCGCAGTCGCACCGCTTCTTCAGCATCGCGTAGCGGCGCGCG
>NZ_JAUNPC010000150.1 GCF_030536915.1 Paracoccus sp. (in: a-proteobacteria)
TCCCGGCGCTCATGCAACCAGCCTGAAATGCTGGACCAGCCAGCCGCGGAAATCGCGGACGATGGCCAGCGCCTGCTTCAGCCCCTGCCGGTTCAGCGTGCCCAAGGCATCGACCCGGATCAGGTTGTCGGGCACCCGTCCCCCGGCCACCTGCGCAAGGTTGTTGTCCAGCTTCACCCCCATCAGCAGGTGCAGCGCGTCGGTCAGGTCGCGGGCCAGCCCCGGCCTGATCCGGCGGGCCGAGGCCAGCGCCCGCAGCCGCTCGGCCGTCGAAAGCCCGGGGATGCGGTATTGCAGCGCCAGCGCGCGGGTGCCCTGCACGATGGGGAAGATGCCCAGCTTCTTGATGTCGATCTCGGCCCCTGCGCGGCCCTTCATGCCGGGCAGGCGGCTCCACCAGCTTCCATCCTCGGCAAAGCTGTTGGCCGAGGCGGCGAAGCGCGCCAGATAGGCGTCGTTGCCAGCGATCAACCGTCCCATATGCGCCCTGAGCTGATCCAGCAGGCCCGTGTCCCCGGCCACCGGCAGAGCGTCCATGAAGATGGCAAGGTTCATCGGACCCTCGGGATCGGTCCCGTGAATCCATTCCCCGAGCGCGGCGCGATAGCCGGACACGGTGCGCCGCCAGTCGGGCCGGCTGGCCATGATGCCGCCCGGACAGGGGGGATAGCCGAAATCGACCAGCGCGGCGGTGAAGGCGGCAGTCGCCTGTTCGGCCCGTTCCTCGGGGAAGCAGTCGGGCAGGATCAGGCCGTTGTCCTGGTCGGTCCGCATGATCTGCTCGCCCCGCCCCTCGCTGCCCATCACGATCAGGCAGGATGCCGCGCGCAGATCCTCGGGCGCGACCAGTTCCCACAGCCGGCGGAAGACGGCGCGGTTCAGTTCGCCCACGAGCCGCGCGATCACGTCGACCCGCACGCCGTCCCCGTGCAGCACGGCGATCAAGGGCGCGATCTGGTCGGCCGCGCCCTTGAGTTCGGCAACCGTTTCCGCCTGCGCCGCCTGCAGGGCGATCAGGTGCGAATGGTTCGCCACGAAGCTCATCAGGTCCAACTGGCCAAGGACAGCCACGATCTGCGCGCCGTCCTGGACCGCGACCCGGTGGACGCGGTGGCGCAGCATCAGGATCATCGCCTCGAACAGCTCGGCATCAAGGGGGACCGAGACGGCGGGAAAGCTCGCGACCTCGCGCACGGGGATGGCCGCGGGGGGCCGGTCCATCAGCAGCACGTCGCGCAGGTTGGTGGTGGTGAAGATGCCGATGCCCGCGCCGTCGCGCACAAGGGCGTCGGTCACGCCGCGCTCCGCCATCAGGCGGCACAGCGTCACGATGTCGGTGTCGCCCTCGACGAAGAAGGGCTTGCGCAGAAAGGCGTCGCGCACCTGCGAGGACAGCAGCGTCATCGCCTCTCGGCTGGCACGGTCGCCGGTGGCGGCCGTCAGGGAAACGGCCGGACCCGAAGGTCCGGCCGCAGGGTCTTTGCAGGAACGCCCCCCGGTCAATGGGCCGAGGCTGCGGCCGCGCCGATGCCGGTCTCGGACCGGATCTGCTGCGGCAGGTAGCCCGCCTTGTCGACCGCGCCGCGCCGGCTCTTGTCGGTGACCGAGAAGAGCCAGATCGCCAGAAAGGCCAGCGTCATCGAGAAGAGCGCGGGCGAGGTGTAGGGGAAGGGCGCGGACCCCGCCTCGTTGCCCAGCGTGGCTTCCCAGACCGAGGGCGACAGCACCGTCAGCACCACCGACGAGATCAGCCCCGTGAAGCCGCCGATCACGGCGCCCCGCGTGGTCATGCCGCTCCAGAGGATGGACAGGAACAGCACGGGGAAGTTCGCCGAGGCCGCGACCGCGAAGGCCAGCGACACCATGAAGGCGATGTTCTGCTTCTCGAAGAGAATGCCCAGCAGCACCGCGACCACGCCAAGGGCCAGCACCGTGTAGCGCGACACCCGCAGCTCGGCCGCGCTGTCGGCCTGGCCCTTCTTCACGATCGTCGAGTAGATGTCGTGCGACACCGCCGAGGCGCCCGACAGCGTCAGCCCCGCCACGACCGCGAGGATCGTCGCGAAGGCCACCGCCGACATGAAGCCCAAGAAGATGTTGCCACCCACGGCGTTCGCCAGGTGCACGGCCGCCATGTTGTTGCCGCCGATCAGCGGGGCGCCCAGGACGCCGCCTTCCAGGAAGCCGGGGTTGGTCAGCACGAAGGTGATGGCGCCGAAGCCGATGATGAAGGTCAGCATGTAGAAATAGCCGATCCACACCGTCGCCCACATCACCGACTTGCGCGCCTCTTTGGCGGAAGGAACGGTGAAGAAGCGCATCAGGATATGCGGAAGGCCCGCGGTGCCGAACATCAGCGCCATGCCGAACGAGATCGCCGAGATCGGATCCCTGACGAAGTTGCCCGGTCCCATGATGGACTGGCCCACCGCGGCGGCTTCCTCGGGGGCGGCGCCTCCGGTCGCGGCGATGTCGGTCTTGATCCGCACCGATTCCGCGAACAGCCGCTCGAAGCTGAAGCCGTAGGCCGACATCACCATCAGCGCCATGAAGGACGCCCCGCCCAGCAGCAGGCAGGCCTTGATGATCTGCACCCAGGTCGTCGCGGTCATGCCGCCGAACAGCACGTAGATCATCATCAGCCCGCCGACGATGACCACGGCGATCCAGTATTCCAGCCCGAACAGCAGCTTGATCAGCTGGCCCGCGCCGACCATCTGCGCGATCAGGTAGAAGGCCACCACGACCAGCGTGGACGATGCCGCGAACAGCCGCACCGGCGTCTGCTGGAAGCGGAAGGCCGCCACGTCGGCGAAGGTGAACTTGCCGAGGTTGCGCAGCCGTTCGGCCATCAGGAAGGTCAGGATCGGCCAGCCGACAAGGAAGCCGATCGAATAGATCAACCCGTCGAAGCCGGTGGCCATCACCGCGGCCGAGATCCCCAGGAACGAGGCGGCGGACATGTAGTCGCCCGCGATGGCAAGCCCGTTCTGGAAGCCGGTGATGCCGCCGCCCGCGGTGTAGAAGTCGGACGCCGACTTGGTGCGCCCGGCAGCCCATTTGGTGATGAACAGCGTGGCGGCCACGAAGACCGCGAACATCCCGATGGCGGTCCAGTTGGTCGGCTGGCGCACCGCCTCGCCCTCGATGGCGGGGGCGGCCATGACCAGCGACGGGACCGCGATCAGAAGCGAAAGGCCAAGGATGCGGCCGAGATTGAGGTTCGGCGTCATTGCAGCGCCTCGCGCTTGATACGGTCGGTCAGGTCGTCATATTCCCGGTTCGCGCGCAGGACGTAGACGGCGGTCAGGACGATGGTCGCAAGGATCACGCCGAAGCCGATGGGGATGCCCCAGGTCATGACGCCGCTGCCGATGCGCGTGGCCAGCAGGTCCTTGCCAAAGGCTACCAGCAGGATGAAGCCATAGTAGATGATCAGCATGATGATCGTCAGCGTCCACCCGAACCTGAGCCGCCGCGTTCGCAGCTTTTCATAATTCGGGTCGGACGCGATGCGTGCAAGCATCGGGTCGAGCATTCAGTCGTCCCTCCTCCGGGTTTTCT
Organism: Paracoccus sp. (in: a-proteobacteria); assembly: GCF_030536915.1. GTDB lineage: Bacteria > Pseudomonadota > Alphaproteobacteria > Rhodobacterales > Rhodobacteraceae > Paracoccus. The sequence continues at coordinate 3,565 of NZ_JAUNPC010000150.1, forward strand.
TGATCTTCATCCTCCCGGACGCCCGGATGCTGCCGGGCGCCCGCCTGTTCATCATGCAGGCTGCCGTGCCTGCATCAGCCGCGGTTCATGCGGTTCTCGATCAGTTCCTCGACCACGCCGGGGTCGGCCAGGGTCGAGATGTCGCCGAGGCTGCCATAGTCGTT
>NZ_JAUNPC010000151.1 GCF_030536915.1 Paracoccus sp. (in: a-proteobacteria)
CCGAGATCGGCGGCGACTATGGCGTGCTGTTCTGCGACCTGTGGGGCTGCGTCCACAACGGCAAGATGGCCTATCCCGCGGCGATTTCTGCGCTGCAGGCCTATCGCGCAGGCGGGGGCCGGGTGGCGCTGGTCACCAACGCCCCCCGTCCGCGCCGGCTGGTGGCCGAGCAGATCGCGCGGCTCGGCGTGCCGGATGACGCCTGGGACGACATCGTGACCTCGGGCGACGCGGCGCAGGACGCGATGTTCTCGGGCCGGGTCGGGGCCCGCGTCTGGCATGTCGGCCCCGACCGCGACATCGGCTTCTTCACCGAGACCGACGATCCCCGCGCGGGCACCATCACCCGCGCGCCGCTGGCCGAGGCCGAGGGCATGGTCATCACCGGCCCCTTCGACGATCTGACCGAAACGCCCGAGGACTACCGCGAGCGGCTGGAACAGGCCCGCGCCCGCAACCTGCCGCTGCTTTGCGCCAACCCCGACCTCGTGGTCGATTACGGCGAGCAGCGGCTTTACTGCGCCGGCGCGCTCGCCGCGCTGTATGAGGAGATGGGCGGCGAGGCGCTGTACTTCGGCAAGCCGCACGCGCCGATCTATGACCTTGCCCGCCGGCATCTCGGCATCGGCCCCGAGGTTCCGGCGCTCGCCATCGGCGACGGCATCGGCACCGACGTCGCGGGCGCCGTGAACCAGGGGATCGATTCGCTCTTCGTCACCGGCGGGCTTGCGGCCGAGCACATGGGCGAGGACGTGGAGCGTCCCGATTCCAAGCGGATGCTGCAATGGCTGGAGGAACAGGCGATCTCGCCCACCTATGCCATCGGCCGGCTGCGGTGACGCTGCGGCAATAATCGTTCTCTGCCGCGTATTGAACTTTCGTATTATTGCTCGACGCCCTGTTCCCTGCTACGCTGCGGCGCAGCAGGGAGGCCATGATGCTCGACAACCAGCCACGCGGCACCATCGTCATCGAGGATCTCGAGATCGGGATGATGCGCCATCTGCTCAAGCAGGTGACGGACGAGGACATCGAGATGTTCGCGCAGGTCTCGACCGACCGGAACCCGGTCCATCTGGACGACGCCTATGCCCGCGACACGATCTTCGAGGGCCGGATCGCCCACGGAATGCTGACGGCCGGGCTGATTTCCGCGGTGATCGGCGAGCAACTGCCGGGACATGGCACCGTCTATCTCGGCCAGACGCTGAAGTTCATGGCCCCTGTCCGCCCCGGCGACATGGTCCGGGCCGAGGTGCAGGTGGAAGCCATCGAGCATGCCAAGCGCCGCGTCACCCTTGCCACGCGCTGCATCGTCGGCGATACGGTCGTGCTGAAGGGCGAGGCGGTGGTTCTGGCGCCGTCCCGCAAGTTCGACTGACCGATCCGGCCAAGGCATGGCCCGGACATGGGGGCCCATGCAGAACCCGCCGATGCACATCCACCGCGACTGGCGCGGCCTTGCCGCAGCCGCCCGCGGCGCGACCGTGGCCATGGGCAATTTCGATGGCGTCCATCGCGGCCACCGCGCCGTGATCGATGCCGCGCGCGGCGCGCGGCCCGATGCGCCGCTGGGCATCGTCACCTTTGAACCGCACCCGCGCGAATATTTCGCCCGCGTCAAGGGCCGCGAGGAACCGCCCTTCCGCCTGATGAACGCCGAGGCTCGCGCCAACCGCCTGGCCCGGCTTGGCGTCAGCCAGCTTTACCAGTTGCCCTTCGGCCCCACGCTTGCCGGCCTGACCCCCGAGGACTTCGCCCGCGAGGTTCTGGCCGAGGGCCTGGGCGTCACCCATGTCGCCGTGGGCGAGGATTTCCGCTATGGCCGCAGCCGTGCCGGTGACGCCAGCACGCTGGCCGCGGCGGGCCGGCGTCTCGGCTTCGGCGTCAGCGCCGTGCCGCTGCTGGCGACGGGCGAGGCCGCGACCAGCTCGACCGCCATCCGCGAGGCGCTGGCCGAGGGCCGTCCGCGCGACGCCGAGCGGATGCTGGGCCACTGGCACCGCATCGAGGGCGAGGTCCTGCATGGCGCCAAGCGGGGCCGCGATCTGGGCTATCCCACCGCGAACCTTGCCGTGGACGGGCTGCACCTGCCGAAGCTGGGCGTCTATGCGGTGCTGGTCGATGTGCTGGACGGGCCGGACAGGGGGAATTACCGCGGCGTCGCCTCGCTGGGCGTGCGGCCGATGTTCGGCACCAACACGCCCAATCTGGAAACCTATATCTTCGACTTTGACGGCGATCTTTATGGCCGCCATCTTTCGGTCGCGCTGGTCGATTACCTGCGCCCCGAGGCGAAGTTCGAGGGGCTGGAGGCGCTGATCGCCCAGATGCGCGAGGACGAGGACCAGGCCCGCCGCATCCTTTCGGCCGCCTGATGCGCCCGCGTTTCTGGGAACTGCCGCTGGACCAACTCAGCGCCGCCGAGTGGGAGGCGCTCTGCGACGGCTGCGGCAAGTGCTGCCTGAACAAGATCGAATACGAGGATGACGGCAGTCTCGATTTCACCTGCGTCGCCTGCCGGCTGCTGGACGGGGAAAGCTGCCGCTGTTCCTCCTACACGAACCGCCACGACTATGTGCCCGACTGCGTGGTGCTGACCCCGGACAAGCTGGCCGAGATCTCATGGTGGCTGCCCGCCACCTGCGCCTATCGCCTGCGGGCCGAGGGAAGGCCGCTTTACCCCTGGCACCACCTCATCTCGGGCGACCCCGAGGCGGTCCACCGCGCTGGGGTCTCGGTGCGCGGCCGCACCGTCAGCGAACTGGACGTGCCCGAGGAAGACTGGGACCGCTACGTGATCGAGGACCTGTCATGAATTTCGGCTCGGACAACGCATCGGGCGTCCACCCCCGCATCATGCAGGCGCTGGCCGCCGCCAATGACGGCACCGCGGCGTCATACGGCCGCGACCCGCTGACCACCCGCGCCGCCGAGCGGCTGCGCGAGGTGCTTGAGGCCCCTGATGCCGCCGTCTTCCTTCTGGGGACCGGCACCGGCGCGAATGCCCTTGCGCTGGCGCAGCTCTGCCCGCCCTGGGGCCGCATCTTCTGCCACCGGACCGCGCATATCGAGACCTCGGAATCCGGCGCCCCCGCATGGATGGCGGGCGGAGCGCAGCTTGCGCTGGTCGAGGGCGGGGCAGGGCGGATGACGCCGGCGACCCTGGCCGCGCGCATCGCCGACTATCCGCAGGAAGACGAGCATGACGGCAGGAACGCCGTCCTGTCGATCACCAACGCGACCGAATGGGGCACCGTCCATGACGCCTCGGGCCTGTCCGCGCTGGCTGCGGTGGCGCGGGATGCCGGGCTGGCGGTCCACATGGACGGCGCGCGCTTTTCCAACGCGGTGGCCGCGACGGGTGCAACGCCCGCCGATCTGACCTGGCGGGCGGGGGTCGATGCGCTGTCGCTGGGGGGCACCAAGAACGGCTGCCTCGCGCTTGAGGCGGTGGTGTTCTTCGACCCCGACCGCGCCCGCGACTTTTCCTTCCGGCGGATGCGGGCGGGGCACCTGTGGTCCAAGCACCGCTTCCTTGCCGCACAGATGCTGGCTTGGCTGGACGGCGGGTTGTGGCTGGACCTTGCCCGCCACGCCAATGCGGCGGCGGCGGAACTCGCCTCGGGCCTCCAGGCGGCGGGTTTCCAACCGCTCGTCCCGGTCGAGGCGAACGAGATCTTCATCCGCCTGCCGCACGACCTG
>NZ_JAUNPC010000045.1:0-12201 GCF_030536915.1 Paracoccus sp. (in: a-proteobacteria)
GCCGGGGCCTGCCAGCCCAGACTCAGCAACCCGGCCATCGCCGCGACAGCCTCATCCAGCGGCAGGCGCGGTGCGGTCCAGCCGCACCACCCGGTCCATCCGGCCTGCAAGCTGCATGTTATGCGTGGCGATCAGCGCGGCCATGCCCGTCTCGCGCACCAGCGTCATCAGCACGTCGAAGACCCGGTCCGAGGTTGCAGGGTCGAGGTTCCCCGTGGGTTCATCCGCCAGCAGCAGAGCGGGCGCATTGGCCAGCGCCCGGCAGAAGGCCACGCGCTGCTGCTCGCCTCCTGACAGCGCAGCCGGGCGGTGATCGGCGCGGGGCGTCAGGCCCACGCGGTCCAGCAGTTCCGCTGCGCGGGTGCGGGCCGCTTTGTCAGAAACGCCGTTGGCCAACTGCGGCAGAGTGATGTTCTCAAGCGCGGTGAACTCGGGCAGCAGGTGGTGGAATTGGTAGACGAAGCCCAGTTCCCGCCGCCGCGCCTCGGTCCGGGTGCGGTCGGGCAGGCCCGTCATGTCGCGCCCGTTCAGCACGACGCGGCCCCTGTCGGGCGTGTCCAGCAGCCCGGCGATATGCAGCAGCGTGGATTTCCCTGCGCCCGAGGGCGCGACCAGCGCCACGACCTCGCCCTGCGCCACGGACAGGTCCAGCCCGCGCAGCACCTCGACGGCGCCGGGGGTGCCGGGATTGTAGGTCTTGGCGATGCTATCCAGCTTCAGGACGTCATTCATAGCGCAGGGCCTCGACCGGGTTCATGCGGGCGGCGCGGCGGGCCGGGAAGATGGTGACGATGAAGGACAGCGTCAGCGACAGCCCGACGGCCCTGGCGATGTCGATGCCGCGCAACTCGGCGGGCAGGCGATAGATGCCGCGCACCGAGGCGTCCCAAGCGCCGCCGCCCGAGAACCAGTTGATCCCCGCCATGATGCTGTCCACGTTCAGGGCCAGAGCCACGCCCAGGATCACCCCAACGATGGTGCCGATGATCCCGGTGAAGGCCCCGCACAGAAAGAAGACGCGCAGGATCGCCCCTTCCGTCAGGCCCATGGTCCGCAGGATGCCGATGTCGCGGCCCTTGTTCTTGACCAGCATGATCAGGCCACTGGTGATGTTCATGGACGCGATCAGCACCAGCACCGACAGGATGACGAACATCACGTCATCCTCGATGTCGAGCGCCGACAGGAACGACCCCGAGGCGTCGCGCCAAGTCCAGACGATCCCGCCCGGCAGCGCCCCCATCAGCGGGACAGTCAGCGCGTCCACGCCCTCAGGGTCCGAGACGAAGACCTGGATCTCGTCTACCACGCCCTCGCGGTTGAAGAAGGACTGCGCCTCGGCCAACGGCATGTAGATGCGGGTGCGGTCGATGTCGTAGCGGCCTGCGGAAAAGACATAGACGACCGGATAGGTGGCGATGCGCGGCGTTGTGCCGAAGGCCGTCTGCGCCCCTTGGGGCGAGATCAGCTGCACCACGTCCCCGACGTTCACCCCCAGTTCCCGCGCCATGCCGATGCCGATGGCCACGCCTTCGTCAAAGTCGGACAGATTGCCTTCGGCCGTTTCCGGGTTGGCGACGCGGGGGATGGCGGCAAGGTCCTCGGCACTCAGGCCGTAGACCTCGGCCACATTCGACCGATCCGCCACACTCGCCATCACCTGCCCGCGCACGACGGGATCGGCGCGCTCGACGCCCGGCAGCGCCTCGATCCGGGCGACGGCAGCGGGATAATCCGGGATCGTGCCCGCGACCGTATAAACCTCGTCCGTCAGCTCGTTCACGATCGAGCTTGGCGGCAGGTAGACCGTCGAATGGGCGTTGGCGCCAAGGATCGTGTCCACGAACTCAGCCCGGAAGCCCGAGCGCACCGCCAGCGTGGCGATCAGCGCCATCACCCCCAGCGCGATGCCGATGAGGCTGATCCAGGTCATGACCGACACGCCCCCCTCGGCGCGGCGCGCGCGCAGGTAGCGCCAGGCGATCATGAACTCATAGCGCGCAAACGGGGCGGGGTTCGCCATGCAGGGGCCTTTCGTCACTCGCGCCCTGCAATGGCTGCAGTCCCCGCCCGATGCAAGGCGACAACCCCGTGAGCCTCATGCCCATCTTCTTCGGGGCAAATATCCCGGGATCGTCGTCTGGGATGGTGGGGCATCCGGCCGGCCTTGCCGTCAGTCCGGGCGGGTGGCGTCCTTCAGCCCGTCCATGTCGGTGCGGTCCGACAGCAGCAGCGCCCACGGCCGCAGCACCGGCACATGGGCGCCCAGCACCAGCAGCGCCACCGTAACCGGCACCGCCAGCAGCGCGCCGGGGATGCCCCAGACCCAAGACCAGACCAGCAGCGCCACCAGCACCACGAGGGCCGAGATGGACACCCGCTTCCCCTCGACCTTGGGATCGACGTAGTTGCCCATGACCTGCTCAATGACGAGGATGCCCAAGCCCACAGCCACCGCCGTCCCGAAGTCCTGCGTCATGAAGACATAGATCACCGGCAGCAGCCCGGCGATGATCGAGCCGACCGTGGGGATGAAGTTCAGCAGGAAGGTCAGGATCACCCAGACGAGGATCAGCCCCGCGCCGAAGAACCACAGCCACAACCCGTAAAGCGCCGCCGTGATGATCCCCAGGATGGCCCGGATCAGCAGATAGGCGCGGACCTTCTGCGCGATGACCTCGGCGGATTCGGTCAGGCGCCATTCGTCGCGCGGATGGGTGATGGTGGCGATCTTGCGCCGCCAGTCGCCGCTTTCGATCAGGATCAGCAGGGTGAAGAAGAAGATGATCACCAGCCCCGAGCCGATCGACAGGGCCGAGTCGACCACGGTCGTGGCGACGCTTCCCAGCGCGCTGGCGATCCCGCTGCCGAAGCGCGAGGCGAGATCGCCCCCCGAACCCGACAGAAGCCCCTCTGCCCCGGCGCCCGCGCCCGCCGCTTCCGCGCCCGCCTTTGCCCCGCCGCCGGGAAGGCTCAGCGGCAGGGTCGTGCCCGCATCCTCGCCGCCCCCATCGCTTTCCGACCCGCTGTCGGGCAGCATCTGCGCGACCTCCTCGCCCGAGGGGAACTCGGCGATCACCTGCTGCGCGGCCAGCCACAGCGCGCCGAAGAACAGTCCCACCACCAGCAGCAGCAGCGCCATCGCCGAGGCGACCCCCAGCCAGCCGAAGCGGTCGGGCAGCTTGCCGCGGACCCAGTCGCGCACCGGCATCACCGCCAGCGCGATCAGGATCGACGACACCAGCGGGATCAGCACGGCCGATGTCGCCCGCAACCCCCAGCCGATGACGACCAGCGCGATAAGCGCCAGCAGCACGGTGCGGATGTCGTGCCGGTCGCTTCGGGGACCTGTCCCCGTTCCGGCGGCTGCCCCCGCGACCTCGCGTCCGTCTGCCATGACCGTTCCCTTGCTGCTGCTGCGGCCCAACCGCCGCCTGCCGGTTCGGTTCCGGCGCTTGCGGGCGCCCCACGGCGCTGCCACATAGGCCGGCATGGCAAAACCCGTCACTTCCTTCACCTGCACCGCCTGCGGTGCCGCGCATCGCAAGTGGTCCGGCCGCTGCGACGCCTGCGGCGAGTGGAACACCATCGTCGAGGAAGCGCCGCTGAGCCAGGGACCGGGGCGGGGCCTCGGCGCCCAACGCGGCCGCACGATCCCGCTGAGCGGCCTGTCCTCGACCGAGCCGCCGCCCGCCCGCGCGCCTTCCGGCATCGAGGAACTGGACCGCGTGCTGGGGGGCGGGCTGGTTCCCGGCAGCGCGATCCTTGTCGGCGGCGATCCGGGGATCGGCAAGTCCACGCTGATGCTGCAGGCCGCCGCGGCCTTCGCGCGGCGGGGCACCAGCGCCGTCTATATCAGCGGCGAGGAAGCGGGCGCGCAGCTTCGGATGCGGGCGCAACGGCTGGGATTGGCGGATGCGCCGGTGCGGCTGGGCACGGAAACCGCGCTGCGCGACATCCTGACCACGCTGGATGCCGAACGGCCCGACGTCGCGGTGATCGATTCCATCCAGACGCTGTGGTCGGACACGGTCGAGGCCGCGCCGGGCAGCGTGGGGCAAGTCCGGGCCGCCGCCCACGAGCTTGTGACCTTCGCCAAGCGCTCGGGCGTCGCCGTGATCCTTGTCGGCCATGTCACCAAGGAGGGCCAGATCGCCGGTCCCCGCGTGGTCGAGCACATGGTGGACACGGTGCTTTACTTCGAAGGCGAGCGCGGCCACCAGTTCCGCATCCTGCGCGCGGTGAAAAACCGCTTCGGTCCCTCGGGCGAGATCGGCGTCTTCGAGATGACCGGCGGCGGGCTGTCCGAGGTGGCCAACCCCTCGGCCCTGTTCCTGTCCGAACGCGGCGAGCCGGTGCCGGGCAGCGCCGTCTTTGCGGGCATCGAGGGCACGCGGCCCGTTCTGACCGAGGTCCAGGCGCTGGTCGCTCCTTCAACGCTGGCAGCCCCGCGCCGCACGGTGGTGGGGCTGGACAGCGGCCGCGTCTCGACCATCCTTGCCGTGCTGGAGGCGCGCTGCGGCATCCCCTTTGCCGGGCTGGACGTCTTCCTGAACGTCGCGGGGGGCATGCGGGTCGCGGAACCCGCAGCCGACCTTGCCATCGCCGCGGCGCTTCTCAGCGCGCGGGAAGACCACGCCCTGCCCGCCGAGACCGTCTTTTTCGGCGAGGTCAGCCTGTCGGGGGCGCTGCGTCCCGTGGCGCAGGCGGAAAACAGGTTGAAAGAGGCGCAGAAACTTGGTTTCTCGCGGGCGATCCTGCCCGAGGTCCAGAAGGTCGAGGGCGGCGGCGGCATGAGCCTTGCGCGGGTCGCCGATCTGACCAGTTTCACGGGCGAGACATTCGGAGCCGGATGACCGCCCCAACCACGCCGGGCGCAGGCCCGCACAAAGGGCGGTAGAGATGGACGGTTTCACCCTGATCGACGGCATCGTGGCCGCCGTCATCATCCTGTCGGCGATCCTCGCCTATTCCCGCGGCTTTGTGCGCGAATCGCTGGCGATCATGGGCTGGATCGGCGCGGCCGTGCTGGCCTTCGTCTTTGCCGCGACCCTGCGCCCGATGATCGCCCAGATCCCTTACGTGGACAGCATCATCGCCGACAACTGCGAGCTGGGGATGATCGCGGGCTTTGCCGTGGTCTTCGCCCTTGCGCTGGTGGTGTTTTCCATCCTGACGCCGCTGTTCTCGTCGGTCGTGCAGCGGTCGGCGCTGGGCGGGGTCGATCAGGGCATGGGTTTTCTTTTCGGCGTGGCACGCGGCATCCTGCTGGTCGTGATCGCCTTCATCGTCTACGACCGGGTGATGACGACGCAGCGGGTCGCGATGGTGGACCAGTCGCGTTCCGCCCAGGTCTTCCAGCAGATGAGCGGCGAGTTGAACCAGCAGATCCCGCAGGACGCGCCCGGCTGGCTGGCCGCCCGTTTCGAGCAACTGGTCCGCGATTGCGGCCCGACCGGCGCCACGGTGACGCCCACCGCCCCCGCGCCTGCCGCGAACTGATCCGAAAGCCGCGACGTTCCGGTGATCTGCCGCCCGGTGGGGTGACTTTTCGCCGGTTCCATCCTACATAGGCGCAGTCCCGCGCGACTCGGGGCTGCGACAGCCGCCGAGCGACCTTCACCCGACACAGCCACAGGCCGACGCGATGCAGCCCTTTCTTGCGGACCCTTTCGACAGCGACCGGCTGCACGAGGAATGCGGCGTCTTCGGCGTGATCGGCGTGGCCGAGGCTGCGAACTTCACGGCCCTCGGCCTGCACGCGCTGCAGCACCGCGGGCAGGAGGCCGGGGGCATCGTCGCCTTCCACCCCGACAAAGGCTTCAACAGCGCCCACCGCTTCGGCTATGTCCGCGACAACTTCACCAAGGCGTCGCTGATGGAAACCCTGCCGGGCGACCTTGCCATCGGCCATGTCCGCTATTCGACGGCAGGCGCGAAAGGCCCGGCGATCCGCGACGTGCAGCCCTTTTTCGGTGAATTCGCCATGGGCGGCTGCGCCATCGCCCATAACGGCAACATCACCAACGCCGTCGCCCTGCGCCGCGAGCTGATCGAGCGCGGCTCGATCTTCCAGTCGGGCTCGGACAGCGAATGCATCATTCATCTGATGGCGCGGTCCATCCAGCGCAACATCCCCGAACGGATGAAGGACGCGCTGCGCCGGGTCGAAGGCGCCTTCAGCGTCATCGCCATGACCCGCACCAAGCTGATCGGCGTGCGCGATCCCCTAGGCGTGCGCCCGCTGGTGCTGGGCAAGCTTGCGGGCGACGGCTATGCGCTGGCGTCCGAAACCTGCGCGCTGGACATCATCGGGGCCGAGTTCGTCCGCGAGATCGAGCCGGGAGAGATGGTGGTGATCTCGAAGGGCCGCATCGAAAGCTCGCGCCCCTTCGGCCCCGCCTCAGGCCGGTTCTGCATCTTCGAGCATGTCTATTTCAGCCGCCCCGATTCCATCATCGGCGGCCGTTCCGTCTATGAAACCCGCAGCCAGATCGGCGTGGAACTGGCCCGCGAGGCCCCGGTGGAGGCCGACCTCGTCTGCCCCGTTCCCGATTCAGGCACCCCCGCCGCCATCGGCTATGCGCGGGAAAGCGGCATCCCCTTCGGGATGGGGATCATCCGCAACCAGTACATGGGCCGGACCTTCATCGAGCCGACCGAGCAGATCCGCAACATGGGCGTCCGGCTGAAGCTGAACGTCAACCGCGCGCTGGTGAAGGGCAAAAGGGTCGTGCTGGTGGACGATTCCGTGGTGCGCGGGACGACCAGCCGCAAGATCAAGGACATGATCATCGACGCGGGCGCGGCCGAGGTGCATTTCCGCATCGCATCCCCGCCGACCGCCTGGCCCTGCTTCTACGGCGTGGACACACCCGACCGCGACAAGCTGCTGGCCGCGAACATGACCCCCGAGGAAATGCGCGACTGGATCGGGGTGGACAGCCTCGCCTTTGTCTCGCTGGACGGGCTTTACCGCGCCGTGGGCGAGGCGCAGGGCCGCAACGATTCCTGCCCGCAATATTGCGATGCCTGCTTCTCGGGCGACTATCCCGTCGCGCCCTTCGACCAGCTTGAACGCGGCTTCCGCATGAAGCCCGATCCGCTGTCGGGGGATGCCGAGGCGCAGCAGGACCAGACCGGCTACGAGCCGGTGGACCACACCCTGCCCCCGAACAGCGCCACGCAGGCTGCCGAATAGGTCAGACGGCCAGCGCCTCGATCAGCGCGGCATGGCGGCGTTCGGTTTCCGCCTGCGCGGCGGCGATCTCGGGGATGGCCATGAGCCGCGCGTATTCCGCCCGCAGCCGGGCGCCGTGGCGCTGGCCGAAGCCGGTGTCCCGGAGGCCCGCCCCGGCGATGCGGTCGAAATAGCGATAGGTGTGGCGGTCGTTCTCTTGCCCCTTGGGCGCCGCGCCCCGGCCCCGGTCCTGCCGCAGCAGGAACGAGGCCAGCGACTTGACCGCGTAATGGTTGTAATGCGCCATGCCGTAGCGGATGTCCTCGACCGGAACGTTGCGCAGGAACGCCCACAGCTTGCCGCCCGGCGGGATGGCGAAGGTCGAGCCATCCGCCCGCATCACCAGCAGGTCGCGGTCGCCGCGATAGCCCATGACCGAGTGGTTGTGGATATGCCGGAACCGCCCGAGGCCCCGCGTCAGGGTCTTGACCGGACCATTCGCGCGATGCCGTTCCGGCAGGCGGCGGGTGAACTGGTCGGTGACAAACCCCGGCTGCCATTGGGGATCGTCGCCGGTCCCGAAGGTCCGGGCGTTCAGCATCACGATGTCCACGGCCTCGCTGGCCGCGGCGGTCAGGTCCTGCACCCTGCCCTGGCCCATGCAGACATCCAGGAACTCGTCGGCATCCAGCACCATCAGCCAGTCGGCGCGGTCCAGTCCATGAGCCTTGCGCATCGCCGCATAGGCGGCGTGCTGCGGCACCTCTCCGGGTGCGACGGTGCTGCGGTGATGGGTGATCGCGCCGGCGCGGTCCAGCGCGTCCAGCAGCAGGTCGGTCCCGTCGCGGCAGTCGTTCGAGGCGATGAAGATGCGGTCAAAGCCGATGGCGCGGTGATGCGCCACGAATTCCAGCGCATAAGGCCCCTCGTCCCGCATGGACGAGACCAGCACATGGCCCAGCGCAGCCTTTGCGCCCCCCTTGTCCGGCACGGGCATGGCCATGCGGTCATCCTGCATGATTGCCTCCACCTGATCCGGGCCTGGCGCGGGCGGCCTGCCTGCGCCCTTCGACCGGGCGGATGTGTCCCGTACCAGAGGCGAGGTCAAGCGGATCGGGGCCGGACCTCGTTCACGCAGTCGACTCCCTGGCGGGCTGCGATGCCCCGTTTTCGGCCACGGCCTGTTCGACCACGGCCTCGAACAGTTCGCCCAACTCGCGGTCGGTCAGGTCTTCCACGGTCGTGCCCGCCGGCAGCAGGGCATCAACTGCATCACGGGTGGTCGTCGGCATCATCCTGCCTTCTGCCCCAAGGGGGCGCATCGGGAAACGGGGAAGCCCAAGCGTTACTCGCCCGTCCCGTGAGCGGTCAAGCGGCCGCACCGACCATCTGACGCAGCGGCAGTTCAAACCTGCATGAGAAGACCGACCATGCGGGGCGCCGTCAGCGCTTTGGGGCCTTGGCGGGCCAGCGCGGCTTGCCTGCCGCGCCCGCCGCCTTCGGCTTGAGCCTGGCGCGAGGGGCCTCGGCCGTGCTGCCCGGCGCCTTGTCAAATGACTTGCCGGCCTTGGCTGCACGCGACCCCTTGGTGGCAGGCGCGCCGCCCTTCGGGCCGTCCAAAGGCGTCCAGCGCGGCTGCGCCTCGGTCCGGGGCGCCTTTGCCGCGCCGCGTACGGGGCGCGGCGGCCGGGCTGCGGGACGGGACCCCTGGTCGGGGCTGTCAAAGCTCGGCTCGCCCGACAGGCGGCGCATGGACAGGCCCGGCTCAAGTTCCGCTTCGGCGCCGAAACGGGGGGCCATTGCCGCCGCGATCTGCACGAAAGTCTCGTCCTGGCGGACGCGGATCGCGCCGATGGCGTCGCGGGTGATGCCGCCTGTCTCGCAGATCTTGGGCAGAAGCCAACGGGCCTCGGCCCGGCCGGTATGCCCGACCGACAGCGCGAACCAGACCGCCTCGCCGAACTCGCCGCGCGGGCGCGGGGCGGCGGGCGCCTGGGGCGCCGTGGTTTCCATCAGTTCCTCGGGCGCGGGGCGGCCCTCGCGCCATAGCCGCACGAAGGCTGCGGCGACCACATCGGCGCCGAAACGTTCCAGCAGCAGCGCGGCGGTTGCAGCTTCCTCGCCCGGTTCCTCGGTCAGCGCCGGATGGTCGAGCAGCCGCGCGTCGTCGCGGGCAAGCACGTCGTCGGCCGAGGGCGCCTTGCCCCATTCCGCCTCGACCTTCGCGCCCTGCAGAAGCCGCTGCGCCTTCTTGGTGTCGCCCGGCGTCACGATCAGCGCCGAGACGCCCTTGGCCCCCGCCCGGCCCGTGCGGCCCGAACGGTGCAGCAGCGTTTCGGAATTGGTCGGCAGGTCCGCGTGGATCACCAGCTCCAGCCCCGGAAGGTCGATGCCCCGTGCGGCCACGTCGGTGGCGATGCAGACCCGCGCCCGCCCGTCGCGTAACGCTTGCAGCGCATGGGTGCGTTCCGCTTGGCTGAGTTCGCCCGACAGCGCCACGGCCTTGAAGCCGCGGTTGCCCATGCGGGCCAGCAGGTGGTTCACGTTGGCCCGCGTCTTGCAGAAGACGATGGCCGTCTGCGCCTCGTGAAAGCGCAGCAGGTTGAAGATCGCGTTCTCACGGTCCCGCGCCGTCACGCTGAAGGCCCGATAGGCGATGTCGCCGTGCTGGCGCGCCTCGCCCGCCGCGACGACCCGCAGCGCGTCCTTCTGGAACTCGGTCGCAAGCTTCGCGATGGCGGGCGGCACGGTGGCCGAGAACATCAGCGTGCGGCGGTCCTGGGGGGCGGATTGCAGGATGAACTCCAGATCCTCGCGGAAGCCGAGGTCCAGCATCTCGTCGGCCTCGTCCAGCACGCAGGCCCGCAGCGCCGACAGGTCGAGGCTGCCGCGTTCCAGGTGGTCGCGCAGGCGGCCCGGGGTGCCGACGACGATCTGCGCGCCCTGCGCCAGCGCCCGGCGTTCGGTGCGGTAGTCCATGCCGCCCACGCAGGTGGCGATCTGCGCGCCCGCATCGCCGTAAAGCCAGCCGAGTTCGCGGGCGACCTGCAGCGCCAGTTCGCGCGTCGGCGCGATCGCCAGCGCCTGCGGCAGCGGGATGTCCGGCAACCGGCCGTCGTCGAGGATGTCCGCCGCCATCGCCAGCCCGAAGGCCACCGTCTTGCCCGAGCCGGTCTGCGCCGACACCAGCAGGTCGCGCCCCGCGGCCTCGGGGGCCAGCACGGCCTGCTGGACCGAGGTGAGGCTGTCATAGCCCTTGGCGGCAAGCGCCGCGGCCAGCGGCGCGGCAAGTTCGAGATCTGTCATTGGTACTTTACCAGAAGGGGATGCCACGCACCCGATGAGCGGCACCACGTCCTTCCAGCCCGGACCCCAGCGCCCGGCCATCCGGGAAACCTCGGGCCAAGGGGCGTTCCTACACGCGGGCTCTGCGGAAGTCAACTGCTTGCCGCATCCGCCCACGGCATCGCCGCACGGGTTCCGGACGCCTTGACGCAGCATCGCAGCCAACGAACCTGCGGACCCGGCTGTGTCGCCGAGGCGGTCGGAACCTTTGCAATCCCCGGCAGGTGGCGTACGGAATCCCCGGAAGACACCTGCCCGGCCATGCAGGCACCGCCACGGCAATGCCGGTTGCGCCGGAAACCCGCTTGTCCCGGCGAAATCCCTCCGCCTTCAGACCCGCCGCCCCTGCACCCAGACGCCGCGCACGGCCCCGGCGGCGCCGATCCGCGTCACCCGGATGGCATCGGCGCGGGCGCCGATCTCCAGCCGCCCCCGGTCGTGCAGGCCGGTGGCCCGCGCCGGCGCGATGGTCACGGCCGCGATGCCGCGCGCCGTGTCGCCCCACAGGTCGCCCAGCATCAGCGCCCCGGTCAGCAGGGACGAAGGGACGTAATCCGAGGACAGGATGTCCAGCAGCCCCTCGGCGGCCAGCGCCGCCGCCGCCACGTTGCCGCTGTGCGAGCCGCCGCGGATCAGGTTCGGCGCCCCCATCATCACCAGGATGCCGTGGTCGTGGCAGGCGCGGGCGGCCTCGGCCGTGGTCGGGAACTCGGCGAAATGGACGCCGTGACCGGCGCTGACCGCGACCTGCCCGGCGGTGGTGTCGTCGTGGCTGGCCAGCGTCGCCCCATAGCGGCGGGCCTCAGAGACCACGGTGGCCTCGTGCCGGGCACCCACGCGTTCCTTCAGGGCGGTCATGTGCAGGACATGGGCGTCGAAGACCTCGTCGGTCATGGCGAAGCGGCCGGTGTAATAGTCGCGCAGCTTGGACAGGTCGCGGAATTGCCGCTCGCCCGGCGTGTGGTCCATCAGGCTGACGATGCCGATGCGGTCGTCGGGACCGAACTTGGCCATTTCCGCGATCAGCGTCTCGGAACAGACCTCGGCCCGCAGGTGCAGGAAATGGCTGATCCGCAGCGCCCCCTGCGACCGCAGCTCCATGATCTCGGTCGCCAGCGCGCGGGCGTATTCGCCGTAGTTCGCATCCGCGTCCGAGACGACCGAGCCGACCCGCAGCGCATCGAAGACGGTGGTGATGCCCACGCCCGCAAGTTCGGCATCATGGGCGATGATGGCGGCCCCATGCGGCCAATGGACCTTGGGGCGCGGCTGCAGGTGCCGTTCCAGGTTGTCGGTGTGCAGCTCGATCAGGCCGGGCATGAGCAGATCGCCCTCGCAGTCGATGGCGCCGGCGGGGACCTGCGTGCCCTGGGCGATGTCGGCGATGCGGCCGCCGGCCAGCCGGACCTGTCCGCTGATGGTCTCGCCGGGCAGGACAAGGCGGGCATTGGCAAGGATGGTTTCGGTCATCGGGGGTCCTGTGTTGTCATTCCCGCGGCATCCAGCGCGGCCAGCAGCCGGGCCACGCCCTCGTCGGGGGTCGCATCGTTCATCACGGTCGCGGCCGCAAGCCCGCCGGGCAGGTCGAAGGCGGCGCGGTCGAGCCGTTCGGCGATGTCGCCGGGTGTCTCGCGGCCGCGGGCCGCCAGCCGCCGGGCCAGCAATTTCGGCGGGGC
>NZ_JAUNPC010000045.1:12301-13967 GCF_030536915.1 Paracoccus sp. (in: a-proteobacteria)
AGCCGCAGGCCGGGACGCGCCCGCAGCGCGCCCTCGATCAGCGTGTCCTTGCCCGCGCCCGAGGGGCCGACCACCGCGAAGATCATGCCGCAGCCCTTGGCGTGAAGCCGGTCACGTCCACCAGCCGGTCGCAGACGCGGGCGCGGGCGGCCTCGTCATGGAAGATCCCGAGGATCGCCGCGCCGCGCGCCTTGGCTTCCCCGATCAGGCGCAGCACGACCTCGCGGTTGGTGGCGTCGAGGCTGGCGGTCGGCTCGTCCAGCAGCAGCGCCGGGTAAGGATGGGCGAAGCCGCGGGCGATGTTCACGCGCTGCTGCTCGCCGCCCGAGAAGGTGGTGGGCGACAGGCCCCACAGCCGCTCGGGGATGTAGAGCTGGCGCAGCAGCTCGGCCGCCCGCGCCTTCGCCGCGTCAGTGGGTGTGCCGAGCGCCAGCAGCGGCTCGGCCACCACCTCCAGCGTCGGCACGCGGGGCACGACGCGCAGGAACTGGCTGACATAGCCCAGCGTATCCCTCCGCAGGGCGATGATCTGCCGCGGCGAGGCCGTCGCAATATCGGTGCCAGCCACCATGATGCGCCCGCCTGCGGCAAGGTAGTTGCCCCACACCATCCGCATCAGCGTGGATTTCCCCGCGCCCGACTGGCCCGTAAGGCCGACGCATTCGCCGGGCGCGACCGACAGCGACGCGCCCTCCATTACCGGGATCACCGCGCCGCCCTGGTTGTGCAGGGTGAAGGACTTGGACAGGTTCTCGATCACGATCATCGGGCTACACCTGCAGGACAGAGGACACGAGAAGCTGCGTATAGGCGTGCTGCGGATCGTCCAGCACCTGGTCGGTCAGGCCCTGTTCCACCACGCGGCCGCCCTTCATCACCATCAGCCGGTGCGCCAGCAGCCGGACGACGGCGAGGTCATGGGTCACGATGATGACCGACAGCCCGAGGTCGCGCACCAGCCCGCGCAGCAGGTCCAGCAGACGCGCCTGGACCGAGACATCCAAGCCCCCCGTCGGCTCGTCCATGAAGACCAGCCGCGGGCCGGTCACGAGGTTCCGCGCGATCTGCAGCCGCTGCTGCATCCCGCCGGAAAACTGCGCGGGCCGGTCGTCGATCCGGTCGGCGGCGATCTCGACCCGCCCCAGCCAGTCCGTGGCGGTCGCGCGGATGCCGCCGTAATGGCGCGCGCCCACGGCCATCAGCCGCTCGCCCACGTTGCCACCGGCGCTCACGCCCATCCGCAGCCCGTCGCGCGGGTTCTGGTGGACATAGGCCCATTCGGTGCGCGACAGACGACGGCGCTCCGTTTCCGCCATCGCCAGCACGTCGCGCCCGTCATAGCTGACCCTGCCTGCGTCGGGCCGCAGATGCCCGGCAAGGCAGGACAGCAGTGTCGATTTTCCCGAGCCGCTTTCGCCCACGATCCCCAGCACCTCGCCGGGGTAAAGGTCGAAACCCACGTCGGCGCAGCCGATCCGCGCGCCATAGCGTTTCACCAGCCCCTCGACCCGCAGCAGCGGCTGATCGGCAGCCACGGCGGCAACCCGTTCCATCATGCCCATCAGGCGGCCCTTTCGTCGGCGCCGAGCCTGCCCACGTGCCCCTCGGCCCGGCGGCTCGCGCAATGGTCGGTGTCCGAGCAGACGAACATCCGCCCGCCCGCGTC
>NZ_JAUNPC010000045.1:14067-20899 GCF_030536915.1 Paracoccus sp. (in: a-proteobacteria)
ACATAGCGCCCCTCGACCATCACCGGATAGGCATAGCTGGTCGCGATCTGGCCGTGGCGGGCGATGTCCTCGTAAAGCTTGACATGCATGAGTCCGTATTCCTCAAGCTCGTGCATCTTGCGCGTTACCGTCTCGCGCGGTTCAAGGAAGCGCAGCGGTTCGGGGATCGGCACCTGGTAGACGAGGATCTGACCCTCGGTCAGCGGCGCTTCCGGGATGCGGTGGCGGGTCTGGATGACCGTGGCCTCGGCGGTGCTTTCCGTCACCGCGACGCCCGCGGTGCGCTGGAAGAACTTGCGGATGGAAACCGCGTTGGTGGTGTCGTCGGCGCCCTGGTCGATGACCTTCAGCCGATCCTCGGGCACA
Organism: Paracoccus sp. (in: a-proteobacteria); assembly: GCF_030536915.1. Classification (GTDB taxonomy): domain Bacteria; phylum Pseudomonadota; class Alphaproteobacteria; order Rhodobacterales; family Rhodobacteraceae; genus Paracoccus. Next base: position 14,434 of record NZ_JAUNPC010000045.1, read on the forward strand.
AGGCAGGCCGCCGTCACCTGCACGCCGCCGGTGCCCCAGCCATAGGGCATGGGCATCTCGCGGCTGGCGAAGGGCACCTGATAGCCGGGCACCGCGATGCCTTTCAGGATCGCGCGGCGGATCATCCGCTTGGTCTGTTCGTCCAGATAGGCGAAGTTGTAGTCGCTCACAGCAGCCCCCGTTCGGTCAGGTCGGCTTCCAGCGCCTCGGGCGTGGTGAAGACCACGGCGTCCATGCCGAAGGCGCGGGCGCCCGCTACGTTGGCCGTGCTGTCGTCGATGAACAGGCACTCCGCCGGGTTCAGCCCGTTGCGGTCGCAGAGAATGCGGAAGATCGCGGCATCGGGTTTCAGCAGCTTCTCCTGCCCCGAGACCACAATGTCGCGGAATACCTGCGTCAGCCGGGGATGCAGCCGTTGCGCGTCGGGCCAGGTTTCGGCCGACCAGTTGGTTACCGCGTAAAGCGCGTGGCCTTGCTCGGCCAGCCGGCCCACCAGCGCCCATGTGCCCTCGATCGGCTCGGCGATGGTCTCGGCGTGGCGCAAGGGGTAGTCGGTCGCCGGATGGGCGCGGCCGCCGTGACGGGCCTGCAGATCGGCGCTCGCCTCGGCCCAGCTTCGGCCGCCGTCCTGCAGGCGGTTCCAGTCGTGGAAGCCGACTTCCTCAAGATAGGCGTCGATCAGGTCGGGGCTGTCGAAGTGATCCGCGAAGGCCGCGTGCAGGTTCCAGCGGACCAGCACGTTGCCGATGTCGAAGACGATGTTCATTCCGCAGCCTCCTGCATAGGCGCGGCCTCGGTCCGCAGGCGGCGGACGAGTTCCAGTTCCGCCTGGAAATCGACGTAATGCGGCAGCTTGATATGTTCGAGGAAGCCGGTCGCCTGGATGTTGTCGCAGTGATACAGCACGAACTCCTCGTCCTGCGCCGGGGCGCCGGTATCCTCCTCGCCCAGTTCCCGCCAGCGCAGCGCCCGGTCCACCAGGCTCATGGCGATGGATTTCCGTTCCGACTGGCCGAAGACGAGGCCGTAGCCGCGCGTGAACTGCGGCGGCTCGGTCTTTGAGCCCTTGAACTGGTTGACCGTCTCGCATTCGGTCAGCTCGACCTCGCCGATCTCGACGGCGAAGCCCAGTTCCGGGATGTCCACCTCGACTGCCACCCGGCCGATGCGAAGTTCGCCCACGAAGGCGTGCGTCCGGCCATAGCCGCGCTGGGTGGAATAGGCGAGGGACAGGATAAAGCCTTCGTCCCCCCGTGCCAGGGCCTGCAGCCGCAGCGGGCGCGTGGCGGGCAGTTCCAGCGGCTCGCGCGTCAGGTCGGGGGGCGCGCTGTCGTCATGCGGCTCGGCCTCGATCAGCCCGTCGCGGTTCAGGAAGCCGGTGACATGGGGGACCGGTTCAGGGTTCGCCTCCTGCACGGGCGCGGGCGGCACCTCGTCCTCAGCCGCGAGTTTGAAGTCGAGCAGGCGGTGCGTATAGTCGAAGGTCGGCCCCAGCACCTGCCCGCCCGGCAGGTCCTTGAAGGTCGCGCTGACCCGCCGGTCCACCGCCATCGCCGCCGTATCCACGGGCTGCGAGGCCCCCAGCCGCGGCAGCGTCGTGCGATAGGCGCGGATCAGGAAGATCGCCTCGATCAGGTCGCCCCGCGCCTGCTTGATCGCCAGCGCGGCGAGGTCGGGATCATACAGCGAGCCTTCCGCCATCACCCGGTTCACCGCCAGCCGCATCTGTTCGCGGATCTGGGCAACGGACAGGTCGGGGACGGCGGGATCGCCGCGGCGTTCCTCGGCCAGCCAGGCATGGGCGTTGTCGATGGCGCGCTCGCCACCCTTGACGGCGACATACATCAGGCAGCCTCCACGCGGGTCGAACGGGGCAGCGCGGCAAGCCGGTCGCCGCAGGTCAGGATGCAGTCCCAGCCCAGCGGGAACAACGCGCGGTTCGCCTGGAACGCCGCCACCTCGGGCAGCGACAGCCGGGCCGCGTCGCGGATGCCGGGGCCGGTCAGGCGGGGGCCGTCGGCCTCAAGCCGGTCCATTTCCACGATCAGCGTGGCCGAGCGGTCGGGATAATCCGCCTGCCCGATGCGGAAGCGGGCGACAGGCTGCAGGTCCGCCCATGTCCCCAGGGCAAATGCGGCCTCCTCGGCCGGGGCGAATGGGGCACCGATGTGGAAGGCCACCCAGTCCCGCACGTAGGGACAGTCCGCCCCGCCCGCGAGGAACAGCGGGGTCGTCGGGTCCGCCAAGGTCAGCAGCGCCACGCCAGCGGCGGGCGACAGCGGAGCGGGGGATGCTGCACCCTCGACAGGGTGGATCGTGCCGGGGCGGGCCATCGCTTCCAGGATGGCGCGGAAGGCGCGGGCGCTTTCCACAGGGGCGTCGGCGAAGCCGCCGATCAGGGATTGCGGCCGCATCAGTCCTCTCCACGCACAAGGGTGAAGAAATCGACCTTGGTCGCCGCGGCCTTTCCGGCACGGGCGGTCCGGGCGGCATGGGCCTCGGCGGCCAGCACATCCAGCACCTCGGCCCGGATGCGGGGCGCGGCCCCGGTCTGCATCAGCGCATCCGCCACGGCGGCGCGGGTGGCATGGGCCTTGTCGCGCCCCTGCACCCAGGCGTGCCCCACCGCGCCGCAGTCCAGCCGGACCGAGCAGCGCGTCACCGTCATCTCGCCCAGGTTGAAGGGTGCCCCGGTCCCGCCCGTGCGGCCCCGGACCATCACCGCCCCCGTCTCGGGCGCGCGCAGGACCGCATGGGCCGCGACCTCCGGCATCAGTTCGGCCAGCCGCGCGGGCGGCGCCTTGGCAAGCGTGGCCATCCAGCCCTTGCGCCCGGTTTCCGTCACCTGTCTCGACATCTTGGCAAGTTGTCCAATTCACTATACAACTAGACTTCTTCTAACCGTCCCGCTGCCTCGGCTCAACAGCGGAAGTGTGAAATCTTGGTGACAAGCATGGCGCGCCCCTCCCTCTGGTCCTCGATCGCCGAAACTCTGCGGGCCGAGATCGCGGAGGGTCTTTACCGCCCCGGGGACAAGCTGCCGACCGAGGCGGAACTGGCGGCCCGCTTCGGCGTCAACCGCCACACGGTGCGTCATGCGCTGGCGGCGCTTTCGCAGGACGGCACCGTGCATTCCCGGCGCGGCGCGGGCGTCTTTGTCACCGCCCGGCCCACGGATTACGCGCTGGGGCGCCGGGTCCGCTTCAACCGGAACGTCGCCGCATCCGGCCGCACGCCGTCGCGCCGGATCACCCGGCTGGAAACCCGTCCCGCCAGCACCCGCGAGGCCGGGCCGCTGCGCCTGTCCCCCGGTGCCGAGGTCCATGTGGTCGAGGGCATCTCGCTTGCCGACGGCCAGCCCCTTGCCGCGTTTCGTTCGGTCTTTCCGGCCGCGCGTTTCCCCGGCCTGCTGGCAGCGGTGGATCGGCACCAGTCGATCACGGCGGCGCTGGCCGATTGCGGCCTGACCGATTACACCCGCGCCGAGACCCGGCTGACGGCGAAGCTCGCCAAGGCGGTGCTGGCGCTGGCGCTGCAGATCCCGCAAGGCGCGCCCATTCTGCGATCCACCGCCGTGAACATCGACGCCGAGGGCAAGCCGGTCGAATACGGCACCACATGGTTCGCGGGCGACCGGGTGACGCTGACCGTCAGCGCTGACGGCGTCTAGCCGTATTTCTCAAGAAAGGCCTCGGCCTTCAGGCTGCGGAAATCAGGCAGCGCCGCGCGCAGGCGCTGGTGGTCCCAGTCCCACCAGGCCAGCGCCAGCAGGCGCTCGATCACCTCGGCCGGAAACCGCGCCCGCAGCGGCACCGCCGGGCAGCCCGCGACGATCGTGAAGGGGTCGATGTCCTTCGTCACCACCGCGCCCGCGGCCACGATTGCCCCCGCGCCCAGCGTGACCTCGGGCTTGACGATGGCGCCATGCCCGATCCAGCAGTCCGGCCCCAGAATGGTGCGCCGCGCCGCGCGGGCGGCGAAGAAGGCGGGGTCATCCCCGGCATCCTCCCAGTAATATGACGACCGATACAGGAAATGATGCTGCGCCACATGGGTCCAGGGATGGTCCGTCGGCCCGATCCGCACCATTGCCGCGATATTGGCGAAGCGCCCGACCGTCGTGTTGGCGATATCCGCCAGCCGGTCGCAATAGGCATAATCGCCGAAATCCGAGTTCAGGACGCGCGACCCCTGCCCCACCTCGCAGTAAGCTCCAAAAACCGAATTGGTGATCTCGCAATTCGGATGGATGAACGGTTCAATGGCGGACAGCTTTGGCATCTCGGTGTTTTTCTTCTTCGTAAGAATATCCCGGGGTCCGGGGCAGCGCCCCGGTCCGGCGGTCCGACCGGCGCAATCAGCCGCCCTTGATGAGCTTGCGCCGCAGCCAGCCCGACAGGCTGTCCATCAGCATCACCATCAGCACGATCAGCACCATGTAATAGGCGACTTCCTCCCAGTCCTTCTGGGTCATGATCGCCTGCGTCAGCAAAAGCCCGATCCCGCCGCCCACGATGGCGCCGATGATCGTCGCGGACCGGGTATTCGATTCCAGGTAATACAGCACCTGCGACAGCAGCACCGGCACCACCTGCGGGATCACGCCGAAACGCGCCCGCTGCAGGCTGTCCGCGCCGGTCGAGCGCACGCCCTCGACCTGCTTCTCGTCGATGTTCTCGACCGCCTCCGAGAACAGCTTGCCGAAGGACCCCGTGTCGGTGATCAGGATCGCCAGCGCCCCGGTCATCGGCCCCGGCCCGAAGGCGCGGGCCAGCACGATGGTCCAGATCAGCGCATCCACCCCGCGGATGAAGTCGAACACCCGCCGCATCCCGAAGCGGACAGCCCCAAGCGGCATCATGTTCGACGCGGCCAGGAAGCCCAGCGGCAGGGCGACCAGCGCCGCGCCAAAGGTGCCCAGGAAGGCCATCAGCACAGTTTCGAACATCGCCCTGGCGACGTCGCCATGCCGCCACATCTTGTTGGTCCAGAACTCGGACGCCATGTAGCCGAGGTTCGAGCGTTCCGGGTCGATCCGCTCGCCGCTGACCGCCAGCGCCGCCAGTTCCAGCGGCCCCTTGCCGTAGAAGGGACTGTCGAGCGTGAAGAAGAACAACTCCCACCCCGGCTGGTAGCGGAAGGTTTCCACCTTGGACCGGGTGTAGTTGAAGCGCCCCGCATCCGTCGTCACGGCGATGCGGTTCTTCGAGACGGAGATCCCCTCGGGCAGCGGCTCGGGCGCGTCCAGCACCAGCCCGTCCCCGGCCGGGCGGATGTCGATGGTGCCATAGCCCGGCACGGCATAGCGGGCGCCTGCCGGGTCATAGGTCACGACATGGCCCTGCCCGAGATCGATGGTCGTCACCTCGCCCGCGACCGTCACCCAGTCGGGAAGCATCCCCGGCGGATAGGTGCCCTTGGCCTCGCCCTCGATGGCGACGGTCAGCTCGCCCGAGCGGTTGTCGCGGGTCACATGGGTCTTGTGGGACCAGAAGTCCGACAGCAGGATCGCCGCATTGTCCCAGCGCGCCCGCTGCGCCAGCCCCGCCACGTCGAAGGCGATGGCGGCATAGGCGAGATAGGCCAGGATCGCCGCCGGGACAGCCAGCGCGGCCAGCCTGCGGCGGGCAAAGCGGCGGATGATGCCGGGGGACAGGTCGGGCGCGGGCAGGGTCAGGGTGGACATGGCGTCAGCGTCCTTTCACCAGCCGCGCGCGGGCGCGGTCGGAAATGCGGTCGATGATGACGATGGTAATGAACAGCAGCAGGAAGATCGCCACCACCTGGTCATAGCGCCCCTGCCCCCATTGCATCGCGAGCTTCAGGTCATGGCCGATGCCGCCCTCGCCCACGAAGCCCAGGATGGCGCTGGCGCGGACATTGATCTCGAAGCGCAGCAGCGCATAGGACAACCAGTTCGGCGCCACCTGCGGGATCACCCCCAGCCACATCCGCTGCGACCAGTTGGCGCCGACCGATTGCAGGCCCTCGACCGGCTTCGCATCGGCGTTCTCGGCGACTTCCGAGAACAGCTTGCCCAACGCGCCCGCCGTATGGACCCCGATGGCGATGACGGCCGGGACCGGCCCGCCGCCGAGGATGAAGATCAAGACCAGCGCGATCACGATCTCGGGCACGGCGCGGAAGGCGTCCATCAGGCGGCGGAACACCGGCGTCAGCCGCGGCCAGCGCGACAGCCCGCGCGTGGCCAGCAGCGACAGCACTGCAGCAGCCATCCCGCCCATCAGCGTCGCGACGGCCGCGATGTTGACCGTCTCGACCAGCGAGGGAAAGAACTGCGCGATCCGGCCCGGAATGGCCGCACGCTTCTCCCAAGCCTCGGACAGCACCTCGGACGGAAAGGCCGTCAGCATCGGCAGCCCATTCAGAAAGCCGCCCGCGTTGCGCCCTTGGGCCAGCAGGAAGCCCGAGGCCATCAGCGCCACGAACAGCACCAGAAGGATGC
>NZ_JAUNPC010000152.1 GCF_030536915.1 Paracoccus sp. (in: a-proteobacteria)
CGCGAGTGGGGCGAGCGCTTCCCGATCCGGCCGAACGCCTTCGCGGCTGAGACCCCGCCGGCGCGCGAGGTGCTGGCTGACAGCCGCACCATGAAGGGAGGCGGAGCGGCCGGCGTGGCGACGCTGGGTGCTGCGGGCGCCGAGGTCGCGCAGGGCGTGCTGGCCGAGACGCAGACCGCGGTCCTTCCGCTGGTGCCGTATCTCGACACGCTGCGCTGGGTGTTCATCGCCGTGGCGCTCGCCGGCATCGTGGTCACGATCTACGCGCGGCTCGACGACTGGAAGCGGGGGCGGCGATGATCGAAGCACTCATCGGATTCCACGCCAGCCCGTGGATGCGGGCGGCTCTGCGCCACGGCGCCATCGTCCTCGCCGTGCTCCTGTTCCTGCTCACGTTTCGGCGGTCCGGCGAGCGAGCCGGCCGCCTCGCCGAACGCTATGAGACCACGGAGAAGACCAATGATGTCCAACACCGGATGCTGGAGGCGGCGGCTCGTCGTCCTAGGTCTCGTGACGAGCTTGCTGAGCGGCTGCGCAACGGCCGGTTCTGAAAACGGCGGCCTCGCGATGTGCCCGCCGGCTGTGGAGTACAGCCGTGAGCTTCAGGGGCGGGCCGCCGACGAACTGGCGTGGTTGCCGGAAGGCTCGATCATCGCGGAAATGCTGAGCGACTACGCAGTGATGAGAGAGCAGGCTCGGGCCTGCTCTCTTGAGACAAGCTAGCAAGAGCCCAAGAGCCTGAGCGCCTGCGGTCTGCAATCCGCACCAATATGGCGGCAGGCAGCATGCCGATCGATCGCTGGACGCAGCGGCCAGGTGGTGTCCCTCACCGAACGAACCAGGACGATGCACCCGCCTCCAGGCAGGTCCGGCACCGTGATCGACCGCATCGCGCCATTCTGCTGGACCGCTGGCGGGCTCGGCCGCCCCGATCTGCGCGGCCGGCCCTTGTGACTGCCGCCGGCGCGCTCCTCTGGCTTCTCGCCTTCTTGCTGATCCCGTTCCTTGTCGCCAGGATCAGCGTCGTGATCCCGAGGATCGCCGGGTCAGTACGTCCTCAATCTCGCGCGCCACGTCGTCGATGCCCTGCATTCCATCAACCGTAATGAGCTCATTCCTTCGGCGATAGTAGTCCAGTAGCGGCTCCGTCTTGTTCCGGTATGCGTTGAGACGTCTGACAAAGGTATCCCGATTGTCGTCGCTGCGAGCGGTGCCACCAGCGGCCAGCGTATCGGCGACGCGCTTTTCCATTCGCTCGACCAGCGAGGTCTCATCGACCTTCAGTTCGATGACTGCGTCAAGCCTGACACCCCTTTGCTCCAGCATGGCTGTCAGGGACTCCGCCTGCGCGACTGTCCGGGGAAAGCCGTCGAGAATGAAGCCCTTGCGGCAATCCTCTTGATCGATCCGGTCGGATACCATCTGGTTGACCACATCGTCGGGTACGAGTTCGCCGCGATCCATGATCGCCTTGACCCGCCGCCCGGTTTCGGTGCCTTTGGTCACAGCAGCGCGCAGCATATCTCCTGTAGAAAGCTGAGGGATCGAGTGGCGTTCCGCCAGACGCTGCGCCTGCGTTCCCTTCCCTGCTCCCGGTGGTCCGAACACTATCAGTCTCATTGTCTCTTCTCACCTCTTGGATAGCCACGAGGGCGATGGCAGCGGCAATTCCGATGCACCCAGTACCGTTTGGAGAAGCCCTGCACTTGCGCGCAGACCGGCGCTGGCCGTGTAGGCGAACATGATATCCTGCCTCCAGGTCTGGCGCCGGAGCGGAACCGCTCCGGCGCCGAACTCCTTAGCGGCTCGATCCTCCGTAGACGATGCCATTGGGCCGATCGCCGACCGGCACCGTCCTGACCACGTTCTGGCTCTCGACGCCGATGATCGAGACACTGTCATCGGCGATGTTGGTCACGAACACGTAAGCCCCGTCCGCCGATGCCGACACGCCATGGGCGCCACCTCCGGTGGTGATCGTTTTCACGACCTCTCCCGTCGCCGTGTCGATCACCGATACGGTGTCGTTCGGCTCCGCGTCGGTGCCCTGGTTGGCCACATAGACGTGGGCTCCATCGGGGGTCGCGAACATCTGGATCGGGTTCGGCCCCACGTCGATCCTGTTCGTCAGCTCGCGGGACGCGGTGTCGATGACGGCCACCCGGTTCTCGTCGCGCAGCGAGACATAGACCTGATCGCCAGACGGCGTGAACCCGACCTGAACGGGGGCTGCGCCCACCGGAATGCGCGCAACTTCCGTCAGGTCCTGCGTGTCGATGACGGAAACCGAGCCGTCCTCGACATTGGCCACATAGAGCTCGCTCTCATCCGGGCTGAGGCGCAGCCCGTGCGGATAGGCTCCGGTCGCGATGCGCCCGATCACCGAAGCCGCTGCGAGATCGACCACCGCAATCTCGTTCCCGCCGGAGAGCGAAACATAGGCGCGCCCGCTGCGATCAGCGACGACATGCGCCGGATGCGCCCCGACCTCCACCGTGGCGACGGGTTGCGACAGTCGCTCCGGATCGAGCACCACCAGGACCCCTCCGCCCGCATCGGTGTCGGCATGTCCATCGTCAGCCGATCCGTGCGCGTGATCGGCGGCAGGGCTCCCGACCGCCAGCAGCAGATTTCCGTCCGGCGTCAGATCGACATTGTGCGGCGACACCCCGACGTCAACGGTCTCGACCGAACCCGTGCCGAGATCGATGGCGCTGATCGAATTGCCGCCCTCGTTGGCGGAGTAGACGGTCCCGCCTGTCTGGCCGAGGGCGGTTGGTGCCTTGCCGGCGTTCGTCTCCAGCCATGCCTGCATTTCAGCGATCTCGCCTTCCTGCGCCGCGATGATCTGGTCCGCCCATGCCCTGGTCTGCGGATCGTCGCCGTATTGCTGGACGATCTTCGCCATGTCGATCGCTCCCTGATGATGCGGGATCATGCCCCGCACGAAGGCGACGTCCGGGTCGTCGGCCATGACACCTTCCATCATCGGTCCGTGCATTTCATTCATCGAGGCGACGTAGGCCTGCGTGAAGTCGGGAGCGCCGGAAAGGCTCGTTGCGGCGCCACCGGCGCCGGGTGCGGCCATTCCGCCGTGCATGCCCCCCTGCATCATCTGCTGCATCGTCTGCATCATGGCCTGGCCATGCTCGGGCATTCCCTGCATGCCGGGCATCTGCGGCCTGGGCGCGGGTGCCTGTTCCGCCTGGGCGGGCGGGGTTCCCGGGTGGTGGGTGTCATGTTCGGCCTGGGCGAGAGCAGCGCCCGGCAGGCCCGCCAGCAGGCTGACGGAAAGAACGATTGCAGTTCGGTTCATTGGTTTTCATCCTTTGGCACCGGAGCGCCGGCGTCACATTCGCGGACGCGGGCCTCCGAAAGATCGTCTGAGCTCGAAGTGTGCGCTTGCCGGCGGTCGCGCCGGAGCGGCCGTCAGGCAGCGGTCAGACGAGGCGGCCTCAGGATTCCTTCGGGGGATCGTTCCCACGGGTCACGGTGCATGACCCTGAACAGTTCACCATTCACGGACGGCCCGAACGTCAGCGGCCCGACGGGAACGGCGGCGATCAGACAGGTCTGACAGCAGTCGGCCAGCATCTCGCCGC
>NZ_JAUNPC010000046.1 GCF_030536915.1 Paracoccus sp. (in: a-proteobacteria)
TGCCGGGCGACAACCTGAAGTTCGAGGTCGAGCTGATCGCGCCCATCGCGATGGAGGAGAAGCTGCGCTTCGCCATCCGCGAAGGTGGCCGCACCGTCGGCGCGGGCGTCGTGTCGAAGATCCTCGAGTGATTGCACGGTAGGGTGCGTGGTCTCCACGCACCTTGCGCCCCGTATGGTGCGTGCTTGCACGCACCTCGCGCAAGACCAAAGGCCCGTCCCGGAAGGGGCGGGCTTTTTGCCTGCAAGGAAGGCAAACCGACACCGCAAGCAATTTTCGTTGCACCGAACTTCGGCTTCGGCTTGCCTGTTTTCACCACGCAACCCCATCGGGCTGATGAAAACCTGTATCAAGACCCCAATTCCTGCAGTCTTCGCGGCCTGCAGCAGCTTGGCCAAGGCGGTCGATGCCCATCTGGTCGGCGACCATGCCACCGCCGATAGCCACTTCAAGGCTGCCGACAATCTCGCCGTCTTCTTCTGGCTGAATCCCTGCTGGTATGACGTCGAGAAGAACGTCGTTGAGGCCGCGCCTGCAGGCGACAGCAGCGTTATCCCACGCGCGGAGCGTGACAGGGATCGCGCCATTGGCGCAGCCGTGCGCGCTCAGGTCCTCGCGCGGGACGGCTATCGCTGCCGATACTGCGGGCTGCCCGTCATTGACGCACGTGTCCGCAAACGCGCCCACGCGCTTTATCCCGAAGCGGTTCCGTGGGACAGCCGCGACCTGCGCCGCCAGCACGCGGGCTTTGCCGCCCTGTGGCTGCAGTACGACCATGTCGTGCCCCACAGCCACGGAGGCAGGTCGGAAGCCGATAACGTCGTGATCACCTGCGGCTTGTGCAATTTCGCCAAGCATGGCTACACGCTTCGCCAGCTTGGCCTTTCCGATCCGCGCGACCGGGATCCCCTGCCGACCGACTGGGACGGCCTTCAGCGCCTGCGCCGCGTTACCCCTCGGACGCTGACCGTTACTTGACACGCGTGCCTCAGCCCGCCATAAGCCCCCATCGCCGCCGGTCACGCAGAATCGGTTGCATCTGACAGGGCCGCCCGTTATGGGGGCGGCCTTGCAGTTTTTCCAAGGTCCGATGCTGGCGCCGTATGGTGCGACGTCAGCCTCTCGACTGAAATCCCCGTTTCGAGGGATGCTTTGATGCAAAGCCAGACCATCCGTATCCGGCTCAAGGCGTTCGATTATCGCGTGCTGGACGCCAGCACCGCCGAGATCGTCAACACCGCCAAGCGGACCGGCGCGACCATTCGCGGCCCCATTCCGCTGCCGAACAAGATCGAGAAATTCACCGTCCTGCGTGGTCCGCACATCGACAAGAAGTCGCGCGACCAGTGGGAAATCCGCACGCACAAGCGGCTGCTGGACATCGTCGACCCGACGCCCCAGACCGTTGACGCCCTGATGAAGCTCGACCTCGCCGCCGGCGTGGACGTCGAGATCAAGGTCTGAGGGGGATCGTCATGCGGACTGGTGTTATCGCCAAGAAGCTGGGCATGACCCGGCTGTTCCTGGAAGACGGCCGTCAGGTGCCCGTCACGGTGCTGCAACTCGACAACCTTCAGGTTGTCGCGCAGCGCACCAACGAGACCGACGGATATGTCGCACTGCAACTGGGCGCGGGCGACGCGAAGCCGAAGAACGTGACTGCCCCGATGCGCGGCCATTACGCCAAGGCCAATGTCGCGCCCAAGCGCAAGATCGTCGAATTCCGGGTGTCCGAGGACAACCTGGTCCCCGTGGGCGAAGAAATTATCGCCGCCCATTACTTCGCGGGCCAGTTCGTCGACATCGCGGGCACCTCGATCGGCAAGGGCTTTGCCGGTGCGATGAAGCGGCACAACTTCGGCGGTCTGCGCGCCTCGCACGGCGTGTCGATCAGCCACCGTTCGCATGGGTCCACCGGCCAGTGCCAGGACCCCGGCAAGGTGTTCAAGGGCAAGAAGATGGCCGGCCATCTGGGTGCCGTGCGCGTCACGACCCAGAACCTGCAAGTCGTGCGCACCGATGCCGACCGCGGGCTGATCATGGTCAAGGGCTCGGTTCCCGGTTCAAAGGGCGGCTGGGTCACGATCAAGGACGCCGTGAAGAAGCCGGCGCCAGAGAACACGATCTATCCGGCCGCGCTGCGGTCCGCCGAGCGTGAAGCCAAGCGTCTGGCCGAGGAAGCCGCCGCCCAGGCCGCTGCCGAGGAAGAAGCCGCGCGTCTCGCCGCGGCCGAAGCCGAAGCCGCCGCCCAGGAGGCCGCGCTGGCCGAAGCTCAGGCCTCCACCGCTGCCGAGGGCGACGCCGCTGCCCCCGAAGGAGACGAGAGCAAATGAAACTCGACGTGATTTCGCTTTCCTCGGGCAAGGCCGGGGACATCGAGCTGCCCGACGAAATCTTCGGGCTGGAGCCGCGTGCGGACATCCTGCAGCGTGTGGTCCGCTGGCAGCGGGCGAAGGCGCAGGCCGGCACCCATTCCGTGCTGGGCAAGTCCGACGTCAGCTACTCGACCAAGAAGATCTATCGCCAGAAGGGCACGGGCGGCGCCCGCCACGGCTCGCGCAAGGCGTCGATCTTCCGCAAGGGTGGCGTTTATGCCGGCCCAACCCCGCGCAGCCACGCCTTCGACCTGCCCAAGAAGGTGCGCGCCCTGGGCCTGCGCCACGCGCTGTCGGCGAAAGCCTCGCGCGGCAAGCTGGTCGTGGTGGAGAACCTGGACCTCGCCGATGCCAAGACCTCGGTTCTGGCCAAGGCGGTTAAGGAACAGGGGTGGAAGCGCGTCCTGGTCATCGACGGTGCCGAGGTGAACGAGAACTTCGCCCGCGCCGCCCGTAACCTGGACGGCGTGGATGTCCTGCCCTCGATGGGCGCCAACGTCTATGACATCCTCAAGCGCGACACGCTGGTGATCACGCGCGCGGGTGTCGAGGCGCTGCAGGCCCGGCTGAACGGCGCGCAGGCTGCCGCTGCCGATCAAGGAGCGACCGTGTGATGGCTGCGAAACCCGAACATTACGATGTGATCGTCAAGCCGATCATCACCGAAAAGGCGACCATGGCGGGCGAGCTTGCCAATGCCGTCACCTTCGAGGTGCAGAAATCGGCCAGCAAGCCACAGATCAAGGACGCCGTCGAGGCGCTGTTCAACGTCAAGGTCAAGGCGGTCAACACCGTTCTGACCAAGGGCAAGACCAAGCGCTTCCGCGGCCGCCCCGGCGTCCGCTCGGACGTCAAGAAGGCCTATGTCATGCTCGAGGCTGGCAACAGCATCGACGTGAACACCGGCCTCTGACAAGGGCAGTAATCTGCGGTCCCCGGGACTCTCGGGGGCCGTGGTGCTTTTCGAATGAAACGGACCTTTGGTCCAAGGCAAACGGAAGACAGAAACCATGGCACTCAAGTCGTACAAACCGACGACGCCTGGCCAGCGCGGGCTGGTACTGATCGACCGTTCGGAGCTTTGGAAAGGCCGCCCCGTCAAGACCCTCACCGAAGGTTTGACCAAGACGGGCGGCCGGAACAACACCGGACGGATCACGATGTGGCATAAGGGCGGTGGGGCCAAGCGGCTTTACCGCGTGATCGATTTCCGCCGCACCAAGCTGGACGTCGCCGCCACCGTGGAACGGATCGAATACGACCCGAACCGCACCGCCTTCATCGCGCTGGTCCGCTATGAGGATGGCGAGCAGGCCTATATCCTTGCCCCGCAGCGTCTGGCCGTCGGCGACAAGGTCGTCGCCTCGCGCAAGGCCGACATCAAGCCCGGCAACGCGATGCCCTTTTCGGGGATGCCGATCGGCACGATCGTCCACAACGTGGAACTGAAGCCAGGCAAGGGCGGCCAGCTGGCCCGTTCCGCCGGCACCTACGCGCAGTTCGTGGGCCGTGACGGCGGCTATGCGCAGATCCGCCTGTCCTCGGGCGAGCTGCGGCTGGTGCGCCAGGAATGCATGGCGACCATCGGCGCCGTGTCGAACCCCGACCATTCCAACCAGAACTTCGGCAAGGCCGGCCGGATGCGGCATCTGGGCGTTCGCCCGACTGTCCGCGGCGTTGCCATGAACCCGATCGACCACCCGCATGGTGGTGGTGAGGGCCGGACTTCGGGCGGCCGTCACCCCGTGACCCCCTGGGGCAAGCCCACCAAGGGCAAGCGCACTCGTTCCAACAAGTCGACCGACAAGTACATCCTGCGGTCGCGCCACGCGAAAAAGAAGGGGCGCTGATCCATGTCACGTTCTGTTTGGAAAGGCCCGTTCGTCGACGCCTATGTCCTGCGCAAGGCCGAAAAGGCGCGCGACTCGGGTCGGTCCGAGGTCATCAAGATCTGGTCGCGCCGTTCGACCATCCTGCCGCAATTCGTGGGCCTCACCTTTGGCGTCTACAACGGGCACAAGCATATCCCCGTGAACGTCTCCGAGGAAATGATCGGCCAGAAATTCGGTGAATATTCGCCGACGCGGACCTATTACGGTCACGCGGCCGACAAGAAAGCGAAAAGGAAGTAAACCGTCATGGGTAAGGAAAACAATCCGCGCCGCGTGGCGGACAACGAGGCGATGGCGAAGACCAAGATGCTTCGCACCTCGCCGCAGAAACTGAATCTCGTCGCCGCCATGATCCGCGGCAAGAAGGTCGAAAAGGCTCTGGCCGATCTCACCTTCTCGAAGCGCCGCATCGCGGGTGACGTGAAGAAGTGCCTGCAGTCGGCGATCGCCAATGCCGAGAACAACCACAACCTGGACGTCGACCAGCTGGTCGTCGCCGAGGCCTGGGTCGGCAAGAACATGGTGCTGAAGCGCGGCCGTCCGCGCGCGCGTGGCCGGTTCGGCAAGATCATGAAGCCGTTCTCGGAAATCACCATCACGGTGCGCGAGATCGACGCTGCCGCCGAGGCTGCCAAGAAGGCGGCGAAGTCGCAGAAGCGCACGGCTTCGAACCGTCAGGCCGAAGTCACCGCCACCCCCGAAGCCGCTGCCGAGGAGCTCGCGTAATGGGTCAGAAGGTCAACCCCATCGGGATGCGCCTGCAGGTCAACCGCACCTGGGACAGCCGCTGGTTCGCCGAAAGCAAGGACTTCGGCAACCTGCTGCTTGAGGACGTGAAGATCCGCGAGTTCATCCACGATGAAGCCAAGCAGGCCGGCGTCAGCCGCGTCATCATCGAGCGCCCGCACCGCAAGTGCCGCGTGACGATCCATGCCGCCCGTCCGGGCGTCATCATCGGCCGCAAGGGCGCCGACATCGAGACGCTGCGCAAGAAGCTCGCGAACTTCACTGACTCGGAACTGCACCTCAACATCGTCGAGGTCCGCAAGCCCGAACTGGACGCCCAACTGGTGGCCGAGTCGATCGCCCAGCAGCTGGAACGCCGGGTCTCGTTCCGCCGCGCCATGAAGCGCGCGGTGCAGAACGCCATGCGCATGGGTGCCCTTGGCATCCGCGTCAACGTCGCGGGCCGCCTTGGCGGCGCCGAGATCGCGCGGACTGAATGGTATCGTGAAGGCCGGGTGCCGCTGCACACGCTGCGCGCCGACATGGACTATGCGCTGAGCGAGGCCAAGACGCCCTATGGGATCATCGGGGTCAAGGTCTGGATCTTCAAGGGCGAGATCATGGAACACGATCCGCAGGCCCATGACCGCCGCGCCACCGAGGCGCAGGAAGGTCCGGGGGCCCGCGGTCCGCGCCGCGACCGCGACGCGCGCTGAGGAGTAGGGAACAATGCTGCAACCGAAACGGACCAAGTTCCGCAAACAGCACAAGGGCCGCATCCACGGCGAGGCCAAGGGCGGGTTCAACCTGAACTTCGGCTCCTACGCGCTGAAGGCGACGGAACCCGAGCGCGTCACCGCGCGTCAGATCGAGGCGGCCCGCCGCGCGATCACCCGTCACATGAAGCGCCAGGGCCGCGTCTGGATCCGCATCTTCCCGGACGTGCCGGTGTCGTCGAAACCGACCGAAGTGCGGATGGGCAAGGGCAAGGGTTCGGTCGATTTCTGGGCCGCCCGTGTCCACCCCGGCCGGATCATGTTCGAGATCGACGGCGTCGATGACGAGATCGCCCGCGAGGCCCTGCGCCTCGGCGCGCAGAAGCTGCCGGTCCTGACCCGCGTCGTGCATCGCGAAGACTGGTAAGGGTGGTGCGTGGAAACCACGCACCCTGCAGTTACGGAAAGCTCCGCCGGAAACGGTGGGGCTTTTCTCATTTCGCCTTGCCCCGCTGGCAAATTTCCCGTATGTGCCACCCTTCATCTCGAACTCCACCGGGAATCAGGGTGGCCCAGTCATGCTGGGGCTCTCCGGTGATGTTGAAAGGAAAGGCGCCATGAAAGCGCAGGAACTGAGAGACAAGACGCCCGAGCAGCTGCGCGAGCAGCTGGTCGCGCTGAAGAAGGAAGCCTTCAACCTCCGCTTCCAGCAGGCCACCGGCCAGATCGAATCGACTGCCCGGATGCGTTCGGTGCGCAAGGACGTGGCCCGCGTGCTGACCGTCATGAACCAGAAGGCCGCCGACGCGGCCGCGTCGAACTGAGGAGCGGTTTCATGCCCAAACGCATCCTGCAAGGCCGCGTCACCAGCGACAAGAACGAACAGACCGTCACCGTCCTGGTCGAGCGCCGCTTCAAGCATCCCGTGCTGCACAAGATCGTCCGCTCGTCCAAGAAGTACCGGGCGCATGACGCGAACAACACCTACAAGGTCGGCGATACCGTCCGCATCATCGAATGTGCGCCGATGTCCAAGACCAAGCGCTGGACCGTGCTGACGGACGCCAGTGCGACCGAGGCTGTTCAGGCCTGAACCGAACCCGCGGCGGGCCATCCGGCCCGCCCGTGACATAGCGAAACCCTGGGGCCGGGACTGCAACCGGTCCCCAAAGGTCGGGAGCAAACCATGATCCAGATGCAGACCAACCTGGATGTTGCTGACAACTCCGGCGCGCGCCGGGTGCAGTGCATCAAGGTTCTGGGCGGATCGCACCGGCGCTATGCGTCGGTCGGCGACATCATCGTCGTCTCCGTCAAGGAAGCCATTCCGCGCGGCCGCGTGAAGAAGGGCGACGTCCGCAAGGCCGTCGTCGTGCGCACCGCCAAGGAAGTGAAGCGCGAGGACGGCACCTCGATCCGTTTCGACGCGAATGCCGCCGTCATCCTGAACAACCAGGGCGAGCCGGTCGGCACCCGCATCTTCGGGCCGGTGGTGCGCGAGCTGCGCGCCAAGAACTTCATGAAGATCATCTCGCTTGCGCCGGAGGTGCTGTGATGGCCGCCAAGCTCAAGAAGGGTGACCGCGTCGTCGTTCTGGCCGGCAAGGACAAGGGCAAGACCGGCGAGATCACGCAGGTCATGCCCAAGGACAACAAGGCCGTCGTGGACGGCGTGAACATCGTCCTGCGCCACACCCGCCAGTCGCAGACCTCGCCCGGCGGCCGCGTTCCCAAGAACATGCCGATCGACCTGTCGAACCTCGCGCTGATGGACGCCAACGGCAAACCGACCCGCGTCGGCTTCCGCATGGAAGGCGACCAGAAGGTCCGTTTCGCCAAGACCACGGGAGACGTGATCTGATGCTGGATCAAGCGACCTACACCCCGCGGCTCAAGGCGGAATACCGCGACCGCATCCGTGCCGCGCTCAAGGAAGAGTTCGGTTACAAGAACGACATGCAGATCCCGCGCCTGGACAAGATCGTCCTGAACATGGGCGTGGGCGAGGCGGTCAAGGACACCAAGAAGGTCAAGCAGGCCGCCGAGGAACTGTCCCAGATCGCTGGCCAGAAGGCCGTCATCACCCATGCCAAGAAGTCGATCGCCGGCTTCCGCGTGCGTGAGGAAATGCCGCTCGGCTGCAAGGTCACGCTGCGCGGCGACCGGATGTATGAGTTCCTGGACCGCCTGATCAACATCGCGCTGCCCCGCGTCCGCGACTTCCGCGGCGTCAAGGGCACGTCGTTCGACGGCCGCGGCAACTACGCCATGGGGCTCAAGGAACAGATCGTGTTTCCCGAGATCAATTTCGACAAGGTCGACGAGGTGCTGGGGATGGACATCATCATCACCACCAATGCGAAGACCGATGCCGAGGCGAAGGCGCTGCTGAAGCACTTCAACATGCCGTTCAACAGCTGACCCGCGCGAAGGAAGAACGATATGGCAAAGAAATCCATGATCGAACGTCAGAAGAAGCGCGAGCGGATGGTGGCCCAGTATGCCCCCAAGCGCGCGGCTCTGAACGAAATCATCAACGACCAGACGAAGCCGATGGAAGAGCGCTTCAAGGCCACGCTGAAGCTGGCCGAGCTGCCGCGCAACTCCTCGCCGACCCGGCTGAAGAACCGCTGCGAACTGACGGGCCGTCCGCGCGCCTATTATCGCAAGCTGAAGGTGTCGCGGATCATGCTGCGCGAACTCGGTTCGTTCGGCCAGATCCCCGGCCTCGTGAAGTCGAGCTGGTAAGGGAGAGGCACAGATGTCGATGAACGATCCGCTCGGCGATATGCTGACCCGCATCCGCAACGCTCAGATGCGCGGGAAATCCACCGTCCGCACCCCGGCCAGCAAGCTGCGCGCCTGGGTTCTGGATGTGCTGAAGGCCGAGGGCTATATCCGCGGCTATGAAGAGGTGACGACCGACGCCGGTCACACCGAAATCGAGATCAGCCTGAAATACTACGAGGGCACCCCGGTGATCCGCGAGCTTGCCCGCGTGTCCAAGCCGGGCCGCCGGGTCTATGCCGGCGCCAAGGCCCTGCCGCAGGTCCGCAATGGCCTCGGCGTCTCGATCGTGTCGACGCCCAAGGGCGTCATGACGGATGCAGCGGCTCGCAACGCCAATGTCGGCGGCGAAGTCCTCTGCACCGTGTTCTAAGGGGGGCGGGATGTCTCGGATTGGTAAGAAGCCGGTC
Organism: Paracoccus sp. (in: a-proteobacteria); assembly: GCF_030536915.1. Taxonomy (GTDB): domain Bacteria; phylum Pseudomonadota; class Alphaproteobacteria; order Rhodobacterales; family Rhodobacteraceae; genus Paracoccus. Next base: position 8,906 of record NZ_JAUNPC010000046.1, read on the forward strand.
GAACTGCCCTCGGGCGTGACGGCCGAAGTCAGGGGCCAGACCATCTCGGTCAAGGGTCCCAAGGGCACGCGGACCTTCACCGCGACGGACGACGTGGACCTGGTCCTCGACGGCAGCACCGTTTCGGTGAAGCCGCGCGGGCTGTCCAAGCGCGCCCGTCAGCAGTGGGGGATGTCGCGGTCGATGGTCGAAAACCTCGTCACCGGCGTGACCACGGGCTTCAGGCGCGAGCTTGAGATCCAGGGCGTCGGCTACCGGGCCTCGATGCAGGGCAAGTCCCTGAAGCTGGCTCTGGGCTACAGCCACGACGTCAACTTCGAGGCGCCGGAAGGCGTCACCGTCAACGCGCCCAAGCAGACCGAGATCGTGGTCGAAGGCATCGACCAGCAGGTCGTCGGCCAGGTCGCCGCGAACATCCGCGAGTGGCGGAAACCCGAGCCCTACAAGGGCAAGGGCATCCGCTACAAGGGTGAGCAGGTCTTCCGCAAGGAAGGCAAGAAGAAGTAAGGATCGCGCACATGGCACTGAACAAGAGAGAGCTGTTCCAGAAGCGCCGCCTGCGCGTGCGGAACAAACTGCGCGAGATGTCCGCCGGACGTCCGCGCCTGTCCGTCCACCGCTCGTCGAAGAACATCAGCGTCCAGCTGATCGACGACGCGCAGGGCGTGACGCTGGCTTCCGCCTCGACCTTGGAAAAGGATCTGGGCGTGGTCGGCAAGAACAACGTCGAGGCCGCCGCCAGGATCGGCGCGGCCATCGCGGAACGCGCGAAGGCGAAGGGTGTCGAAGAGGTCGTGTTCGACCGCGGCGGCTTCCTGTTCCACGGCAAGATCAAGGCGCTTGCCGACGCGGCCCGCGAAGGCGGATTGAAGTTCTGACAACTGTGGGTGGCGGTGACGCCACCCCGATGATCCGGGGGCTCTCCGGCCCACCTGGATCGGCTCAACCGGCGCGGACCCTGCGCCCGAATGCAAGGAATGCCTCATGGCAGAACGTGATAACCGCGGAGGTCGCCGCGACGACCGCCGGGACCGGGACGAAACCCCGGAATTCGCCGACCGTCTGGTCGCGATCAACCGCGTGTCGAAGACCGTCAAGGGCGGCAAGCGCTTCGGCTTCGCGGCGCTCGTGGTCGTCGGCGACCAGCGGGGCCGCGTCGGCTTCGGCAAGGGCAAGGCCAAGGAAGTGCCGGAAGCCATCCGCAAGGCGACCGAGCAGGCCAAGCGCGGCCTGATCCGCGTGCCGCTGCGCGACGGCCGCACGCTGCACCACGACATCGAGGGCCGCCACGGCGCGGGCCGCGTCGTGATGCGGACCGCCGTTCCGGGGACCGGCATCATCGCCGGCGGCCCGATGCGCGCCGTCTTCGAGATGCTGGGCGTGCAGGACGTGGTCGCCAAGTCGCTGGGGTCGCAGAACCCCTACAACATGATCCGCGCCACGCTTGATGGCCTGAAGGCCGAGGCCTCGCCCCGTTCGGTGGCGAGCCGCCGCGGCAAGAAGGTCGCCGAGATCCTGCCCTCGCAGGACGCGAAACCCGCCCAAGCCGAGGCCGAACCGGCCGTCGCCGAAGCCTGAGGAGAAGCGAGATGGCAACCATCGTCGTCAAGCAGATCGGCTCGCCGATCCGCCGCCCCAAGGAACAGCGCGCGACGCTGAAGGGCCTTGGGCTGAACAAGATGCACCGCACCCGCGAACTGCAGGACACCCCTGCGATCCGCGGCATGGTGAACGCGATCCCGCACCTCGCGAAGATCGTCGAAGAAAAGAACTGATGAAGCAAGGCCGGGGTTCGCGCCCCGGCCTTTTCCTTTGATCGCGGGCTCTTAACCGCGGGGCCGAGGGAACCGATCCACAGGGGTCCGGCGTTTCGCCCCAGCAAAGGAGAAACGCCATGCGCCACCTGAGCCTTCTTGCCGTCCTTGGCGGCACCGCAGTCCTTGCCGCCTGCGCCCAGCCGGCCTCGACCACCACGGTCATCGTGCCGCCGGTCGCGACTGAGTGCACCGCCGCCGACTACCAGTCCTATATCGGGCAGCAGTCGCCGGCGATCACCCTGCCGCCGGGCACCGAGTTCCGCCACTATCGCAGCGGCGAGGCCGTTGCCACGGATGTGAACCCCGCGCGGCTCAACTTCGAATATGATCGCGGCGGCCGCCTCGTCGGCGTGACCTGCGGCTGACATGAACGCAAACGCCCCGGCATTGCCGGGGCGTTTTCCGATTCAGCGCTGGGGCTGTGCCACATAGCGCAGGTAGGGCAGGGTCTTCGTCACCTTGCCGAAGCGTTCCTCGGCCTGCTCGTCGCTCAGCGACAGGGCCACGATCACGTCCTCGCCGGGGTTCCAGTTGGCCGGGGTCGAGATCGGCACCCCGTCCGTCGCCTGCACCGCGTCCAGCGCCCGCAGGATTTCCGCGAAGTTGCGGCCCACCGACATCGGATAGGTCATCGTCAGCCGCACCCGTCTGTCCGGCCCGATGATGAAGACGCTGCGGACCGTCGCGGTATGGGCAGGCGTGCGGTCCTCGGGCAGCGAGGCATCCGCCGGGAACATGTCGTAAAGCTTGGCGATGGTCAGCGAGGTATCGTCCGCCATGGCGAAATTGGCGGGGCAACCCGCCACCGCCTCGATGTCGCGCTTCCATTTGCCGTGGTCTTCCAGGCTGTCCACCGACACCCCCAGCACCTTGGTGTTGCGCTTTTCGAATTCCGGCACCAGTTGCGCCACGACGCCGAACTCGGTCGTGCAGACGGGGGTGAAGTCGCGGGGATGGCTGAAGATGATCGCGTAGCTGTCGCCCATCCAGTCGTGGAAGCTGATCTCGCCCTCGGTCGTCTGGGCGGTGAAGTCGGGGGCGGTGTCGTTGATGCGCAAGGCCATGGGGTGTTCCTTCAAAGCGGCGGATTGTCGCAGAGATAAGCCCTTGGCGGGAAAATGCCACCGGGCGCATGAGGGGCCGGCCTGCGGAACGCCGGTGGCACCGGTCACATCGTCAGTGCCGCCGACCTTGCGCCGGAAGTGCCTGGGTGCAACGCTGTCGCCCGACAACAAGCCGGCAAGGGAGAAAGACATGGCCGAACTGGCAGACAAGCGGAAATTCTACATCGATGGCGAGTGGGTTGACCCTGCCCGGGCGCAGGACCTTGAGGTGATCGACCCGACGACCGAGGAGCCCTTTGCGGTGATCTCGCTGGGCGGGCAGGCCGACACCGACCGTGCCGTGGCGGCGGCCAAAGCCGCGCAGCCGGGCTGGGCGGCGACTTCCCCGGCCGAGCGGCTGGGTTTCGCCGAGCGCCTGCTGGAAATCTACAAGCGCCGCAACGACGACGTGGCCCATGCCATGACCTGCGAGATGGGCGCGCCCACCGACATGTCGAAGGGCGACCAGGCCGAGGCGGGTTCGTTCCATATCGAGACCTTCATCGACAGCTTCCGCGACTTCGAGTTCATCCGTCCCTTGGGCGATCACGCCCCGACCAGCATGGTGGCCTGGGAGCCGGTCGGCGTCGTGGGTCTCATCACGCCGTGGAACTGGCCGATGAACCAGGTCACGCTGAAGGTGATTCCGGCGATCCTTGCCGGCAACAGCGTGGTGCTGAAGCCCTCGGAAATTGCGCCGGTTTCCTCGATGGTCTTTGCCGAGATGATCCATGAGGCAGGGTTGCCCAAGGGCGTCTTCAACCTCGTCAACGGCGACGGCGCGGGCGTCGGCACGCAGCTTTCGACCCACCCGGACGTGGACATGGTGTCCTTCACCGGCTCGACCCGCGCAGGCATCGCGATCACCAAGGCCGCGGCCGACACGCTGAAGAAGGTCGCGCTGGAACTAGGCGGCAAGGGCGCGAACGTCGTCTTCGCCGATGCCGATGAAAAGGCGGTGACGCGCGGGACGCGGCATGTCTTCTACAACTCGGGCCAGTCCTGCAACGCGCCGACCCGGATGCTGGTGGAACGCTCCTTCTACGAGCAGGCGATCGAGACGGCCAAGCGCGTGGCCGAGGAAACCACCGTCGGCAGCGCGCATGATGCGGGCAAGCATATCGGTCCCGTGGTCAGTAGGCAGCAGTGGGAAAAGATCCAGGGGTTGATCCAGACCGGCATCGACGAGGGCGCGCGGCTGGTTGCCGGCGGCCCCGGCCTACCCGAGGGCGTGAACCGCGGCTATTTCGTCCGCCCCACGGTCTTCGCCGACGTCACCCGCGACATGACCATCTTCCGGCAGGAGATCTTCGGCCCCGTGCTGTCGATCACCCCCTTCGACAGCGAGGAAGAGGCCGTCGACCTGGCCAATGACACGATCTACGGGCTGACCAACTACGTCCAGACGCAGGACGGCGCCCGGCGCAACCGGCTGGCGCGGCAGCTCAAGGCGGGGATGATCGAGATGAATGGCGTGAGCCGCGGCCGGGGTTCCGCCTTCGGCGGCGTCAAGGCCTCGGGACGCGCGCGCGAGGGCGGGGTCTGGGGGCTGGAGGAGTTCATGGACTCCAAGCAGATCTCGGGCTGGGACAAGGACGCCTGAGCCGGCAAGAAAGGGCGCCCCGAGGGGCGCCCTTTTTGCAATGCCTCAGCCCTGCGCCGTGCGCTCGGCTTCCAGTTCCTTCATCGCGTCCTCCCACAGCACGTCGCCATAGGTCTCGCGCAGGGTCGCCTTGACGATCTTGCCGGTCGCACCCAGCGGCAGGCTTTCCACGAAGATCACCCGGTCGGGCCGCTGCCAGCGCGGCACCTTGCCGTCATACCAGGCCAGCAGTTCATCCTCGGTCAGGTCGGACTGCGGCCGCTTGATCGCGCAGATCACCGGGCGCTCGTCCCATTTCGGATGCCGGGCGGCGATTGCGGCGGCATTGGCGATCTTGGGATGCCCCACGGCGATGTTTTCCAGGTCAACGGTGGAAATCCACTCGCCCCCCGACTTGATGATGTCCTTGGACCGGTCGCGGATCACCATGTAGCCGTTCGGGTCGATGGTGGACACGTCGCCGGTGCCGAACCAGCCGTCCCAGGTCAGGGCCGATTTCTCATGCCCGAAATAGCTGTCCAGCACCCAGTGGCCGCGGATCTGCAGCTCGCCCTCGGTTTCGCCGTCATTCGGCAGGACGCGGCCCTCGGCATCCACGATCCGCAACTCGGCCCCATAGGGCGGGCGGCCCTGACCGTTGCCGATGCGGTCCTGTTCCTCGAAGGGCAGCGACAGGTGCTTGGCCAGGGGCGCGTTCAGTGTGCCCAAGGGGCTTGTTTCCGTCATCCCCCAGGCATGGATCAGTTCGACCCCGTAGCGGTCGCGGAAGGCCGCGCGCATCGACGGCGGCAGGGCCGAGCCGCCGACCACGGTGCGCTTGAAGGTGGTGGGCTTCTCGTCCATGCCGTCCAGCGCCAGCAGCAGCCCCAGCCAGATCGTCGGCACCCCGGCGGCCAGCGTCACGCTTTCGTCGATGATCAGCCGCGCGAGGCTGTCGCCGTCCAGCCGCGGCCCCGGCATCACCAGCCGCGCGCCGACGGCGGCCGAGGCGTAGGGGATGCCCCAGGCGTTGACGTGGAACATCGGCACCACCGGCATCACCGAATCCGCCGCCCCGATCCCCAGCCCGTCGCGGTTGTTGACGCAAAGCGCGTGCAGCAGCGTCGAACGGTGGGAATAAAGCACACCCTTGGGTTCGCCCGTCGTCCCCGAGGTATAGCAGAGCGACGAGGGCGAGGTTTCATCGACCTCGGCAAAGGGCGCGGCGGGATCGCCCTCGGCCAGCAGCTCGTCGTGGAACAGAAGGCCCGGCAGTTGCGCGGCCAGTTCCTCGTCGCGCCCGCCCAGCAGGACGATGCCCGTCAGGGTCGGCAACTGGTCGCGGACCGAGGCGATCAGGGGCACGAAGGTCCGCTCGATGAACAGGATGCGGTCGGCGGCATGGTTGACGATATAGACCAGCTGTTCGGGCGCGAGGCGCGGGTTCAGCGTGTGGCAGACCATGCCCATGCCCGGTACGCCGAAATACAGTTCCAGATGCCGCCGGTTGTTCCAGGCCAGCGTCCCCACCCGGTCCCCCGGCTGCAGCCCCCGCCCCCGCAGGGCCGATCCGATCCGGTGCGCGTTGGCGGCGACCTCGGCCCATGTCGTCCGCTCGAATCCGCCCTCGGTCAGTGCCGAGACGATTTCCGTGTCGGCATGATAGCGCGCAGCGTGTTCGATCAGCGAGCCGACGCTCAGCGGCTGGTGCATCATCTGGCCAAGCAGCATGGTTTTCCCCCTTTTTGACGCCAGGACAGTGCGTCCACAGCCCGCCTGCCGCAAGTGTTTTGGCGCGCGTCCGGCCGCGACGATGCGTCCGCCTGTCCGCCTGGCGGAAAGCGGCCCGGATGCCCGATTGCCGCGTCCCGCCGCCTTGCCTATCGTCGCCCCGGATTTGACGGAGGGGAAGATGAAACTGCTGCGCCATGGACCGGCCGGATCGGAAAAGCCGGGGCTGCTGGATGCCGGGGGGCGGGTGCGGGACCTGTCGGCCCATGTCGCCGACATCGCGGGCGAGGCGCTGACGCCCGAGGGGCTGGCGCGGCTTGCGGCGCTGGACCCCGCCGACCTGCCGCTGGTCGAAGGGGTGCCGCAGGGGGATCTGCGCCTCGGCCCCTGCGTGGGGAATGTCGGCAAGTTCATCGCCATCGGCCTGAACTATGCCGATCACGCCGCCGAATCCGGGATGCCGGTGCCGACCGAGCCGATCGTCTTCGCCAAATGGACAAGCTGCATCACCGGTCCCGACGACGAGGTGCGCCTGCCGAAAGGTTCCACCAAGACCGACTGGGAGGTCGAGCTTGGCATCGTCATCGGCCAGCCCGCCTCGGACGTGCCGGTGGATGCGGCCCTCGGGCATGTCGCGGGCTACTGCGTCGTCAACGACATCAGCGAGCGGGAATGGCAGCTTGAGCGCGGCGGCACCTGGGACAAGGGCAAGGGCTTCGACACCTTCGGTCCGATCGGGCCGTGGCTGGTGACGGCGGACGAGATCCCCGATCCGCAGGCGCTGGCGATCTGGCTGGACGTGGACGGCAAACGCTATCAGGACGGCTCGACCGCGACGATGGTCTTCGGGGTGGCGGAACTGGTCGCCTATTGCTCGCGACTGATGCGGCTGATGCCGGGCGACATCATCACCACCGGCACGCCGCCGGGTGTCGGCATGGGGCAGGACCCCAAGATCTTCCTGAAAGGCGGCGAGGTCATGCGGCTGGGGATCGAGGGCTTGGGCGTGCAGACCCAGAAGGTGGTCGCGCAGGGCTGAGAGGGGCAGGCCGGGCCTGCGCCTGCCATGGCAAAGGTCGGCCCTGTTGATCCTCCTTGCCCCGGCATGACAGACTTGCCGCGACCCATCGAAAGGCGCCGCCCATGACCGACCTGCCGCTTTCCGGCCTGACCGCCGTCTGCATGGCCACCAATGTCCCCGGCCCGGCCGCGGCGGCGATCCTGGCGGGGCAGGGGATGGCGGTCGTCAAGATCGAGCCGCCCTCGGGCGACATGACGGGCCAGGCGATGCCGCAATGGTATGCCGAACTGAACCGCGCCGCGAAGATCGAGACGGTGGACCTGCGGTCCGATGCAGGGCAGGCGCGGTTCCGCGAACTGCTGAAGGGGGCCGACCTGCTGATCTCCAGCCACCGCCGGGCGGCGCTGGGGCGGCTGGGGATCACCGTCCCGGCGCTGGCGGAAATGAACCCGCGGCTTTGCTGGATCGAGATTGTCGGCGACGAAGAGGCCCCGGACCTGCCCGGCCACGACCTGACCTATCAGGCCGCGGCGGGGCTGCTGGACGGGCAGATGCCGCGCGCCGTGATCGCCGACATGGCCGGGGCCGAGCGGGCCGCCGGCGCGGCCGCCACGCTGCTGCTGGGCCGGGAACGGGGGCGTCCTCAGCGCCATGCCGTGATCGGGTTGCGGCAGGCGGCGGACCGCTTTGCCGCGCCGGTGCGCCTTGGCTTCACCGTGGATGGCGGGCTTCTGTCCGGTGTCTCGCCGGACTACGCCATCCACGCCCTGCGCGACGGGCTGGTCGCCTGCGCCGCGCTTGAGCCGCATTTCTCGGCCCGGCTGGCCGAGGTCGCGGGCGGCGACATTCCCGGCTTCTTCGCCGGCCTGACCATGGACGAATGCCGCGCCTTGGCTACGGAACGGGATCTGCCGCTGGAGCCGTTCCGGCCGTGACCCGCGCCCGCCGCTCGCGCGGCGGTTTCGCCGGGGCCGTCACGCCCTCATCCACAGCGGCGAAGCGGTGGGTCATGCGGAAGACGTCCACCGGGCAGGAATCGATGCAGGCGCCGCAGTTCAGGCAGTCGCCGGACCGGATCACCGGGCTGCCCTCGCCCTTCAGGGCCGGGACGATGACATGGGGTTCCGGGCAGATGTTGAAGCAGGCGGCGCAGTCGGTGCAGGCCGCCCGCCGGGTCGCCGCCACGCGGGCCAGGGAAAAGCGCCCGACCACGCCGTAAAAGGCGCCCACCGGGCAGAGATGGCTGCACCAGGCACGCCGCGCCACGAACAGGTCCAGCAGGAACACGGCCAGCACCAGCCCCCAGCCAAGGCCGACGCCGGTGATCAGCCCCCGCTGCATCATGCTGACGGGGTTGACCAGTTCCCAGGCAATGCGCCCGGTCAGCACCGCCGCCATCAGCGTCGCCGCCAGGATCACCAGCCGCGTCCGGCGGTCGAGCTTGCGGTCGCGGGTGAGGCCGGTCTTCTCGCGCAGCCAATGGGCGCTGTCGGTCACGACGTTGACCGGGCAGACCCAGCTGCAATAGGCCCGGCCCCCGACGATCAGGTAAAGCGCGACGATCAGCGCCGCCCCGACCAGCGCGGTCAGCGCGATCCCATGCCCCGCCGCCAGCGATTGCAGCAGGATATAGGGGTCCGACAGCGGCAGCACGCCCAGGATGTCGCTCGATGCGAAGTTCCCCCGCACCAGCCAGATCCCCGCCCATGGCCCCAGCATGAAGACGGCCATCGCCGTGATCTGGCTGGACCGGCGCATGAGCCACCACTTGTGCGACCGCCACCAGCCCCGCGCCGCGACCGACTGCCTGCGGGCGTCGAGGTCGAACCCCCCGATCATGCAGCCCGCCCGGCGCGGTTGCGCCCCTCTCCGCCAAGCCCCAAGTCACGCGGCAGCACGCGGATCGAGGCATGGCCGGTGACGCAATGCTTCTCGCAGGTGCCGCAGCCGGTGCATTTGTCGGAATGGACCACCGGCAGGACCACGGCGCGGCCGTCGATCTCGCCCTTTTCCAGCGTGATCGCCTCGTTGCGGATCGGACAGACGCGGTGGCAGATGCTGCAGTTGAGGCCCTTGTAGTTCAGGCAGGTCTCATGGCCGACCAGCACCGCCACGCCCATGTCGGCCTCGCGGATGTCCGGGATCTCACGGTCCAGCGCGCCCGTGGGACAGGCCCGCGCGCAGGGCACGTCCTTGCACATGAAGCAGGGCGTCGTGCGCGGGGTGAAGAAGGGGGTGCCCACCGCCGCCTCGTCGCCCCATTCGGCCAGCGACAGCGTGTCATAGGGGCAGGCCTCGACGCAAAGGCCGCAGCGGACGCAGGCCGAGAGGAAGTCATCCTCGGGCAGCGCCCCCGGAGGCCGCAGGGCGCGGGCATCGGCGCGGCTGGCCATGTTCACCAGCGCCGTCAGCGACAGCCCGGCCAGGCAGGCCGCGCCGCCCACGCGGGCGACCTCGCCCAAGGCGGCGCGGCGGGTGATCTTGCGTGGGCCGGCCATCGTCACCTCCTCCCGGGTTCGATGCGGGTCAGTCCTCCTCGGCGGCGCGTGCAGCCTTCTGTTCGGCCAGCAGCGGCTCGTAGCGGCGGTCGGTCAGCGTTTCGAGAAACGCGATCAGCGCGTCCACACGCACATCGTCAACCATCAGCCCCGATTCAAGCTCGGCCAGCGAGAGATTCGCGTCCACCTCGGGCGGGCCCCAGTCCTCGCCCGTCTCGGGGTTGATGCCCGCGTTCTTCCGGCGGCTCGTGTATTTGTTGTAGAAGACGATGGCCGTCCGCAGGTCCTCGAAGACGCCGTTGTGCATGTAGGGGGCGGTCACGGCCACGTTGCGCAGCGTGGGCACCTTGAAGCGGCCGGCCTGCGCGGGGTCGTCGATGCCGGGATGCGCCAGCAGCCCGAGGTCCGCGTGATCCCCGCCAAGCCCGCTTGCGTCCCGCGCGGCGGCGTTCACCGGCAGGCCGATGTTGTGGTATTCGTAATTGGTGAAGGTTTCCTTCTCGGCCACGCCCTGCTTGCGGCTCATGTGGCAGAGCCGGCAGTTCCAGGTGATGAAGACGGTGTGGCCGAATTCCTCCTGCGCGGTGAACTTTTCCTCGCCGCGCAGCCAGCGGTCATAGCGGGAATCGAACGGCGCGAATTCATCCGTCTGCTGATAGGCGGCCAGCGCCTCGGCCACGGCGTCGAAGGCGCCTTCCGGGTCGTCCAGCGCGCCCGGACCCCAGAGCGCCGCGAACTCGGCGGGATAGCCGGGATCGGCGGCAAGGCGGGCGGCGACGGTCTGCTTGTCGGGCATCGCCATCTCGACGGGGTTCAGCATCGGCTGGCCCGCCTGCTCGAACAGGTTGGCGGCGCGGCCGTCCCAGAACTGCCCGCCCTTCCAGTCGCCGGATTCGGTCTGGTGGAAATCGGGACTGAAGCTGGCATAGGCCAGCGTCGGCGTGTTGCGGTCGCCGTGCGAATCGCCGTCGTCCCCGACCGAGACGGCGAGGCCCGCCTTCCCTTCGCGCGGGTCGGTGAAGGCACGGGCGGGATCATGGCAAGTGGCGCAGGATTGCGAGTTGTTCCGCGACAGCGCGGGATCGAAGAACAGCCGCTCGCCCAGCGCCGCAAGGCGGGCGGGATCGGGCGCGCGCCTTTCGGGCGGCTCGGCGATGGCGGCCAGCGCCACGGCGGCCCAGCCGGCGGCGATCACCGTGCCCAGACCAAGCGTCGCCCTCAGCATGGCGCCATCTCCCTTTCCGCGGGCTGCGGGGCAGCCGTCCCCCGCGCCCGGATCTCGGCGGCAAGCAGCCGGTGCGCGGCAAGATCGGCAAGGTTCGCCATCCGCGACAGCCGCTGCCGCTGGGTCAGGTCGTCGCAAAGGGGCCGCCTGATCCCGGTCGGCCCGACCAGCCGGTCGTGCCAGGGCTGCAGCGCGGCCAGCAGGCCGGGAAGGTCCAGGCCCGCCAGCGCCGTGTCATCGGCGCCCGCATGGACCAGCATCTCGGTCGTGACGCGGAAGCCTGCGGCATCAGCGCGGGCCAGCGCCGGGTGGCCTTCCTGCGTCGCGTGAAGCAGGGCGAATGCCGACAGCAGCCTTGCCCCCGGCTCGGTCGCGGCGCGGGCCGACTGGAACAGTTCGGCCAGGGGCGCGAGGTCCTCGGGCATGGGGGCGAAGGCCCCGTGGTCCAGCGTCAGGGCGCTGGGCCGGAAGGGGGTGCAGCGCCAGCGGGCGTCATGGGCCATGTCGGCCACCCGCCAGCCCGCGATGGCCATGCCGCGCCCGGTTTCCACCACATAGCGCAGCAGCCGCCGGGTCATGGCCGCATGGGCGCGTTCCAGCGCGGCGCTGGCCGAGTCGGCCGTCACACGGACGATCACCTCGGCCAGCTTGCCGGCCTCGTTGCCATGCAGGGTC
>NZ_JAUNPC010000047.1:0-1534 GCF_030536915.1 Paracoccus sp. (in: a-proteobacteria)
GGCGGCGAGAACCTCGGCTACCGCTTTCCCAAGGACATCGCCGCCAAGGTCCGCAGGTCGCTGGAACAGGTCTATCCGCAACTCAAGGGCGTGACGATCACCCATGCCTGGGGCGGAACGCTGGCGATCACGCTGAACCGGATGCCGCATTTCGCCCGGCCCGCGCCGAACTGCCTGTCCGCTGGCGGGTATTCGGGGCACGGGGTGGCGCTGGCAAGCCTTGCGGGAAAGCTGATGGCGCAGGCGGTGATGGGCCAGTCCGAGGGGTTCGACAGCATGGCCGCCCTGCCCTCGCGCCCCTTCCCCGGCGGCGGCGCGCTGCGCTGGCCCCTGCTGGTCGCGGGGATGAGCTGGTATTCCCTGCGCGACCGGCTGGGCGTCTGAGCCTCAGCCGCCCGCGTTCTTCCGCGCCTGCCTGGCCGCGCGCTTCGCCATGCGGGCGGCGCGATGACGGTGGTAGCCCTCGACCACCCGCAGGCTCAGGTAATGCGCGATCACGGCGGCGATCGTGCCGGGGATGATGCTGCCGACCAGATAAGGCAGGAAGATCGCGTGAAAGAACGTCTCCAGCTGGTCCCACTGGGCCACGCGGTCATCGAAGATCGACATGAGGTTGTGGGTCAACTGCCGCCCCGCCGCGGCAAAGGCGTTGAGGATCGCAGCGGGCGTCATGCTGCCATCCACCCCCAGCATCCAGCGGCCGAGCGCCATCGACGTCATCGCCATGAAGGGGATCGTCACCGGATTGCCGATCAGCGTGCCAAGAGCCGCCGCCAGCAGGTTGCCCCGCATCACCCAGGCAAGCGCAAAGGCGCCCAGCAGGTGAAAGCCGAACAAGGGCGTGAAGTTGATGAAGGTGCCCGCCGCAAAGCCCCGCGCGATCCGGTGCGGCTGGTCTGGCAGGCGGCGGACGCGGTAGCCCAGATACTGCGCCGCACGCGACCAGCCCCCCCGAGGATAGACCAGCTCGGAGGCGATCTGCGAATAGCTGCGTGGCTTGCGCTTGAACACCCGCGCCTCTTGTCAGGACCGGGTCCAGTGAAGCAGCCGCCCCTTGCGGACGCAAGCCCGCGCCGCCAAGCGTGATCGCGGCTCAGACCCGCGCGGTGGCATCCCGGATGCGCGCCACCTGCGCCACGTCGCTTTCCGCTTCCAGCGCGGTCAGCAGCGCCTGCAGATGCTCGCGGTCGCGCAGCTCGATCTCGATCCGCAGGCGATAGAAATCGGGCTTGCGGTCCAGGAACTCGAGGTCCGAGATATTCGCGCCCTGCGCGCCGATCAGCGTGCAGATGCGCCCCAGCACGCCCGCGTCATGGCGGATCGTCAGGTTCAGCTTGGACGAATAGACCGGCGGGTGCCGGCCCTCGCGCCAGCGCAGATCGACCCAGCGGGTGGGCTGGTCCTCGAAATCCGCCAGCACCGGGCAGTCGATGGCATGGATGACGACGCCCTTGCCGCGATAGGTGATGCCCACGATCCGCTCGCCCGGCAACGGATCGCAGCAGGGGGCGCGGGTCAGTTCCCGGTCGGCCTC
>NZ_JAUNPC010000047.1:1634-20301 GCF_030536915.1 Paracoccus sp. (in: a-proteobacteria)
GGCAACTGGATCACGTCGCCCTTGGGGGTGAAGCAGAAGACCTGGTCCTGATACATCTCGAGCTTGACATGCTCGAGGAACTCGTCGTGGTTCTCCTCTCCGAACCGCTCGGTGAGACTGGCGAGCCACTCGCCCGGATCGACGGCAAAGGGGTTCTTGCTGCGGACGCCGTCGCGATAGGCCCAATGCGCGGCCACCCCGGCTTCGGCCACCTCGTGCATCGCGCGGGTGCGGATCTGGACCTCGACGCGGGTGCCGTCGCGGGCCGACACGGTGCTGTGGATCGAGCGGTAGCCGTTCGACTTGGGCTGGCTGATGTAATCCTTGAACCGCCCCGGCACAGCGCGCCACTTGCGGTGGATGATCCCCAGCGTGCGGTAGCAGTCGGCCTCGGACCGGGTGATGATGCGGAAGCCGTAGATATCGGACAGGCGGCTGAAGGTCAGCTGCTTTTCCTGCATCTTGCGCCAGACGCTGAAAGGCTTTTTGGCGCGACCGAAGACATGGGCCTCGATCCCCTCGGCGTCCAGCGCGGCGCGGATGTCGCCGGTGATCTGCGGGATGACGTCGCCGTTTTCCTTCTGCAGCGTGACGAAGCGGCGGATGATGGAGTTGCGGGCCTCTGGGTTGATGACCTTGAAGGCGAGGTCCTCAAGCTCCTCGCGCATCCACTGCATGCCCATGCGCCCGGCCAGCGGCGCATAGATGTCCATCGTCTCGCGCGCCTTCTGCACCTGCTTTTCGGGACGCATCGACTTGATCGTGCGCATGTTGTGCAGCCGGTCGGCCAGCTTGACCAGGATCACGCGAAGGTCGCGCGACATCGCCATGAACAGCTTGCGGAAGTTCTCCGCCTGCTTGGAATGGGTGCCCGAAAGCTGAAGGTTGGTCAGCTTGGTGACGCCATCGACCAGATCGGCGATCTCGCGCCCGAAGATCTGCTCGACCTCGGCCCAGGTGGAGCGGGTGTCCTCGATGGTGTCGTGCAGCAGCGCGGTGACGATGGTGGCATCGTCCAGCCGCATTTCCGTCAGGATGGCGGCGACAGCGACCGGATGGGTGAAATAGGGCTCGCCCGAATGGCGGAACTGCCCTTCGTGCATCCGGCGGCCATAGTCATAGGCCCGCCGGATCAGTTCGGCATTGGTCCGCGGGTTGTAGTTGCGGACAAGCGCGATCAGGTCCTCGACGTCGAACTTCTCCAAGCGAAGATCCGCCCGCTCCGTCGCCTCAGCCGCGGCTTTGCGCTTCAAGCATCATGCGAAGCATCCGTTCCTCGGATTCCTCGTCGGCGGGCTTGGGACGATCCACCTCGGCGCCCAGCAGCAGCGCCATCGCGTCCTCTTCCGGCTCGTCGACCTCGATCTGGGTCTGGAACTGCTCGATCATCCGCTCACGCAGTTCATCGACAGGCTGGGTCTCGTCGGCGATCTCGCGCAGGGCGACGACGGGGTTCTTGTCGTTGTCGCGGTCCACGGTCACAGGCGAACCCGAGGCGATCTCACGCGAGCGGTGGGCGGCGAGCATCACCAGGTCAAAGCGGTTCGGAACCTTGTCGACGCAGTCCTCGACGGTCACGCGTGCCATGCAACACCTCTCCGAATCAGCTGAAAGAGCAAGATGGCATAAGTGGAAGCTACCACATGAAAAGTCAAGGTGAACCATCGACCGGCGCCATGCCGGCAAGGGCCTGCGACGGCAGGCCCGCCAGCATCCGCGCCACCGTCAGCCCCGTGCGGGGATGACGCCAGCCGGGTGCGATCTCGGCCAGCGGCGCCAGCACGAAGCCCCGGTCCTGCAGACGCGGATGCGGAAGAATCAACCCCTGTGGCGCCTGCAGCGCCTGCGCCTCGGGGGCAAGGCTGCGCCAGTGGTCCTGCGTCGCGGCGTCGGGCAGCACCCCGTCGCCCATGGCCAGCAGGTCCAGGTCGAGGGTGCGCGACTGCCAGCGGACGCCGTCGCGGCTGCGCCCGAAGGCCGCCTCGATCCGGTGCAGGGCCTCAAGCGTCCCCGCCGGATCAAGGCCGGTGGCGACGGCTGCGGCGGCATTGACATAGTCCGGTCCCGACCCGGGCGGATGCGCAGGCGTGCGCCAGAAGCGGCTGAGCCGCGTGATGGCCAGCCCCTCGGCCGGCATCGCGCGCAGCGCTTGGCGCAGGGTTTCAGCCGGGCAACCTGTCGAAGAAAACAGGTTTGCACCCATCGCGACGAGAGCTAGCTTCTGCAAACCATTTCCAGTGCTTGAGTTTGAAGGGGCAAGGCATTGTTTTACAAGGACGACCGGCTGGCGCTGTTTGTTGACGGCTCGAATCTGCACGCCGCCGCGAAGTCGCTGGGCTTTGACCTGGACTACAAGCTGCTGCGGCAGGAGTTCGAGCGCCGCGGCAAGCTGATCCGCGCCTATTACTACACCGCCCTTCTGGAAAGCGAGGAATATTCCCCGATCCGCCCGCTGATCGACTGGCTGAACTACAACGGCTACACGATCGTGACCAAGCCCGCGCGGGAATACACCGACTCGATGGGCCGGCGGCGGGTCAAGGGCAACATGGACATCGAGCTTGCCGTCAACGCGATGGAACTGGCGCCGCGCCTGGACCATGCCGTGCTGTTTTCGGGTGACGGCGACTTCCGCCCGCTGGTCGAGGCGCTGCAGCGGCAGGGGGTGCGGGTGTCGGTGGTGTCCACCATGCGCAGCCAGCCACCGATGATCGCCGACGAGCTGCGCCGGCAGGCCGACAACTTCATCGAGCTGGACGCCCTGCGCGAGATCGTCGGCCGCCCGCCCCGCGAGCCCCGCGAGGCCCCAAGTCCTCCGGTGACCGAGACCTGAGCCGGCAAGCGGCTGCGATTACCCGGTGAATTTACCTGTTTCCACGTTATGGATGTTTTATCACGAGTGAGGATTCGCAGTGATGATCGAGGGCAACGACAGCAACAGCATTGGCGAGGCACTGGACCGGGTGCTGCGGCTGGCGGATTTCGGTCCGCGGCAGCCATCCCGCATCCTGGCCGAGTTGCGGGCCTACTGGGCATCGCTGCGCCATGGCCGCGCGGTGCCCTCACGCGCCGACGTGACGCCGCAGGGTCTGGGCGGCGCGCTGGAATATGCCTTCATCCTTGAACGGGTGGGTCCGGGCGGCGCGCGGTTCCGGCTGGCCGGGCAGCACCTCGTCGACTTGATGGGAATGGAGGTCCGGGGCATGCCGCTTTGCGCGCTGATGCATCCCGGATCGCGCGGCAGGCTGTCGGATGTGCTTGAAGCCGTGCTTCAGGGGCCGCAGATCGCCGAGATCGAGATGGCCTCGCCCGGTTCCTACGGCGCGCCGGAATTGACGGCCCGGATGCTGCTTTTGCCGCTGCGGTCCGACCTGGGGGACGTGACGCGCGTGCTGGGCTGCCTTGTGTCCGAGGGAGAGATCGGGACCGCGCCGCGCCGCTTCGACCTGATGGCCGAACGGGCCGACCCCGTCATCGAGGGCGGGCGGCTGCTTCCCCCCTCGCCTTCCGCCGCAGGCTTCGCAGAGCCCGCGGCGTCGTGGAAGCCCGCGGAACCGCGCGCCCATGTCCACGAGGATGACACCCCCGAGGAACGGCGCCTGCGCTTCCGCATTATCTCGAACGACTGACGACGGCGCCCGACAGGCCGCCGTCCTTCTCGGTTGTCAGCTTGCATCGCGAAGCCGCACGGGGGTGCCGGTGCGGCGGGCACGCAGTTCCTCGGCCACGAGGAAGGCCAGTTCCAGCGACTGGCTGGCGTTCAGGCGCGGGTCGCAGGCGGTGTGATAGCGGTTCGACAGGTCGTGGTCGGTGATCGCCCGCACGCCGCCGGTGCATTCGGTCACGTCGCGGCCGGTCATCTCGAAATGCACCCCGCCGGGGACGGTGCCTTCAGCGGCATGGACCTCGAAGAACTCGCGTACCTCTCGCAGCACCGATTCAAACGGCCGGGTCTTGTAGCCCGAGGCCGACTTGATCGTGTTGCCGTGCATGGGATCGCAGGACCAGACAACCTCGGCCCCTTCCTCGCGCACCGCCCGGATCAGCCGCGGCAGGTGGTCGCCGACCGTGCCCGCCCCGAAGCGGGCGATCAGCGTCAGGCGGCCGAGCTCGTTGTCGGGGTTCAGCCGCGCGATCAGCGCCTTGAGGTCGTCGGTCGAGATCGACGGGCCGCATTTCAGACCGATCGGGTTCTGCACGCCCCGGCAGAATTCGACATGGGCGCCATCGACCTGCCGCGTCCGGTCGCCGATCCAGATCATGTGTCCCGAGCCGGCGACGGGCAGCCCGGTGGTGGAATCGATCCGCGCCAGCGCCTCCTCGTATTCCAGCAGCAGGGCCTCGTGGCTGGTGTAGAACTCGACCGTGCCCAGTTCATGCGCGGTTTCCGAGGTCACGCCCGCCGCCTGCATGAAGGCCATCGCGTCGGAAATCCGGTCGGCGATGTCGCGGTAGCGCGCGGCCTCGGGCCCGTCGGTGAAATCGGCGATCCAGCTTTGCACGCGATGGATGTCGGCATAGCCGCCGGTCGAAAAGGCCCGCAGCAGGTTCAACGAGGCCGCCGCCTGCGTATAGGCCTGCAGCATCCGCGCCGGATCGGGCACCCGCGCCTCGGCCGTGAAGTCGAAGCCGTTGATGATGTCGCCGCGGTAGCTGGGCAGTTCGACGCCGCCCATCACCTCGGTGGGCGCGCTGCGGGGCTTGGCGAACTGGCCCGCCATGCGGCCGACCTTGACCACCGGCATCTGCGCGCCCCAGGTCAGCACCACTGCCATCTGCAGCATCACCTTGAAGGTGTCGCGGATGTTGTCGGCCGTGAACTCGGCGAAGCTTTCGGCGCAATCGCCCCCCTGCAGAAGAAAGCGGCGCCCCTGCCCCACATCAGCCAGTTGCGCCTTGAGCCGGCGCGCCTCGCCCGCGAAGACCAGCGGGGGGAACCTGGCAAGCTGCGTCTCGACGGCGCCAAGGGTGGCGGCGTCGGGATAATCCGGCATCTGCACGCGGGGGCGCGAACGCCAGCTTCCGCGCTGCCAGTCGCTGGCGCGCGCTGCGTTGCGGTCGATGTCGGGCGTCTGCTGCGGCATGGCTCATCTCCTGCGGATTGCAGGGTTATAAAGGTCTTGGCCCAGGGAATAAACCCTGAGTCGGGCAACCGGCAGCCTGCCGCGGAAACGTTGCGGCGCGTTTAATCCTGTCCCTCACGACACGCTTTTCTTTCAAAAAACGCCGCCCTAGTGTCGCGAACAAGGACAAAAGGTCCAATCAGGGGGAAGACCGCATGAAGAAGCTGTTTCTGGCCACGACCGCCCTTGCGTTCAGCGCGGGGCTGGCAGTGGCTGAGGACGTCAGGATCGGGCTGTCGCTGGGCTTCACCGGACCGCTCGAATCGATGTCGCCGAACATGGCGAACGGCGCAGAGATGGCGATCCGGGAAGCCAACGACTCGGGCAAGTTCCTCAACGGCTCGACCATCACGCCGGTGCGCGCCGACAACACCTGCGCCGATGCGGCAGCAGCGGTCGCGGCGGTGGAACGGCTGGTCACGGCCGAAGGCGTCAAGGGCATCATGGGCGGCATGTGCTCGGGCGAGACGATCGCCAGCCTGGAACGCGTGGGCGTGCCGAACGGGATCGTGATGATCTCGCCCTCGGCGACCTCGCCCGCGCTGACGGACATCCAGGACCAAGGCTTCTTCTTCCGCACCTCGCCCTCGGACGCCCGGCAGGGCGAGGTGATGGCCGGGATCGCGCAGGAGCGCGGGATCCAGTCGGTCGCGATCACCCATACGAACAACGACTATGGCAAGGGGCTGGCGGAATCCTTCCGCGCCGCCTTCGAGGCCAAGGGCGGCACCGTGACGATGCTGCAGGCCCATGACGACGGCAAGGCCGACTATTCGGCCGAGGTCGGGGCGCTGGCAGCCGCAGGGGGCGATGCGCTGGCGGTCGTGGGCTATGTCGACCAGGGCGGATCGGGCATCATGCGCGGGGCGCTGGATTCGGGCGCGTTCGAGACCTTCATCCTGCCCGACGGCATGGTCGCGCAGGCGCTGGTGGACCGCTTCGGGCCCGAGCTCGAGACCTCCTTCGGCCAGAACCCGTCGTCCGATGGCGAAGGCCGGACGAAGTTCAACGAACTGGCGCAGGCGGCGGGCTTCGACGGCACCTCGGCCTTTGCGGGCGAATCCTATGACGCGGCTGCGCTGCTGATCCTGGCGATGCAGGCGGCGGGCTCGTCCGATCCCCGCGTCTACAAGGACAAGGTGATGGAGGTCGCGAACGCGCCGGGCGAAAAGATCAGCGCCGGAGAGATCGGCCGCGCGCTGGAACTGATCGCGGCGGGCACCGACATCGACTATGACGGCGCCTCGGCGGTCGAGCTGATCGAGCCGGGCGAAAGCGCCGGCACCTACCGCGAGGTGGATTTCGCCGGCGGCCAGATGAACACCGTCCGCATCCGCTGATCCTATCCGCCCGGGCCGGACACCCGCGCCGGGGCGTTTCACGACCGCAGGAGGGCGGTCACCACGGCAATCCCGCGCCTGAACGGGATGCAACACATACTGGGAGGAATGACATGAACCGTTTTCTGATGGCGTCCGCCGTGCTGGCGCTGACGGCCGGGGCCGGACTGGCCGAGGACGTGAAGCTGGGCGTCTCGCTGGGCTTCACCGGGCCGCTGGAATCGATGGCGCCCTCGATGCTGAAGGGGGTCGAACTGGCCGCGAAGGAGGTCAGCGATTCCGGCAAGCTGCTGGGCGGCGGCGCGGTAAGCGTCGTGCAGGCCGACAACACCTGCGCGGATGCGGCCGCCTCGGTCTCGGCGGTCGAGCGGCTGGTGACCTCGGACCGGGTCAACGGCATCGTGGGCGGGATGTGTTCGGGCGAGACGATCGCCAGCCTTGAACGCGTGGCGGTGCCGAACGGCATGGTGATGATCTCGCCCTCGGCGACCTCGCCCGCGCTCAGCACCATCGACGACAGGGACTTCTTCTTCCGCACCTCGCCGTCCGACGCCCGCCAGGGCGAAGTGATGGCCGACATCATCACCGACCGCGGCATCACCAATGTCGCCGTGACCTACACCAACAACGATTACGGCAAGGGTCTGGCGGATTCATTCGCCGAATCCTTCGCGGCCAAGGGTGGCACGATCACGATCAACGCCGCGCATGACGACGGCAAGGCCGACTATTCGGCCGAGGTCGCCGCCCTGGCAGCGGCCGGGGGCGATGCGCTGGTCGTCGCGGGCTATGTCGATCAGGGCGGCTCGGGCATCGTGCGGGGCGCCCTGGATTCGGGGGCCTTCGACACCTTCGTCTTCACCGACGGGATGGTGACGCAGGCGCTGGTGGACAAGTTCGGCACTGAACTTGAACATTCCTTCGGCCAGAACCCCTCGGCCGAGGGCGAGGGCCGCGACGCCTTCATCGCGCTGGCAAAAAACGCGGGCTTCGAGGGCTCGGATGCTTTTGCCGCCGAAGCCTACGACGCGGCGGCGCTGATCCTGCTGGCGATGGAGGCCGCAAAGTCCACCGATCCCCGCGTCTACAAGGACAAGGTGATGGACGTGGCCAATGCGCCGGGCGAGCAGATCATGCCCGGTCAGCTCGACCGCGCGCTGGAACTGATCTCGCAGGGGCAGGACGTGGACTATGTCGGCGCCTCGGCGGTCGAACTGGTCGGCGCGGGCGAAAGCGCGGGCACCTATCGCGAGGTCGAATTCAAGGGCGGCACCCTGAACGCGGTTCGCACCCGTTGATCCTGATGCAAGGTCCGCGGCGCCCATCCGGGCGCCGCATCCGGTTTTTCTTGGCGAACGGCCCTCTGGTCGTCTAGGGAACCCGGCGGGAAGAATCGGAGCGCGCATGATCGAGGTCCACGACCTTCACCGGCATTTCGGCGGCTTCCGGGCCGTCGATGGCGCCAGCCTGACGATCCGCACCGGCTCGATCACCGGGCTGATCGGTCCGAACGGCGCGGGCAAGTCCACCCTGTTCAACGTGATTGCGGGCGTGCTGCCGCCCACCTCGGGCCGCGTCGTCATGGACGGCGAGGACATCACCGGCCTGCCGCCGCATGAGCTGTTCCACAAGGGCCTGCTGCGCACCTTCCAGATGGCGCACGAGTTCTCGTCCATGTCGGTGCGCGAGAACCTGATGATGGTGCCGCCGGGGCAGACGGGCGAAAGCCTGTGGAACACCTGGTTCGGCCGCAGGCGCATCGCCGAGGAAGAACGCGCGCTGCGCGCCCGCGCCGACGAGGTGCTGGATTTCCTGACCATCAGCCATGTGGCCGAGGAGAAGGCGGGGAACCTGTCCGGCGGGCAGAAGAAGCTGCTGGAACTCGGCCGCTGCATGATGGTCGAGGCCAAGATCGTCTTTCTGGACGAGGTCGGCGCCGGCGTGAACCGCACCCTTCTGGGCACCATCGCCGACGCGATCATCCGCCTGAACCGCGAACGCGGCTATACCTTCTGCGTGATCGAGCATGACATGGACTTCATCGGCAAGCTCTGCGACCCGGTGATCGTCATGGCCGAGGGCAAGGTGCTGGCCGAGGGGCCTGCCGCCCATATCATGGAAAACGAGGCCGTGATCGAGGCCTACCTGGGCCGCGGACTCAAGAACAAGGACAAGGTCGGGGCATGAGCGATCCCTTTGCCAATCGCGGCAACCGCGACGCCTCGGTCGTGAACCCGCGTCCCGCCGGAACTTCCCAGGGCATCCACCGCAGCGGCCCGGCCCGGCCCGGCCCGGTCGGCGACCCCTTTCTCATCGGCGAGAACATGCGCGGCGGCTATGGCAAGGCCGACATCCTGAACGGCTGCACGCTGGCGGTCGAGAAGGGCCGGATCGCGGTGATCGTCGGCCCGAACGGCGCGGGCAAGTCCACGGCCATGAAGGCGATCTTCGGGATGCTGACGCTGCGCGAAGGCAGCGTCCGGCTGGACGGGCAGGACATCACCGCCCTGAACCCGCAGGACCGCGTCAAGGCGGGCATGGGCTTCGTCCCGCAGGTCGCCAACGTCTTCCCGACCATGACGGTCGAGGAGAACCTGGAGATGGGCGCCTATATCCGCCAGGACGATTACCGCCAGACCATGCAGCAGGTCTATGAGCTGTTCCCGGCCGTCGCCGACAAGCGCCGTCAGAACGCGGGCGAGCTGTCGGGGGGCCAGCGCCAGCAGGTCGCGGTCGGCCGCGCGCTGATGACGCAGCCGAAGCTGCTGATGCTGGACGAGCCGACGGCGGGCGTGTCGCCCATCGTCATGGACGAGCTTTTCGACCGCATCATCGAGATCGCGCGCACCGGCATTTCCATCCTGATGGTGGAACAGAACGCCAAGCAGGCGCTGGAAATTGCCGATGTGGGTTACGTGCTAGTGCAGGGCGCCAACCGCTATACCGGCACCGGGGCCGAACTGATGGCCGACCCCGAGGTGCGCCGCACCTTCCTGGGGGGCTGACGATGGCAGGACATAACGGACAGGCCCGGCCTGCGAGGGAAAGCCTCTGATGGACATTCTCAACGCCCTCGTGGCGATCCTGAACTTCGTGGTCATCCCGGCCGCGGCCTATGGCGCGCAGCTGGCGCTGGGCGCGCTTGGCGTCACGCTGATCTACGGCATCCTGCGGTTTTCCAACTTCGCCCATGGCGACACCATGGCCTTCGGCACGGCCATCGTGATCCTGCTGACCTGGGGGTTGCAGTCGCTGGGGGTATCCTTCGGCCCCCTGCCCTCGGCCCTGCTGGTTCTGCCGCTGGGCATGGCGCTGACGGCGGCCATGGCGCTGCTGACCGACCGCTGGGTCTATCGTCACTACCGCCGGGTGCGCGCCGCGCCCATCGTGGTCGTCATGGCCTCGGTCGGCGTGATGTTCGTGATGAACGGCCTGACGCGCCTCGTGATCGGCGTGGACGAGATCCAGTTCGCGGACGGCGCCCGCTTCGTCATCTCGGTGCCGCAGTTCAGAGAGATGACCGGGCTGCGAGAGGGCCTTGCGTTCAGGACCACCCAGGCGATCACGCTGGTGATCGCGGCGCTGGCCGTCTGGGCGCTGTTCGTCTTCCTGAACCGCACCCGCGCCGGCAAGGCCATGCGCGCCTATGCCGACAACGAGGACCTGGCACTGCTGTCGGGCATCGATCCCGACCGCGTGGTGCGGCTGACCTGGATCATCGCCACCGGCCTCGCGGTGCTGGCGGGGACGCTCTACGGTCTGGACAAGTCCTTCAAGGCCTTCAACTATTTCCAGATCCTTCTGCCGGTTTTCGCGGCAGCCATCGTGGGCGGCCTCGGCAGCCCCATCGGCGCCATCGCGGGCGGCTTCCTGATCGCCTTTTCCGAGGTCGCGCTGACATATCCGTGGAAGAAGATTGCCGAATACCTCGGCTTTGCACCCGAGGGCCTGCTGCAGATGCTGGGCACCGAATACAAGCTGGCGATCAGCTTCGTCATCCTGATCGTCGTTCTGCTGGTGCGCCCCACGGGGCTGTTCCGCGGCAAAGCCTATTGAGGAGGCCTGAATGAGCGCCAACCGTCAGGCCGAAACCTCCGCGAGCCCTTGGCGCGCGCCGCTGCTGTTCGCGGCGGTGATCCTGCTGGTCGTGCTGGAGGGCACGGTTTCGAACGCGATGTTCTCGGGGTCGTGGAACAGCGCGCTGTCGATCCTGAACATGGGGCTGATCTCGGCGGTGACCGCGCTGGGCGTCAACATGATCTGGGGCTATGGCGGGTTGTTCAACGCGGGCGTGGTGGGCTTCGTGGCGCTGGGTGGCCTTGCGCCGGTGCTGATCTCGACCCGGCCGGTGCAGGGCGCCTGGGCGGCCGGGGGGCCGCAGATGGTGCTGGCGCTGGCGGTCGGGCTTGCCACGCTGGTGATTGCGGCAGCAGCGGCCACGCGGCTGAAGGGCGCGGCGCGTTTCTGGGTCGCGGCGCTGGTGGTGATCGCGGGCTATGTCGCGACGCGGATGCTGTTCGACCCGGCAGTGGCCGCCATCGAGGCGAACAACCCTTCCAAGGCCGGCAATATCGGCGGGCTTGGCCTGCCGGTGCTGCTGAGCTGGCCGGTCGGCATGGTCTTTGCCGCCATCGCCGCCTGGGGCATCGGCAAGGTCGCGCTGGGACTGCGCTCGGACTATCTTGCCATCGCCACGCTCGGCATCGGCGAGATCATCGTCGCCATCCTTCGGAACGAGGGCTGGCTGGCCCGCGGCGTGCTGAACATCACCGGCATCCCGCGCCCCGTCCCCTACGAGCTTGACCTGCAGGCCAACCCCGCCTTTGTCGAGGCTGCCGCCCGCTGGGCCATGGACCCGACCACCGCATCGGCCATCTACGTCAAGCTGTGCTATGCCGCGGTCTTCGTGGCGGTGCTGCTGACGCTGATCCTGCTGTCGGAACTGGCGCTATACTCACCCTGGGGGCGGATGATGCGGGCGATCCGCGACAACGAGACGGCAGCCGAGGCGATGGGCAAGGACGTGACCCGCCGCCACCTGCACCTGTTCATCCTCGGCTGCGCGGTGATCGGGTTGTCGGGGGCGATGATGGTGACGCTGGACGGGTTGATGGCGCCGGGCGGCTACAACCCGCTGCGCTATACCTTCCTGATCTGGGTCATGGTGATCGTGGGCGGCTCGGGCAACAACTGGGGCGCGGTCCTGGGCGCGGTGCTGATCTGGTTTCTCTGGATCAAGGCCGAGGTCTGGGGGCCTGCCGCGATGTCGCTGCTGACCTCGCCGCTGTCGGACGGAGGGTTCAAGCGACACCTGATCGAAAGCGCGCCGCAGATGCGCTATGTCGCGATGGGCCTGGTGCTGCTGCTGGTGCTGCGCTTTGCGCCGCGGGGGCTGCTGCCGGAACGGTGAATTCCGGCTGCACGGCCCGACCGGAACTCTGCCCCATCGTCATGTACGACGATCCGGGGATACTTCGACAAAGAAGAACCGGCTAAAGGTCGATGCAGTCGGTGATGCCTTGGGCAAAGCGCCGCAGCACGATCGGGTAAAGGCGGTGCTCTGCCGTCAGCACCCGGGCGGCAAGCGTGTCGGGCGTGTCACCGGCTTCGACCGCCACACGGGCCTGACCAAGGATCGGGCCGTCGTCCAGAACCGGTGTCACCAGATGGACGGTTGCCCCGGCTTCGCTATCGCCTGCCTCAAGGGCGCGGGCATGGGTTTGCAGGCCGGGGTATTTCGGCAAAAGCGAGGGATGGATGTTCAGCATCCGGCCCTGGAACCGACGCACGAAAGCGGGCGTGAGAATCCGCATGAAGCCCGCGAGGCAGAGGATGTCCGGCTCGGCCTGAAGCAGCGGCTCAAGCAGCGCGGCCTCGAAAGCCGCGCGGTCGCCGCGGAAGGGTCGGTGATCCACGGCTGCGGTCGGCACGCCCATCTCGGCGGCGCGCACAAGACCGGCCGCGGCGGGATCGTTCGAGGCGACCAGCACCGGCCGCGCCGGGTGATCGCCGGTCATCGAGCGGACCAGCGCGACCATGTTCGATCCGCCGCCGGAAATCAGGATCGCGACGCGTTTTACCACAAGGTGCCGGTATAGCCGACGCCATTGCCGCCGCCGACCTCGCCCATCTCGACCACGCGCTCGCCTGCGTCGCGCAGCATCCGGGTCAACGCCCGTGCCCGGTCGGGGGCCACGACAAGGATCATGCCGATGCCGCAGTTGAAGGTCTTGAGCATCTCGCGTTCCGGGATGCGTGCCGCATCGGCGAGCCACTGGAACACGGCAGGCGCCTGCCAGCTGTCAAGGTTGACCTCGACGCCCATGCCTTCGGGCAGGACGCGGGGCAGGTTCTCGGTGATGCCGCCGCCGGTGACATGGGCGGCCCCGTGGACGCCACCCGCGCGGATCGCCTCCAGCACCGGACGGACGTAAAGCCGCGTCGGCGTCAGCAGCGCCCGGCCCAGCGGCCCCTTGGCAAAGGGCGCGGGATCGGACCAGCCGAGGCCCGTCGTCTCGACCACCTTGCGGACAAGCGAGAAGCCGTTGGAATGGAGACCATCCGAGCCCAGGCCCAGAAGCACGTCGCCCTCGGCCACGCCCTGCGGCAGATGCGCGCCGCGTTCCATGGCGCCCACCGCAAAGCCCGCGAGGTCGAAGTCGCCGCCGTGATACATCCCCGGCATCTCGGCCGTCTCGCCGCCGATCAGGGCCGCGCCGGAACGCCGGCAACCTTCGGCGATGCCGGCAATGACGCGGGCGGCCTCATCGACCTGCAGCTTGCCGGTGGCGAAGTAATCAAGGAAGAACAGCGGCTCGGCGCCTTGGCAGACGAGGTCGTTCACGCACATGGCCACAAGGTCGATGCCGACGCCGTCAATCTCTCCGGTCTCGATGGCGATGCGCAGCTTGGTGCCGACGCCGTCGGTGGCCGCGACCAGCACCGGATCGGCGTAGCCCGCCGCCTTCAAGTCGAACAGCGCGCCGAAGCCGCCGAGTCCCGACATCACCCCCGGCCGGGCCGTTGCCGCGGCGGCGGGCTTGATGCGTTCCACCAATGCATTGCCAGCGTCGATATCCACACCCGCCTGCGCGTAGGTAAGTCCGCCCCTGCCATCCGCCCTGGTCATGTCGCCCATCCCTCTTGCT
Organism: Paracoccus sp. (in: a-proteobacteria); assembly: GCF_030536915.1. Classification (GTDB taxonomy): domain Bacteria; phylum Pseudomonadota; class Alphaproteobacteria; order Rhodobacterales; family Rhodobacteraceae; genus Paracoccus. Next base: position 15,246 of record NZ_JAUNPC010000047.1, read on the forward strand.
TGGACGCTGGATAGCCCAGCCGTCCGGCGCAGACAATCAAAGCCGCCCGCCTGCCCCGGTTTTCCTTGACCCGCGCGCCCGCATTTGCGACAGCCCTCGGGCGCGGGCCTGTAGCTCAATGGTCAGAGCAGGGCGCTCATAACGCCTTGGTTGGGGGTTCAAGTCCCTCCGGGCCTACCAAACCCCGCGTTTTGGTAAGTCATTTCAACCCCTTGCGCGATTTTTTGACGAACCTTGCGGGGTGGTTCGTCAACTTTTGTTCCCCCTGCGCCCCGCTGGGAAGGCTTGCGATAGCGGAGTCGGCCATGCTTTTGCGACCGAACTCCTCGCAGTATTTCTGCGCCTCTTTCAGGCTGATGTGTCCGCTCACGGACATAATCGAGAACGCCGTGCCGCCCGCCTCCGCGATCCTGCGACAGATCGCTTTCCGCAGGCCGTGCGAGCTGCACAGCGGCAGTTCGGCCTTGTCGCACCATTTCCGCATGGACGTTCCCACGCCCTTCACCGACCGGGACAGGCCATCCCTCGTCTGCAAGAAGGTAAGCTGTCCGGCGGAAGGTGAGCCAGTGTCTCTGCAAGGTAAGGGTGGATCGGGATGTTGACCTCGACACCCTCAGGATTCCGGCGGGTCTTGTTCCGGCGATAAACAAGCCGCCCGTCGCGGATGTTCCCGCGCCCCAACTTCACCGCATCACACTTCGCCGCGCCCGTGTAGAGCATCAACGTCATCGCTAGGTGCGGCACGCTGCCGATCTCGTAGACTTCGTAGAACCGGGCGATTTCGCCCTCGTCCCACGTGTGGAAGCCGCCCGGATTGTTCGGATAGAGCTTCACTCCGTCAACGGGATTATCGGTTCGCCACTCCAAGTCCTTCGCGAGTTCCATCATCTGCGATAGCCGCTTGAGCGTCTTGTTCGCCTGTTGCGGGGTGTCCGCCATCTCGGCCTTGATCGCGACGACGTGACGCCGCGCCATGTGTGAGACGCGCTTGTGCCCATGCTTTACTCGCAAGGGCTCGATGGCGGCGCGATAATTGGCTGCGGTGCTTTCGGCGACGGTAGGCAGGTGCAGCTTATAAAATCGGATAGCTAGGTCGTTCAGCGTGCCGACGACGGTGCGGCCTGTCCCCACCCCTTTACTGGTCTTCTGCCCATTCTCGGCGTCAGCGTAGCGGCGGCAGAACTCCTCGCTCCCCCACTCAGTGCCCAACTCTACCGTGAGCCCTTTATGACGATATCGCCAACGGCGCTTGCCATGGCGGTCGGGGTAGGACTTGGCACGGGGAAAGCGGTCGGCCTTTTTCATCTCAATCCCAATCGTTTTTATCGACGGACGAACTACCGTCCGCGATAAGGATCACGATTTTGCCTTCGCGGTCGATCTCGACCCGTCCCACCGGCAGCCCAGCGGCCACAACGCCCTTTGCGGCTCGTGTCACGTCGATTTGCTTGAAGGGGGCGGGACGGTTCGCCATCAGTGAGCCTCCTCCCGCCCGGCCGCCCAAAGGGCTGCAGCGACCATGCTCAGGGTGGCAGGGGCAGCGGTTCGCGCCACGAGTAGGCCGCGCTGTCCGTGCCTGCTGCCCTTAAACGGCACGACACGCTCGCCACGGAGTTTCCCTGCGTCGTCGTGGACCCACTGGACAAGCTCCGCCAGAGCGTCACCCGGATGGATCGTCAGGGACAGCACATGCTGCCCGAACCAGGCCGAGGCATCATCGAGGGAGCGGTCCAGATAGAGGCTGAAGATAAACGATAGCACTTCCTCCAGCGTCTTCGCGCCCGAGAACATGCTGGTGAACTCGTCGGTGCGAATGGTCTCACGCCACGTCCGGCCATTCCTCAGCGTCGGGGAATACTGTAGTTGTCCGAACCGCTGCACCCGCTCGACTGCTTGCGACGGCCCGTCACAGGCGAGCAAAGCAATCGTCATGCGCGCGGCATCAAGCGCCGTCATATCGGGCGCGTTCACGCCACGCGCGCCAGTGGTCAGCAGCCCGGCCTCTTTCAGCGCACGGGCATAGACCGTCACCGTTTTTCCCTCCACGGCGAAGGTATCGGCGATCATCGAAAGGAAAGGACCAGATTTCATGCTCACTGCGTAGCACGCATTTAGCTTGGCATCAAGGGTAAATGTGTGCCACACGGAAAGCGGGACTGATCCCTCATGCAACATAGGATGACCTCATGAAACTGAACAATGAAGACAAGTGGCCGCAGGTCGCCCGCTGCTTCATCGCGAACCCAGGCGGCGCTTATGATCCTGCCCCCCTGCCCGATCTCGACGTCCCTGCTGGATTTATGCCGGCAGTAGGAGACTACCTGTTCGATGCGCCTCCGCGTGGCTTGGTTGAGCGGGTTTATCGTGTCACCGAGCGGCACTATCAGCCAACCAGCAGGCAGATCGCGTTGATCGTTGAAGAGGTCGAGAAACCTGCGGTCACGCCCTTCGTATAATAGTTGCCCGGCGGTCCTCACTGGCGCCGCCGGGCATTTATCTCAGGCGCCGATCAGGGCGCGGGCACCGAACATGGAGCGCAGCTCGGCCCAGACTGTCGCAAGGTGCGGATTTCCGACCTCTAGATCACTCTCGCCCGTATCTGTCCAAACAGCGATCTTGAGAAGCACGTCCCGTTCGCATTGGCTCGGCTCATGGATGAGGATTTGCTCATGCGCCCAACGGGCAGCATACGCGCGGTCCCCCGCGTCATCATCATCAGCCGCGTAGGCCGCGTGAACTTCCTCATTGATCCGCTCCCATTCGCGGAACAGGGCCGCGACTGGCGTTTCGGCCGGGAACGCCAAGTCCCCGCTTGCCTGGGCTTTCGGAACCGCAGCCAGCGCGAGCATGGGCATGGAGGCGATCAAGCTGCGGCGAGACAAGCCGGGAGTGTTCGCGCGGACGCGTTCTTTCGTTTCCATTTGTCAGGGTCTCCAAAATGGGCTAGTATCTGACACCATGTCAGACAATAAGTCTGACTTCAAGTCGGATTCGAGATGACACCCGCACAATGTCGCGCTGCCCGCGCCCTACTCGGCCTTGAACAGGGCGATGTTGCTGAGAGAGCAGGCATAGCCCGAGCCACCTTGATCGACTTCGAAAAAGATCAACGGACACCCAGAGCCGCGACTATCGCGGCCATCCAGACCGCCCTTGAGGACGCAGGCGTGGAGTTCATTGCGGACGAAGGCGAAGGCGTGGGTGTGAGGCTCAGGAAAGAATACCCCATCGGCGAGGACGATTTCGATTACGCTTGACATCTCGCCCTCCACTCCGCCTTAGCGGCCGCCGGGGTCGTGTTCTTGCCTGAGAACGGCAACGGACCAGGCGTGGCGCTCCGCAAGGTAGAGGTTGCCCGATAATCGGGTCGATGGTCCCGTTCCTGTCCGATAATATGCACTGAGGCGTTTATCTGGAAAGGAACGGCACAGGCTCGGGGGTTGAGCGCTGTCCGATAATAGGTCAGGGACGCCCCGTCCGCCCCTTTACCCCTGCAGGTTTCGCCCCTCATGCCGCTCAAATATGCACCCCCCGCCGGCACCCTCGTGGTCGCCAGTTTCGACCAGGGGTTTGTTGAGCCCGAGATGGTGAAGACCCGTCTGGCGGTCGTGCTCTCTCCGCCGATCCAGCATCGCTTCGGCCTCTGCACCATCGTGCCGCTCAGCACGACCAAGCCGGAGCACATGATGCCCTATCACGCCGAGATCGTGGTCCCGTTCCAGCTTCCGGCAAAATGGGGCAATCGCGTCCGTTGGGTCAAAGGCGACATGGTCTATGCTGCGGGCTTCCACAGGCTGGAGATGGTGCGCTTGGACAAGGACCGGACAGGCAAACGGGTCTATCAGACGCGGACGCTCCCGACTGAGATGATGAAGGTCGTGCAGGGTTGCGTGTTGCATGGCCTCGGGCTGGGACGCTTGACAGTCAACCTGTGACTATCCATTTTACATGCGTCGCGGCGCTGCTTCGGCATCCGCATTAAGACCCTACCAAGGGCCACTGGTCAGTCCGGGCGAAAGCAAGCTCTTGGCCAGTGCTGTTAGGCCTCCGGTAACCCCGGAGGCCTTTGCTTTTCTGCACAGACAAATTGCGCTGACCGGCCGTTCGCTCCATCCTGCTCAGGGGTATTTGGAGAATGAGATGGCTGATCAAGAACTCGACACCAACGAAGCAATCCTGGCGGAACTGAAGAAGATGAACAGTAATCTGGCTCACCTCCGGGCTGCGGCTGATTACTTTGTGAGCGAAGATCGTCGAAAGAAGGAAAACATCAGCAAGATGACTTCGAGCATCCCTCGTATGGGTGGCTGATCCGGCAGTAAAAGGCCGGCTGCAACATCCCGCTGCAGCCGGCCCCTGCCCAGACGCGGGCGGCCCATGCTCGGGCCAGTGGTCGCCCCCGGTGTCGCCGTGGCCACCTGCGCCGCGCCCCCAGGAGGTGGAAGGGCCGCGCCTTGACGGGGTTTATGGGTATGACACTGCTCGGGCACTCACCGTCTTACCCCAGGCGATTGGCGGGAAGAGGACCGCCGGGCACGCCCGCGCCTTATCTCGTCAGCCCATCATCGCGTCGAACAGGGCGGCAGTGAGGGGCTGCTGTGAGATCGGAGGCAGGGTCTTCATCCCTCCATCCGCGCCCTGATCGCGCTTCTTGTGGAACTCCTCGATCCAGACGTTATCCATCGCCCGGAGGATCGCGACGTGCTCGGGCCTGAGCGGCACCCGCATCAGCCGGCACCATGCCTCGATCTCGTGGAAGCCGATCGGGTTCGGCCCGTTCGCATGCCAAGACCGCGCGGCCGCCATCTGCCCGAAGGCCTGCGCCAGGTCGCGGCCCGCCTCGGGGACAGGGCACCGCTGCCCGCGACACTGCTTGCGGACGGTCTCGCAGAGCTGCCGCTCAAGCCTGCGCATCGTAGTGCGCCATCAGGTGATCCGGCATCGGCTGCCCGCGCGTGGGGTCAATGGACTCGCCGACCACGTCCTCGGGCCAGCGGTGGGTGATCCATGACTGCACTTGGTTGCGCTGGACGCAGGCCAGTTGCAGAAACACCCC
>NZ_JAUNPC010000048.1 GCF_030536915.1 Paracoccus sp. (in: a-proteobacteria)
CGGTTGGCGACCAGCAGCATCGCGCAGCACAGGAACATGACGCCATGCAGGCATACGCCGATGAGGGCGACCCGCAGCATGAGGAACTGGTTGAAGCTGAAGTCGAGGAACCGGGCCATCAACGGCGCCATGAGAATGAGGCCGACGGTGATCGCCCCCTGAACGAAGGCGATGGTGAACACCCCGCTCCAGACGGTGCGCTCGAGATCGTCGATGCGTGCGCATATCGCGCCATGGGTCGCGCGACCCGCAAGTGCGGCCTTGAAGCGTTCGGTGGCCGCGACCAGGTCGCCATGATGGAAGACCAGAAGCGCGGCGTAACTGGGGATCACCGACAGGTGGGCAAGAAACATCACGCTGTCGTAAAGGCTGTAATGAAGCAGCCCGGCCTCTGATCGGACGCTGTGCGGGCCGAACCAGAAGGTCCACTTGTCGATCCAGACCCCGCAGATGGCAAACAGCACGCCGGCGCACAGCACGGCATTGCGGCGCAGGTCCGCAACCAGGCCCTGCACGGTCGGCAGGAACGCGTCGTAGCGGCTGGGGAAATGCATCTGGACATGCCGCAGGCACAGGGCCACGCAGAACAGCACGCCCGCGATGAAGCACCAGATGAGCATCTCGGTCGTCGGCGTGATGCTGGCGGCCACCAGCGTGCAGAACACCGAGAAGACCATCCCCCCCGTCAGGGCCGCGATCAGGAAGCCATAGGCGCTGACCGCCGAAAGGACAGCGAAGCTGGTCCAGAGCAGGGCGGCGGCCGCCGTCAGCGAGACCAGCCCCGTCGCGACCCCGATAGGCCGCACGCCCAGAAGCAGGCAGGCCAGGACCGCGATGACCTGGGCCGCCAGCGCGGAACAGGCGCCCGCGGCAAGGAACAGTTCCGGCACGCGGGCATGGTTGCCGGCCTGGACCTCGACCACCACGCGCCGCGCCGCGATCGCGCCGATCGGACCGGTCGCAAGGGGGGCGATGCAGAAGGCGTAGACCACGGTCAGGCGGAAGTCCTCGACCGCGGCAAGGCCCATCGCGGGCGTCATGGTGACCGAGATGATGGCCAGAGCGAAGACCGAGACGAGCCATGGCCCGGCTGCGACGATGATGGCCGCGGCAAAGCGCTGGACAGGTTTCAGCAGGGGGTCCGACAGCCACCACCGGAATTCACCCTGCCATCTGCGGACCACGGCGCGACGGGGCAGGTCCTGACCCATCAGGCCACCAGATCGTGATACAGCCGCGCATAGCGTGCGGCCGAGATTTCCGACGTGAAATAGAGTTCGACGCGGCGGCGGAGGTTCTCGCCGCAGGCAAGGCGCAGGGCCTCGTCCGTCATCAGTTCCACGATCCCCGCGCCGATGGCATCCGCGTCCATGGCGGGGGCAACCCTGCCGCCCGGACCGAGGTTGGGATGCTCGTCCGCGGCGCCCTCGATGATCTCGCGGCAGGACCCCACGTCCGTCGTGACACAGGGGATGCCCGCCGCGCCCGCTTCCAGAAGCACCAGAGGCTGCGCCTCGCTGATGCTGGTCAGGACAAGGACGTCGATGCGGGGAAGGTAATCGATGATGTTGACCTTGCCGGTGAATGTCACCGTGTCCTCCAGCCCCAGTTCGGCAACCCGCCGCCGGCACAGGGCATGGTAGTCCTCGTCTTCGTCGGTCGGGCCGATCACCAGGACCTGGACGTCGGGAATGGCGCGGCGGACGATGGCGGCAGAGGCGATATAGGCCTCGATGTCCTTGATCGGCACGACGCGGCCGATAAGGGCCACCGTGGGGCGGCGGTCCGACCGCTGAGGGACGATCGCGGCGAACTTCTTCAGCTCGATGCCGTTCGGAATGACGGAAAGCTTGTCTTCGCAGGCGCCCAGCGCGCGCTGGAAGGACTGGTTGGCCCCGTAAAGCGTGGTGATCCTATGGGCGCCGTCATAGGCGATCCGGGCAAAGGATTCGAAGGCGTCGATCCAGAATCGCCGGACATCCGTCCGCCCGTCCCGCCCCGACAGGCCGCTGTCGATGCTATCGGTGATCCAGTCGGCCATGACTAGGTCGATGCGGCGTTCGTTGGTATAGATGCCATGTTCGGTGATCGCGGCGGTGCGTCCCGTCGCCCGCGCGGCCCGCACGGCGAACAACCCGGCATAACCCGTCGAGATGGCATGATAGGTTCGCGCAGGCGGTATCCTGGCGGTTGAGACCGCAAGAAGGCTGCCCGCGAGATTCCGCCAGGCCCAGAAGAAGTCGCTGAAGGCGGAATGCGGCGCGATGCGTTCGTAGCAGGTGACGATCGCGTGCCAGGCGGCCCGCGATGCGGTCAGATCGCTGTAAAGGGGCGGCTGCGGCGCACCGAACCGGGGAAAGGGACGGCGGCAGACGGGTTCCGCGACAAGCGAGAGCAGGCCGTCGAATGCCGCGAGATCGCCCTTTCTGAGCACGCGGAACATGAGGTCGGCCAGGCGGTCATGATCGATGTCGGGCTGGCGCAGCCCCGGTTTGCGCACCCGCGGCGCAAGGGCCAGCACCTGGAAATCCAGCAGGTTCGCAGGCATCTCGTACCTGATCTCGCGCGGGCGTTCATCGGCCACGATGGCCACAACCGAAAAGCTGGTGCCCGGCTGGTTCCTGATCAGCCAGTCGATCCAGGATGAGACGCCGCCCGATACGAAGGGATAGCAGCCCTCGACGACAATGCAGACGTCGGCGACCGGCGATGGCGCGCTCATCCCAGCCCTCCGCAGGCATGTCGCTTGAGGCGCGGCAGAGGCCGCAGGGCGGGCCAGGGCGCCGGGGCCTCGGGTCCTTGCGCCGCGGATGGCGCGACGGTGCGGGAAGACTTGGCGAGCCGCGCCGACATCTCCTTGAGCGCACGGGCGGTTTCCGGATCAACGAAGCCGGATTCCGCGACGCTCAGGCATTCGGCGGCAAGTCCGGGGTCGCATGGCGGATCGCCGGACCTGCCTGACCCGAGCAGTTCCTTGGCGCGCGTCTCGTAGGTGCGGCGCAGCTTTGCATAGACCGCGGCCGCCTGGACCCGGATCGCAGGGGTCGGGGATGCAAGCGCGGCCGACAGGGCGGGGCGCATGTCGGGATGATAGGCGCGGGACATCGCCGCGATGGCCTCCTGCTGCTGGGGGAAGCTGCCCGCCGCAAAGGTCTGCAGCAGGCTGCACAGCGGTGACCGGGGAAGCGGGTGCCGGCGGCCCTGCACGATCCTGTCGTAGATCTCGTCGGCGCTGGCCTGGCCTTCCGTCCGGGAGGCGGTCGCCGGGCCCGGCCCGGCCTCTTTTCTGCGCGAGGCCGGCGCGGCTGGCACGGCGATCATCAGGGCGGGCCCGCCCAGGGGGCCGAAGAGGATGAGAAGGACGACCCGGACGAGGATCGGCTGCGAGAAACGGCGCCTCGCCAGCATGGCAAGTGCCCCGATGCCGATGGCAAGGCCGGTGTGAAGGACGATCACCTCCAGCATGGCATGGCGCCCCTGAAGCCATCCTTGCAGCAGCACGATGTCCATCAGGCAGGCAATGCCGGCAAACAGGCCAAGGCCGAACTGCGGCCGCGCGGCGGGAACAGGGACGGACAGGGCGTCAGGCATGCAACCGGTCTGCCACGGCCGGGGCGTGAGGCAGCGGAACCTGCACCCCATCCGCCGCAAGGGCCGCCCCGACGGCACGCGCCAGATGAACGAGCGTGGAGTTGAGATCCGCAAGCTCATCGGGGGAATCGACGAAGCCCACGACCGCACCGGCCGGTTCGGCCGCACCTTCCATGATGATCGGAACGGCAAGAGCGTGCCGCTTGTCAGCCGTCAGGACCTGCACGGGAAGGGAGGGATCTGCCCCTTTGCCCAAGGCGGCCAGTTCCTCGGCCGCGACGAACGCCGATGCCTCAAGCCCAGGATCGGTGGCTGCTGCCAGGACGATCTCTCCTGCAGCGGAGCGTTCGAGCAGGGCGATATCCACGTCGCTGCAGGCGCGGGCCGCGGCGACGAAGGCGTCATTGCGGTCCGCGGCAGGGTCGGACAGGCGCAGAAGCGCATCAAGCGCCGGGCGCAGAAAGGCCGGGGCCGCGCCCTCGGGCCGTGTCGCCGCGGCAAGCTCTGCCCGGGCAAGCGCGGCATCAAGCCTGTAGATCTCTTTCGCCAGCGCGTCGTTCATCTCGATCAGACGCGCATTGCCGCGCCGGACGCGCTGGTCGCGGCGGATCTGCCCCTGGCGATACAGGCCGATGATGACCGCCACAATCAGCCATTGCGTGGGCGTCGCCGCCATGTCCGCGTAATAGGCGGTGATGTCCACGCCGACCGGCCGGGGCGGCCAGTCCATCATCAGGGTCGCAAGGCCCACGGTGGCCACGCCCACGAACAGGCCGTGCTGGACGGCGGCAAGCAGCACGACGATCCAGAACGGGTGATAGGTCAGGGTCGAGAAGTAGTCCTCTCCGAAGAACAGGGGTTCGGCGGCCCTGATGATCAGCAGCAGAACGGCGCTGCCGAGAAAGCCCCGCAAGAAGGCGGCGCTTTCGGTCTGGGAGGTGCCGGGTTCGAAGCCGGCGTCGCGGGCCGGCGCTTCTGATCGGGAGGTCATTGTGACTGCGCGCTCCGCACGGGAAGGGGAAGGTTCCGGACATCGAGCCGCGCCGATTTCTTCGTCCCCTCCATCATCGGTGAAACGGTGACGAGATCGCCGGGCCGCACAAGCGTGGCCGGAGAGGCGGCGATGGTCCGGGTGCTTTCCGGGCCGTCCTGCCGTTCGATCGTGACCTCGAGCCGCGCGCCGCCGTCGCGAAGGACGTCAAGCTCGGCCTCGAGCGTCTGGTATTCGCTTTCCAGCGCGTCGGAGCGCGAGGTGAGGTTGCGAAGCTCGGACGCGAGCGCGTTCTGGCGCTGGGCATCCGCAAGGGCCGCGCCGTTCACGGCAAGATGGCGCTCGGTCTGCAACCGCAGAAGCGCTTCCTGCTTTTCCAGCAGGACCTGCTCGGCCTGCATGGCCTTGATCGTGGTGCTGTCCAGATGGGCCTCGGTGATCGTGCGGCTCTTGAGGAACTCGGCCTGCTGCTGGCGGCGATGATCGAAGTAGTCGAAATGGGTCTGCGCGATCTCGAGCTGGCGCTCTGCCGCCTCGATGCGGGCGTCCAGGTCCCTCAGATGCTCGGCGGTATGGACCTGGCGCATGAGCTGGGTGACGGTTTCGGCCGCAAGCGCGGCGCGTTCGCTGTCCACGCGATCCGCGCCCAGCAGGGCCGTCGTCGTGGTCAGCGCGGTGTCGGGGAAAAGCTCCTTGCCGGCCATGGCGGCTTCAAGGCGCATCCGTTCCAGATCCAGGCCGGCGCGGGTCCTTTCCAGTTCGCGGCGGCGCGAGTCGAGCGCGACCATGCGGACGGTGCTTGCAGGATCATGCGCCTGGGTCGCTCCGGCCTGGGCAAGCACGCGTTCCACGGTCAGGCCGGGGCTGTGGGCATGCGCCCCGGGGGAACGCACGGCCCCGCGGACCAGGATTGGGGGGCGGGCGGCATGGGCTGCGCTGACCGTGCTGGCGGTGCGGAACAGTTCGAAGGCCCGCTTCGCCACCAGCGCCTCGATGCAGGGAAGCGAGCGCCCGAGAACATCGACGCGCCCTATGGCGGGCAGCGAGATCGCGCCGGTGCCGGTGACGTCGTAGCTGCCCGACAGGTCCAGCCGCTCGAAGACGATGTCGGTCGTCAGGGCCTCGGCCCCTTGCGCGCCCGCGGCTCCGGCCAGGATCGAGGTCTCGAAGATGCGCAGCTGCAGCCTGTCCCCGATCACGGCGGCGTCGATGCCGGGGCTCGTGGCATCGCATTGCGCCGGCACGACGGGTTCTGCCGCGGCAAGGCGCACGGGATCGATCCTGGCCGCGGGAGCCAGGGGTTCGTCCGCCGCAGGCTGAAGAACGGGGGGCAGGACATCCTGCGCCGGCCCCGTCAGGACCGCCACGGCCGGACCGAGGCGAGCGCCGGACTTGTGATAGATTTCCACGATCCGCGTGACCAGGGCAGCGCCGCCCCCGTCCGTGACGATGGGCCAGGCCCAGAGGCCGGCAAGACCCGCGCCGACAACGGCTGTGCTGAAAAGAAATTCCCGAAATCCGCCCTGCATTGAAAAGCTCCCGTGTAATCTTCCTGCAGCGACCGGCGCGCCAAATCCCTTTGATGCCATCCGAATTTACGGTAAGTTCTGAATCCTCTCAACGGATTATCCTGCGTGCAGGAAGGAAAATCGGGAGAGCGGATTTCACCGAATGGCGTATGGCGGATTCAGGATGCATTTGCGGGTCGGCGGAACATCGAGACGGGCGTTAGTTTCCATTTATGTCATAAAATCCAGGATTTACGGGCGGATTTTCGCTGTGCTGCGCCTTGTATTCGTCGCGGTGCTATCCTTATGGATTACGCCTTTTGATGCTTGGGCCTGCGATTCCATTCCCAGAACGACGCTTGCGCTTTACGACGGCGCGCGCGAGCGGGCGCCGCGTGATACCCGTATCCACAGGTTCGCCGAGATCGTCCTGAATCACCTCGGGCAGCGGGTTGTCTATCATGACGTCTCGACGGGCCTTGCCCCCGAAATCGAGGCCGGATCTGTCAGGATGATGCTGTCCTGGTTCGACGAGTCCCCCCCGCCGATGGGCGCCCTGTGGGCATGGTTCGAGGCGGGCGAGGATTTCTGTGGCAAGGCGCCAGGGATCGTCGCCTTCGGCGAGATCGGGCTCGACGCGGGCACGAGGCCGGAAACGGCCCTTCTCGTCAGGAAAGCCATGGGGATCGAGGAGGATGGTTCAACCCATGCGATAGGCGCCGCGGCGACGGTCGCCGGGATGGACGCGATGCTGGGCTTCGAGGTGGATTTCCTGATCAAGCCCGGGAATTACGCGGGCATTCATGCAAGCGCCGATGGCCGCTCGCTGCTGCGGATCGCAAGCGGCGGCCTGGAACTCGACCTCGGGACCCTCGGCCCGGCCGGGGGCTATCTGCATGGAAGCGCCGCGATCGACGGGGACGGGCGGGGCGGGGCCTTCTGGATCGTCGATCCCTTCGCCTTCTTCGATCATGTGCTCGGGACGGCGCCCTGGCCGATACCCGACCCGACGACGCTTGCGGGCAAAAGGATCTTCTTCTCGACGATCACCGAGGAGGGCTGGCTTGACGTGATGCCCGCAAGGGACTTCGGCGAACCCGAGCAGCTTGCCTCGGAAGTTCTCGTCGAGAAGTTGATCGAGCCCTTCGCGGATCTGCCGATCACCGTGGCGGCGCTGACCGGCGATCTCGAGGAAAGCCTGGGCGGAACCGCGGCGCTGCGGGGGCGGCAGGCGGCGGTGCGCGCCCTGTCCCGTCCCAATGTGGAAAGCGGGACCCAGGGGCACAGCTACGTCACGGACTGGGATTTCTTCGTGAGCTACGACCAGGGCCGCGAGGCGGAGATTCTGCAGCAGGCTGAGGACCCGGACCAGCAGAACGCCCTGGTGGTCTCGGCGGTGCAGACGCTTGGCGATGCCTTTGCCAATCCCGGTGCCTCGACCTTCTCGAAGACGCCGAACGCGCCGCGGAAATACGCCTCCGAGCCGTTCAACCTGGACACGGAAGTCGGGGGCGCCCTGGAGGAGGTCCAAGATCTTGCCGGAAGGGAAGGCCCCGCGGGTGCTTTCGTCTGGAGCGGGGACGCGCGGCCCTTCGAGGCCGCGCTCGTGGCCGTGGAGGACGCCGGAGCCGAGAGCATCGGCGGCGGCGGCGGAACCTGGTACGCGGCCAACCCGTCCCTTTCGGGTCTCTGGCCCTTTTCCGCCCCGGTGGGAGAGCATCTGCAGGTCTATGACGCGCTGAGCGGCGATGCCGCCTATACCGGCTTCTGGACCGCGCCGATCCACGGTTTCCACGCCTTCGGCGAAACCCTGCGGCGGACGGAAGACCCGCGGCGGCTGAAACCCTTTGAGCTGGCCTTTGCCGCGCGCTCGGCGATGTTCTTCGAAACGCGCCGCGCGGTCGAGCGGTATTTCGAGGAGGCGAGGACGGGTGACGTCATCCCGGTGCACGCCGCCCGCTATGCAAGGATGGTCCGGGGGTTCCAGTCGATGCGGGTTCTTCCCGAAGGACCGGACGCATGGCGGATACTGGACCGGGGAAGCCTTCAGACCGTCCGCTTCGACCGGGTGCCCGATCGGGTGCTGGACCTGGATCGAAGCAGCGGGGTGATGGGCGCGCGGCGCAAGGGCGACAGTCTTTACGTGGCCCTGGACCCGAACACGGAAGCGCCGCTGGTCGTCCTGGCCAATGGCGCCGATCCGACCGGCATCGCCCGCGGCACGGCGGCGCCGGGTCTTCAGTCCAGCCGGGTCGTGATCGACCTCTGGCAGCGCGAGGGCTGCGCCCTGCATGTCCAGGTGTCGGGGGTCATCGGGGGCGAACTCGACCTGGTGGGCGAGCCCGGGGGCGCCTACCGGGTGACCGTGACCGGCGACAAGCCGGGGCCGGAGCAGACGGTCATCCCCGACCCCGAGGGCAGGATGTCCGTTTATGTGCCGGTCGGCGCCTCGGGGCAGGGGCGGGCCTCGATTCTGGCGCCTTGCGCTGAAAGGGCGTGAGATGCGGAACTATGCAGCGGTATTCCTGACATTATGCGGCTTCGCCATCGCGGCGCTTGTCATGCTGAGGCCGGACCCCGGCGTCCGGTTCGAGGCCGAACTGTCGCGGCTCGAACCCGAGGACGCCCTGTCCCGGCTGCGCGAGGTGGAAGGGAAGTTCGCCTTTCATGACAACCTGGAATTGCTTTACGGCCGGTTGTCGCTGGCAGACGGGGATCTTCCGTCCGCGCGGCGGGCGTTCCTGCGTGTCCTGTCGGGTGCGCGGCCGTCCGAGGAGGTGCTCGAAGCGCTCGTCGGGATCGAGATCGTGGCCGGGGATCTCGCTCTTGCCGCCGCCTATCTTCAGCAGGCCTATGACCTGTTCCCCACCCCCGAGCGGCGTGAGCGGCTGGGATTGTGGTACAGGTCGCTGCGGATGGCGGATGCGGAACGCGCGGTTCTTCAGTCGGTCGAGCCGTCCAGGCTGACGGCTTGGGAGGCGCGGCGCCTGAGCAAGCTGCTGATGGGCGGGGACCGCGGCGCCTATGAGCAGCTTCTGATCGAGCTGGCCGGAAAGAGCGGCGAGGAAGGGCTGACCTTCAAGAAGCGCCTGCTGGAACACCTGGCCGAGACGGGCCAGATGGCGGCAGCGGTGCAGCATGCGTCGGCATGGCTGGAAACCGGCCCGGATGCGGGCGCGGTGCTGGAAGCCTCGGTCAGGTCCCTCATCGGCAGGGGCGCGCTGGACCCGGCGATCATCGTCGCCCGCAACGGCTTTGCCGCGGCACCGCAGGACGGTCACATGGTCCTGCCGGTCTTCGCGAAAAGCGGGCATGGGGGCGTTGCCCGCATCCTGCAGTCAGAGTGGCTGGCGGGCCGGACGGTGCTGAGTTCCCCCGAGTGGGACACCCTGCTGTTCATGGCCGAGACGAGCGGGGACCTGCGCGCCCTGAGGTCGGTGCTGGCGTCGCACCAGGCGGCGCTGGCCGAGCCGGCGGTGATCGGCCGCGCCCTGACGCAATTCCTGCGCTATCGCGGGGCAGGGGCCCTGGTCCCCTATCGGCGCCTTCTGTCGCCCGAGGTCCAAGAGGCCGCGCCGCTTGTCGCGGCAGCCTGGACCGGCTGGACCGGGGATCGCCGGGCTTCCTATGATTTCCTGCTGAAGGCGGCGGCCTTGCCGTTGTCGGAATGGGACCAGTCCATCTGGGTGCATGTCTCGGACGGGCTGCAGGGCAGCCCCTTTCACCGCGCCCTGCTGGCCGGCGCCGCCGCGAACGGGGATCTGCAGCGCCGGCTTCGCGACAGGGTCATTCCGTTGCAGCCGCAGCCGGCGACGAAAGGGTGATCGGCGGGGTCAGCTGGCTGTAGGCGCTGTCCAGGGCGACATACGAAAACACGCCGTTCCTGGCGGTCTGCGCCGTCACCCTGTCGCGAAGCTGGCCGGGATCGATTTCGGGGAACTGCGTCGCGATGTCGAGGGCCAGCACCGAGGCGCCGTTGGCCTGGAAATCCTCTTTCAGCGCCTCGAGCGCATGGGGATGCATGTCGGGGGCGGACAGGTTCTCGACCATGATCGCGTCGATCGCGTCGAGGTAGGCGGCAAAGGCCGCCTTGCTGTCCGGCCCCGCGCTGGCGCCCGCGGCGTCGCGCCCGATGAAGACACCGTTGTTGACGATGATCAGGGCGTCGCAGTCCCAGGCCCGGGCGCGTTCCGCCAGTGCCCCGACAAGGCGCATCATCTCGAGGGCGAAGCCCGACGCATCGGAAGGCCCCGCGGGTCGCGTGCCTTCCGGCCATTGCAGCGTCTTGTCGAGGGCATGGCTGTAGTAATGCAGGACGTCATCAAGAAAGATGCCACCCGCGCCCGCGGCCATCAGCCGGTCGACCCGGGCCAGAAGAATCTCCTTCCACTCCGGCGTCCAGAAGGCCGCGAGATCGTCGCCATGGGCGGTATGAGGCCCCTGCCAAGGCGGAGGCAACGGGTCGCCCCCGGCCTTGACCGCCGCCGCATGGTCGATCCAGTAATCCCGGTAGGTCTCGACCTCGCTGACATTCAAGTAGCCCAGGACGGGACGTTCGCCGTTCCGGCTGATGGTGGCGATTTCTTCGGGGGTGAAGGGCAGTTCGCGGCCGGTGTCGCTGTAATGCGCGCCGATCTTCGTGAACTCGATGATGAGCAGGCCATGGGGCTGGGCGGCCAGCTTCTCGGCCGAGTAGGTGTCGCCCCAGTACTGCACCCCGAAACCCTGCCGCAGCGCAGAGGTGAGGGCGGCGGCACGGGATCGCGGCGAGGCCATGGTGCAATCCTGGGCGGGCGGTTCCGCCGCTGGGGGGGCGCCTTGCGCCCAGGTGGCATGGGATTGGGCGACAAGACCCACGAGGCCGGAAAGGATCGTCGAGCGGAGGGCGGAGATGATGAGCAATTTCGACACTGTTGCAAGGACGCGCCACTCCCCGGCGCAGGGCCGAGGAGCAGGCTAGCTTGGAAGAAAACGCTTTCTCAAGAACAATCCGCCTTCAGTGCGGCAATCTTGGGACGAAAGCTTCGGCCTGCCTTTCGCGCCGGGCGGAATGGATGGGCATCCCGTCCTCGCCCTGCGCGGTGGCCAGCCCTTTCTGGAAGGCCCAGTGGTCCGCGCACATCGCCTTGAGGTCGCGCGTCGCGTGCCAGCCGAGCAGCCGGTGGGCGAGCGTCGGGTCCGCCAGCGAGGCGGCCGCGTCACCGGGGCGGCGCGCGACGAGATCGAACGGAACGGGATGGCCGCAGGCTTCCGAAAAGGCGTCCAGGATCTGCAGGACGCTGTAGCCCGTGCCGGTCCCGAGATTGATCCGCAGATGCGGTTCCCCGGGGTTCCCGAAAAGATGATTGATCGCCGCGACATGCCCGCGGGCGAGATCGAGGACGTGGATGTAGTCCCTCGTCCCCGTGCCGTCGATCGTGTCGTAGTCGGACCCGAAGACCTGCACCGCCTTGCGAAGACCCGCCGCCGTCTGCGCCACATAGGGGAAAAGGTTGTTGGGCGTGCCGCGCGGGTTCTCTCCGATCAATCCGCTGGGATGGGCGCCGACGGGATTGAAGTAGCGCAGCGAGATCGCCCGGAAATCGGGCGCGGCCACGGTCAGGTCGTCGATGATCTCCTCGATCATCAGCTTGGTGCGGCCGTAAGGGTTGGTGACGCCCGTCGGCGCGGTTTCGGGGATCGGCAGCGTCTTGGGAAAGCCGTAGACGGTCGCGGAAGACGAGAAGACCAGCTTCTGCACGCCCGCCGCGCACATCGCCCGCAGCAGCGCGACGGCGCCGAGCAGGTTGTCATGGAAATAAAGCAGGGGATCGGCCACGGATTCGCCCACGGCCTTTTTCCCGGCCAGATGGATCACCGCATCGACGCGATGCAGGCGAAGAACCTCCTGAACCAGCGCCTGGTCCCGGACATCGCCCTCGACAAGTTCGACCTCGCCAGGGACGATCCGCGAGATGCGCTCGACCGTGCGCGGGTCCGAGTTCTCGAAGTTGTCGAGGATGACGACGCGATGTCCTGCCTCGAGCAGTTCGACCACGACATGAGAGCCGATATATCCGGCGCCGCCGGTCGCAAGAATGCATTTTTGCATGATGATGTCCGCCTTTATTCGACCGTTACGGCTTTCGCGAGATTGCGGGGCTGATCGACGTCGGTGCCCTTAGCGAGCGCGGTGTGATAGGCGATGAACTGCACCGCGACCGCATAAACGAAGGGCGCGATCAGGGGATCGACGCTGGGCATCCGCACCATGCGCCAGGCCTCGCCCTGCAGGTCGGCGCAGGCGGCCTCGTCGCCCAGGACGGCGACGCGCCCCTTGCGGGCGATCACCTCGCGCAGGTTCGATGACAGCTTCTCGAACAGCGCGTCATGCGGCGCGAGCGCGATGATGGGGGTGGTCTCGTCGACAAGCGCGATGGGACCATGCTTGATCTCTCCGGCCGCATAGCCCTCGACATGCATGTAGGTGATTTCCTTGAGTTTCAGGGCTCCTTCCAGCGCCAGCGGGTACATCAGCCCCCGGCCCAGGAAGAGTGCATCGCTCGCCGATGACAGCTCGGCCGCCAGGGCTTCGAACTCGGGTTCCAGAGCGATGCATTCCGCCATGATGCGCGGCACGGTCGAAAGCGTCTCGACATGGGCGCGCTCGGCCTCGGCATCCATGGTGCCGCGCTTGCGGGCGATCATCGCGGCCATGGCGACAAGGCAGAAGGCCATGGCGGTGAAGGCCTTGGTCGAGGCGACGCCGATCTCGGGCCCGGCATGGATCGGCAGCACGATGTCCGCCTCTCGCGCGATGGTCGAGGTGGTGACGTTGACAAGCCCGAGCGTGGTCTGGCCCGCCGCCTTGGCATAGCGCAGCGCGGCAAGGGTATCGGCGGTCTCGCCGGACTGGCTGACGACCATGGTGACGCCGCCCTTGGGAAGCGGCGGCTCACGATAGCGGAACTCGGAGGCGATCTCGATCTCGACGGGGATGCGGGCGATCTTCTCGATCCAGACCTTGCCGACATGGGCCGCGTAATAGGCGGTGCCACAGGCGACGATGGTCAGGCGCGGGACCGCGGCCCAGTCGATCGCCTCGGCTGCGCATTCCACCCGGTCGCGTCCGGGCGAAATCCATGTGCCCAGCGCCCGGGCGATGACCGAGGGCTGCTCATGGATCTCCTTGGCCATGAAATGGCGGTGCTGGCCCTTGTCGGCGATGATGGTGTCAAGGGCGACGACCTGGACCTTGCGCTCGACCGGCATCCCGGCGGCATCATGGATGCGGACCGCGCCGCGGGTGACGATGGCCCAGTCGCCTTCTTCAAGGTAGGCAATGCGGTCGGTCATGGGGGCAAGCGCGATGGCGTCCGACCCGACGAAGCTCTCGCCTTCGCCGAAGCCGATCACCAGCGGAGAGCCGCGGCGGGCGCAGACGAGAAGATCGTCCTTGCCCTCGAACAGGAAGCACAGCGCATAGGCGCCCCGCAGGCGCGACACGGTCGCTGCCGCGGCATCCTCGTAGCCCAGGCCCCGCGCGATCATCGAGGCGCAGAGCACGGCGATGACCTCGGTATCCGTCTGGGATTCGAAGCCGTAGCCCTGCGCGGCCAGTTCCGCCTTCAGTTCGGCGTAATTCTCGATGATGCCGTTATGGACGACCGCGACCGGACCCGAGCGATGGGGATGGGCATTGTCCTCGCTGGGTCGGCCATGGGTCGCCCAGCGCGTGTGGCCGATCCCGGCGCTGCCCCCCAGGGGGCTGTCCTCCAGCAGGCGGGCGAGGGCGCTCAGCTTTCCCTCGGCCCGGCGCCGGTTCAGAAGGCCGGCCTCGACCGAGGCGATGCCGGCGGAATCGTAGCCGCGGTATTCAAGGCGGCTGAGTGAATCCATCAGGATCGGGGCTGCGGGCCGGTTGGCCAGGACCCCCACAATTCCACACATGGCAACGATCTCCTTGGAAAACTACATCAGGGTCCGAAGCTGTTCCGCCTGCGCGGCTGCGCCTTCGGCAAGCATGGCCTCGCGGCACATGACGTCGCTGACCTCGTCCACGACTTGGTGGATCATGTCGGGGTCCTCGCCCTCGGCCATGACGCGGACCAGGGGCTCGGTGCCCGAGGGCCGCACGACAAGGCGGCCGCTGCTGCCGAGGCGGGCGGTCATCTGCTGGATGACGCGGATGACCGCGGGCTTTTCCATGGGGGCCCGCCCGCGTTCGACCGACACGTTGCGCGTCACCTGCGGCAGGGGCTCGAAGCGGTTCAGGACCTCCGACGCGGGGCGGCCGGCCTCTTGGACCGCCGCGATGGCCTGCAGCGCGGCGACAAGCCCGTCCCCGGTCGTGGTCAGGTCGGACAGGATGATGTGCCCCGACTGCTCTCCGCCGATGTTGCAGCCCGTGGCGCGCATGTGCTCGACGACATGGCGGTCGCCCACGCGGGTGCGCGCCAGGCCGATGCCCTGCCCGGCAAGGTGCCGCTCCAGCCCCATGTTGGACATGATGGTGGCGACCAGCGTGGCCCGGGCAAGCTCGCCCCGCGCATGGGCGCGTTCCGCGATGGTGCTCATCAGCTGGTCGCCGTCGATCAGGCGGCCAGTCGCGTCGATCAGCTGCACCCGGTCGGCATCGCCGTCGAGCGCGATCCCCAGGTCCGCGCCATGTTCCAGCACGGCAGCGGCGCAGGCCTGCGGCGAGGTGGAGCCGCAGCCGGCATTGATGTTGAGCCCGTCCGGCGAGGCGCCGATGGGGATGACCTCGGCGCCGAGTTCCCAGATCAGCTTCGGGGCGACCCGGTGGGCCGCGCCGTTGGCGGCATCGACGACGATGCGAAGCCCGTCCAGGCGCAGGCTGCGCGGAACGGCGCGTTTGACGAATTCGATATAGCGCTCGTCCGTGCCTTGGATGCGCCGGGCGCGCCCGATCCCGCCGGGCTCGGCCAGTTCCCCCTCGGTTTCGATGCCGGTCTCGATCGCAGCCTCGTCCGCGTCGGACAGCTTGTAGCCGTCGGGTCCAAAGAACTTGATGCCGTTGTCCTGGTGCGGGTTGTGAGAGGCCGAGATCATGATCCCGAGGTCCGCCCGCAGCGAGCGCGTCATCATGCCCACCGCCGGCGTCGGCAGCGGCCCGGTCAGAAGCACGTCCATCCCGACCGAGGTGAAGCCGGCGACTAGGGCGCTTTCGATCATGTAGCCGGAAAGGCGCGTGTCCTTTCCGATGAGGACGGTCCGCGCCCCATGGTCGCGGGCAAAGTGCCGGCCGGCAGCCTGCCCCAATTGCAGTGCCATTCCGGGTGTGATGGGCCAACTGTTCGCGCGGCCCTTGATGCCGTCCGTTCCGAAAAGTCTGTTGGGCATATGGGTTTTCCTTTCAAATCCTCCGCCCGCGGCCGGGCAGGGGCTGCGGAGCGATCAGGCCAGCGCGAAGCTGTCCACCAAGATGTCCGAGACCGAGAAATCGTTGAAATCGAGACCGGCGAGCAGCAGGCGGTCAGAACCTCCGACCGCCAGCGCAAGCCCCCCGGCGACGGCCTGGAAGGCGGCATGGGCAGCCGAGGCAGTCGCGAAGCCGAGGCCCTGCAGGTCCAGCCTGTCGGACCCGCCCTGGAAATCGAGGATGACATCCGAGGCAAATCCGGCGGTGAAGACGAAGCGGTCCGCACCGGCCCCGCCATGCAGCACGTCGTTGCCCGCGCCCCCGTTCAGGATGTCATCCGCGCTGCCGCCAAGAAGGATGTCCTTGGCCGCCGATCCGATCAGCCGGCTTCCCGGGGCAAGGAAGTCGATCGTGGCCGCATGCTGTCCCACGGCGTCGAAGACGAGCGAAACCGTCCCGGCCGAGGGCAGGCTTGCGCCATCCGCGCCCGTGACATGGATGGGCCTTGCCCCCTGCGACGCGAGTTCGACCAGCACGCTGCCCCGCCCGAAGAACGAGAAGTCCAGATCGGTGCCGTTGCCGGACACCGAGATCAGCTCGCCCCGCATCGGCAGGCCCGCGACATGGGTGACATCCGCCGCCTGCGGGCCGAGGGTGATCTGGAAGGTCCCGCCCTGCTTCGGCAGGAAGACGGAATCCTGGTCCCAGGCATACCAGTTCGCGACCGAGGCGATCTTGCCTTCCTTGCCGACATCCAGCGCGAAGTTGCCCGCGTCGCTGGACTGGACAGTGACCGTCAGGACATCGCCAGCCCGCGCCGCGGTCAGGCTGCTGCGCGAGAAGCTTTCGATCCGGCCGGCAAGATCCTGTCCGGTCACGAACTCGGCCCCGTCGGCGGCGGCCCTGGCGATCAGAGACTCGAACATCTGCAGGGAATAGACCTGCGCGGGATCACCCAGGTTCCAGTTGGTGGGGCCATAGTCATGCCAGGGGAAGGCCAGGATCGGGGTCGTGCCCCCGCCGATCAGCCGGTCGTATTCGGCCAGCCAAGCGGCTTCGGCCTGCTGCGGCGTCATGCCGTACCAGCCGACCAGCGAGAAATCGAAGGACATGTTGGGGGCGATATAGACATGCCCGGTCTCGCCCGGCGTCAGGTAGCCGAAGGCCCCGGGATAGCCCGCGCCGACGCCCGAATAGCCGCCGCTGAGATAGTCGAAGAACTTGATCATCTCGCGCGTGGCACCCACGCGCTCGGGCGCGCCGGGCACCGCGGCGCCGGTGATCTCGATGCCGAGCTTCTGCTCGATGATCAGCTTCGAGGTCTCGAACTGGAAGCGGTAGGACGAGAACAGCAGATCCTGTTCCGCCTGGGTCAGCGTCCAGGGATCGACGGCATTCGGGTTGCGCGGATCGACGCGGTTGACCAGCGCGAGGATCTGCGGCGTGTCCGCAAGCAGGACGTTGGTGTCATGCGGATGGGTATAGGAATGGGTGCCGATCGCGCTTTCAAGCCCAAGGATCGCCTCGTAATAGGGTTTCGAGACGGCCCAGTCCGTGGTCTGGTCGGGCGGGTTCGCGCCCACGTTGATGTAATACGAGCCGACGAAGCCGTATCTGTCATACCAGTCCCGGATGATCGGCAGCATCGCGTCGTAGATGCCGGGGTCCTGGGCGCTGACATCCCAGACCTCCTGCGACTGGTCCATGTCGTTGCGCGAATAGAACAGCGACGAGCCCCGCGTCATCAGCAGCGAGACGTCGGGCGCGTTTTCCTGCACGATCCAGTCGATGGCTTCGCCCAGGATGTTGTTGTTGCCAAGGATGGCATCCGTGGCGAAATGGACGTTGCGGCCGCCCGTCTGCGTCGCGATCACCGCATCGCGCGCGACCGTGCTGCCGCCGGTGCCGACGACCTGGTCGAAGAGAACCTGCCCGGTCCCGGTCGTGTCCTTGAAATACAGGTACGAGACATTGCCGTAAGTCCCGACCACCTCGCCGTTGCCGTAGCCGTCGAGGATGGGATTGCCGGCATCGGTCGCCTGCAGCCGGATGCCGTTCGTCTGGCCATAGCCTTCCAGCGTGACGCCCAGAAGCGCGCTCATCCGGGAATAGGCGTTCCCCGCGATCGCCGCACCGGTCTGGTCGTTGGTCAGGAAGTTTCCGGCGGCGATCAGCCCGACCCCGTATTGCTGCACCGCGGTCGTCAGCGAGGCGGCGATGGCCGCGACCTGGCCTGACTGCGCATGCGAGAAGCCGGGGAAGATGATGGCGTCATAACCCGCGAGGTTCGCGGGATCGAGAAGGTCGCCCTCGTTCAGCAGGTCAAAGGGGATGCCGGCCTGCATCGCCTGATTCTGCGCCGCCATGAACAACTGCCCATAGGCGGTCACGTCATAGAAATTGGCGGCCGTGGTGGCGGAATAGACGATGGCGACACGCGCCCCGGGCGCGTTGACGGGATCGGGCGGCGGCGGGGGCGTGCCGACGACTAGGTTCGCGCCGGTGTAGTCGCCGGGCAGGAACACGCTGTCATTCACGTCGGCAAGGACGCGGATCGACGAGGGAACCCCGGCCAGGATCGACTGCGGCAGCGCAACCTCGAAGCCCGAGCGGTCCGCGTTGAAGGCGTATTCGAGTTCGGCGACGAAGGTGCCGCCTGCCGCTCCGCTGTAAAGCCTCGCCTTGCCGTCCGCGGTGATGTTGATGTTGTATTCCGCGCCCCCGGCCCAGCCCCAGATCTGATGACCCGTGCTGCTGTCGCGGTCGCTGTCGATCCAGATGGTGGTGTTCTGGCCGATCGCCATGCCGTTCGATGCGATGGCAAGAACGAAATGGCCCGCCCCTTGTCCATCCCGGAGGACATCGCCGCGAAGCTGGTGGCCCGCGCCCTCGTGAAGCAGGCTGCCGGGCGCCCAGTCCGAAAGGTTGCCGTCAAGGGTGATCGGGCCGACCCGAACGGGCGGGGTGCCGACGATGAAGTTGGCGGTCGCATAGGCGTTGGGAATGAAGACGCTGTCGTTGACGTCCGCAAAGGCCCGCAGGGACGGCGTGTTGCCCAGCAGCGCCTGGTCGATGGCAATTTCCAGGACCGTGCCGTTGCCGCTCATGACATGATCGATCTCGGCGACAAGGGTTTGCCCGGCGCCGCCGCTGTAAAGGCGCGCGACGCCGTCCGCGCCGATGTTGACGTTGTATTCGGCCCCGACCGCCCAGCCCCAGACCTGATAGCCCGTGCTGCCGGAAAGATCGGTATCGAGCCAGATCGTCGTGTTCGCGCCGATGGCGGTCCCGCCCGTGGCGATGGCGAAGGTATAGGCGCCCTGCTGAAGATCGCCGTAGAAGGCATGACCCGGCGCGCCGGTGGCCGGGCTGTCCAGCCGGGTTCCCGCAAGCCAGTCCACCAGCAGTCCGTCGAGGATCTTGCCGCCCGCCGAGACCGGGACCGGCTCGCCCACGACGAGGTCGGCATTGGCGTAATCATTGGGCAGGAACACCGCGTCGTTCACGTCGGCAAAGACGCGGATGCGCGCGGGATCGCCCGCCAGAAGATCGCGCGGCGCCGCGAGTTCGAGAACCCTCCTGTCGGAACTCAGCCGATGGATCAGGTCGGCGACATGGGTTTCTCCGGCGCCGCCGGTGTAAAGCCGCGCAACCCCGTCCGCCCCGATGTTGATGTTGTATTCCGCTCCCCCGGCCCAGCCCCAGATCTGGTGCCCGGTCGTCCGGTCGAGATCGGCGTCGATCCAGATGGTCGTCCCCGCGCCGATCGCCGTGCTGTCCGAGGTGATCGCAAAGACATAGGTGCCGGCGACCAGATCGCCGTAGAATGCGTGACCGGCGGCGCCCTGTCCCGGCGCATCCAGCCGCGTGCCCGCGCCCATGTCGAGCATGGGTCCGCCGACGACGAGATCGACATCTGCATAGCTGTTGGGAAGGAAGGCCGTATCGTTGACGTCGGCAAAGACACGGACCCGCTCGGAACTGCCGCCAAGAAGGCTGCGGTCGATGCGCATCTCGAGTGTCCGGCCGTCACTGCTGCGCGCGGCCTCGACCACCCCGACCAGCGTCTGGCGGGGACCGCCCGTGTAAAGCCCCGCGCGGCCGTCGGCGGCCACCTCGACGTGATACTCGGCGCCGCCGGCCCAGCCCCAGATCTGGTGCCCCGTCGCGCGGTCGAGATCGGTATCAAGCCACAGGGTGGTGCTTTCGCCGATCGGGACCGAGTCGGCGCCAATCGCGAAATAAAGGAATGCTGGATCCGCAAAGCCCCAGAGGCCGAAGCCTGCAGTCCCGGTCGCAGGCCCATCAAGGCGGAAGGCGCGCGACCACTCGTTGAGCGAACCGTCAACTGCCGGCATGGGATTTCCCTTTCAGAAGGAAATGCAGCACGATCCGAAGACCGGCGCCATGCCCTGTTTTCCCGCGAGCAGACGGCTCGAGGCAATCCGCGAAGAAGAGATTGCCGATCAGGAGAGGGAGCTATCGAAAGGATAGTATCAAAAGTCGCAGGGATTGGCGCGTGGCGCAATGCTGGTAGAACTGCATTGCTGGCGAGTGCGAAAGAATAATGGTCGGCCCGATAGGCCAAGCGGATAGTGTCCGGAGAGCGTATCGACCGCCTGGGTGTTCAGTCCCGGCATCTGGTGGATCGGGGTAACATGCTGTCAGACGAATGCGAGTTCGTTGGGGGTTTTGTCAGAAGAACGTCTTTCTCTA
>NZ_JAUNPC010000049.1 GCF_030536915.1 Paracoccus sp. (in: a-proteobacteria)
CACCCGCGAGAAGGCCAGGAAACCCGCCGCCGTCGTCACCTCGAAGAAGGTGATGGGGCGGCCCGCGTTCACCCGCTCGACCTCGGCCAGCGTGTCGGCCAGCATCTCGTCACCGATGAGTTCGCCGGCCAGCCTGATCCGTTCGTTGAAGAAGGCCAGATGCGGCGAGGTATAGGCATGGACCCGCAGCCCCGCCGCTTCCAGTCCCGCCCGGATGAAGGCCTGGGTCGAACCCTTGCCGTTCGTTCCCGCGACATGGATCACCGGGGGGATGCGGTCCTGCGGGTCGCCGAGGTCCGACAGCAGTTGCCGTATCCGGTCCAGCGACAGGTCGATGACCTTGGGATGCAGCCCCGTCAACCGCTGCAGGATGGCGTCGGTCGCGGCGCTCATGTCTCAGTCCCGCGCGGCGGCGGCCGGTTCCGGGCCAGCGATCACCTCGGCCGGTTCGGGTTCCGGCGGGGTGTCGGGCAGGGCCGAGGGCAGGACGCCCGGCGGCGGCAGGTCGGCCACTACGGGCGCGGATTGCCCGGTCAGCATCCGCATGATCGAGATCAGTTCCTCGCGCAGCTTCTTGCGGTGGGTCACGCGGTCCAGCATCCCGTGTTCCAGCAGGTATTCGGCGCGCTGGAAGCCCTCGGGCAGCTTTTCGCGGATGGTCTGCTCGATCACGCGGGGACCGGCGAAGCAGATGAGCGCATTGGGTTCCGCGATCTGGATGTCGCCCAGCATGGCGTAGCTGGCGGTCACGCCCCCGGTCGTCGGATGGGTCAGCACGACGATATAGGGCAGCCGCGCTTCCTTCAGCATCTGCACGGCGACGGTGGTGCGGGGCATCTGCATCAGGGACAGGATACCTTCCTGCATCCGTGCCCCCCCCGAGGCGGAAAACAGAATGAGGGGCCGTTTCAGTTCGACGGCGCGTTTCGCCGCGGTGATGATGGCGTTTCCGACATACATGCCCATCGATCCGGCCATGAAATCGAAGTTCTGCGCCGCGGCCACGATGGGGGTGCGGCCCATCTCGCCCTCGGCCACCAGCATGGCGTCCTTTTCGCCCGAGGACTTCTGCGCGGCCTTCAGCCGCTCGGGATATTTCTTCTGGTCCTTGAAGCCCAAGGGGTCGATCACCGGCTCGGGCACCTTCACCTCGGAAAAGATGCCGCCGTCGAACAGCGCGGTGAAGCGGGCGCGCGGGCTGACGGGCAGGTGATGGTCGCAGTTGGTGCAGACGTTCAGGTTGTCGGCCAGTTCGCGGTGAAACAGCATGGTCCCGCATTCGGGGCACTTGGTCCACAGGTTCTCGGGCACCTCCCGCCGGGAAAACAGCGAGTTGATGCGCGGGCGGACATAGTTGGTGATCCAGTTCATGGCGGTCCCTGCGAAATCCCGGCGTCGCGCCGGAATAGGCCGGGGCGGGCGCTATTGCAATCGCGGGCTGGCTCGGCATGGTGCCGGACCATGTGGGCGGACGTGCCGATCATGCTTCATGCCGTGGCGGCGCTGGCCGTATCGGCAAGGGTGCTGATGCGCCCGCGGCTTGAGCCTCCGGTCAGGCTGGCCTGGCTGCTGGTGATCGTCGTCCTGCCGCTGGCGGGCATCCTCGGCTACCTGCTGTTCGGAGAGATCCGGCTGCGGCGCGGCTATCTGCAGACGCGGCGGCATGTGCGCGACCGGCTCGGCGGGCACTGGCGGCGGGGCAGGCACGACCTGGCCGGCGCCCT
Organism: Paracoccus sp. (in: a-proteobacteria); assembly: GCF_030536915.1. Classification (GTDB taxonomy): domain Bacteria; phylum Pseudomonadota; class Alphaproteobacteria; order Rhodobacterales; family Rhodobacteraceae; genus Paracoccus. The sequence goes on from NZ_JAUNPC010000049.1 coordinate 1,725, forward strand.
GCCCGACCATGCCGAGCCGGTGATCCGCTGCGCCCATGCGGTGGGGGGCTTTCCGGCGGTCGCGGGCAACGATCTGCATCTTCTGCCCGAGGACGACAGCGCGCTGGACGCCATCGCGGCCGAAATCGACGCGGCCCGCGACCATGTGCATCTGCTGTTCTACATCTGGCTGCCCGACCGTTCCGGGGGCCGCATCGCCGATGCCGCCATCCGCGCGGCCGAACGCGGCGTGACGGTGCGGGTGATCGTCGATGCGGTGGGCTCGCGCCTGCTGGTGCGGTCGGCCCATTGGGAACGGATGCGGGCGGCGGGCGTGGAATGCCACGCGGCCTATCCGGTGGTCTATCCCTTGCTGCAGGTGCTGTTCCAGCGGATCGACCTGAGGAACCACCGCAAGATCGTGGTGGTGGACAACGCCGTCGCCTTCACCGGCAGCCGCAACTGCGCCGACATGGCCTTCGCCATCAAGCCGCGCTTCGCCCCCTGGATCGACATCCTCGTGCGGATCGAGGGGCCGGTCGTGCGCCAGATGCAGACCGCCTTCCTGGCCGACTGGATGAGCTACACCGGGCAGGATCTGGGCCACATGCTGGACGTCGCGCCCCCGTCCCAAGGCCGCGCCATCGCGCAGGTCATCGCGACCGGCCCCGACCGCCGGCAGGCGTCGATGTCGGACACGATCACGACCCTGATCCACAGCGCGCGCCACCACCTGACGATCACCACGCCCTATTACGTTCCCCAGGCGCCGCTGGATTCCGCCATCCGCACCGTTGCCCGGCGCGGCGTCCGCGTCACGCTGATCCTGCCCGAGCGGAACGATTCGCTGTTCGTGAACGCCACCAGCGAGGGGCTGTGGTATGCCCTGCTGTCGGCGGGGGTCGAGATGCGGCTGTTCCAGCCCGGCCTGATCCATTCCAAGATCATCACCGTGGACGGGCGGATGGCGATGCTGGGCAGCGCCAACCTCGACCGCCGCAGCTTCGAGCTGAACTACGAGCTGAACCTTGTGGTCGTGGACGAGGCCCTGACCGCCGAACTGGACGAGCGCCAGCGCAGCTATGTGGCGCGCGCCCGCCCCCTGACGCTGGCCGAGGTGCGGCGCTGGCCCTGGTGGCGCAGGCTTCGCAACAACATCCTGGCGCTGGCCGCGCCGCTGCTGTGAAAGGACCAAGGCATGACCGACGCATCCGATCTGGCCGCCCGCCATTGCGTGCCCTGCGAAGGCGGGACGCCCCCGATGGGGCGGGCCGAGGCCGAGGCGGCGCTTGCCGCGCTGGAGGGCTGGACCCTGTCGCCCGACGCCACCGCCATTACCCGGCGATGGCAGTTCAAGGGCTTCGCCCGCGCCGCGCAGATGGCCAACCTGGCGGCCTGGCTGGCCGAGCGGCAGGGGCATCATCCCGACATCCGCTTCGGCTGGGGCTATTGCGAGGTGAGCTTCACCACCCACGCGGCGGGCGGGCTGACCGAAAACGACCTGATCTGCGCGGCAAAGCTGAACGCGATCCTCGCGCTGTAGCCTCCGCCCATGAGCCAGCTTCCCGACAGCTTCCGCGCCGGCCTGCGCGCGGCCATGCCCATCGCCATCGGCTACCTGCCCGCGGCCTTCGCCTTCGGCGCGGCGGCAACCGGCATCGGGATGGGTGTGGCCGAGGTCGGCGCCATGTCGGCCATCGTCTTTTCCGGCGCGAACCAGGCCTTCCTGCTGGCCGCGATCCCGGCCGGGATGCCGGTCGTCATGATGATCCTGCTGACCGGCGCCGCCAGCCTGCGGCACCTGCTTTACGGCCTTGTCCTGCGCCCCCGCATCCAAGCGGGCCGGGGCGAACGCGCGGTCTTCGCCTTGGGCCTGACCGACGAGGTCTTCGCTACCGCGCTGGCCGCGACCGGCAATGGCTGGCGGCCGGGCGGGCGCTGGCTGATCGCGCTGGCCCTGACGGCATGGGCCGCCTGGGCGGGCGGCAGCCTGATCGGCGCGGCGGCGGGCGACGCCCTGCGGCGGATGAGCGAATCGGCCGCCGCCGCGATGGGCTTTGCCCTGCCTGCGCTGTTCATCGGCCTGATGCTCGGCGCTGTCCGGCGCGAGGTCGCGGTGCCGGTGGCGCTGGCCGCCGCCATCGCCGCGCTGGCAGTGCTGACCGGGCATGACAGGCTGGCGATTCCCGGCGGCGCGCTCGCCTGCCTGTCCGCGCGGTGGTTCCGGTGACTGCCGCGCTGTGGGTGGCCTTTGCCGTGATCGGGGGCGTGACCTATCTGACCCGCGCCCTGCCCCTGCTGCGCGACCACCCCGGCAAGGGCGCCAAGCCGCCCCCTGCATGGCTCGACGCGCTGGGCCCCTGCATCCTTGCCGCCATCGCGGTCGCCGTGCTGCTGCCCGAGGCGCGGGGTGCGCTGGCGCAGGGCAGCCTGCGCCCCTTCCTGCTGGGCGCGGCGGCGGCGGGCGCGGCCATGCTGTGGCGCCGCGATGCCGGGCTTGCAACACTCGCTGGGGTTGCGGCTTACTGGCTGGCTCTGTGAGCGCCCTTGCCCTTGCCCGCCCTGCCGCGCCCGACTATCCCATCCCCAAGCCAGAGGGGACCAGCCAGATGCACAACACGCGCTTCGACAAGTCGAAACTGCCCAGCCGTCACGTGACCGAGGGGCCGGCGCGTGCCGCGCATCGCAGCTATCTCTATGCGATGGGGCTGTCCGAAGAAGAAATCCACCAACCCCTCGTCGGCGTCGCCACCTGCTGGAACGAGGCCGCCCCCTGCAACATCGCGCTGAACCGTCAGGCGCAGGTGGTGAAGATGGGCGTCAAGAAGGGCGGCGGCACGCCCCGCGAGTTCACCACCATCACCGTGACCGACGGCATCGCCATGGGGCACGAGGGAATGCGCTCGTCGCTGGCGTCCCGCGATGCCATCGCCGACACGGTGGAACTGACCATGCGCGGGCATTGCTATGACGCGATCGTGGGGCTTGCGGGCTGCGACAAGTCGCTGCCGGGGATGATGATGGCGATGGTGCGGCTGAACGTGCCCTCGGTCTTCATCTACGGCGGCTCGATCCTGCCCGGCCGCTATCAGGGCCGCGACATCACCGTGCAGGACATGTTCGAGGCGGCGGGCAAGCACGCGGCGGGCCTGATCTCGGACGCGGAACTGGACATCATGGAACGGGTGGCCTGCCCGTCCTCGGGCGCCTGCGGGGCGCAATACACGGCCAACACCATGGCCTGCGTCAGCGAGGCGATCGGGCTGGCGCTGCTGAACTCCTCGGGCGCGCCCGCGCCTTACGAATCCCGCGACCAGTTCTGCGACGCCTCGGGCGTGGCGGTGATGAACCTGATCGAGAAGAACATCCGCGCCCGCGACATCGTCACCCGCAAGTCGCTGGAGAACGCGGCCCGTGTCGTCGCCTGCACCGGCGGGTCCACCAACGGGGGCCTGCACCTGCCCGCCATCGCGCATGAGGCGGGGATCGACTTCGACCTGTTCGACGTCTGCGACATCTTCCACGACACGCCCTATTTCGTGAACCTGCGTCCGGGCGGCGAATATGTGGCGAAAGACCTCTACGAGGTCGGCGGCATTCCGGTGGTGATGAAGGAACTGGCCAAGGTGGGCCTGCTGCATCTGGACTGCATCACCGCCTCGGGCCGCACCCTGGGCGAGGAACTGGACGAGATCCGGGGCGAACCCGATGGCAAGGTCATCCACCCCGTCGCCACGCCGCTGACCAAGACCGGCGGGGTCGTGGGCCTCAAGGGCAACCTCGCCCCCGACGGGGCCATCGTGAAGGTCGCGGGGATGTCCGAGGCCGAGCAGGTCTTCACCGGCCCCGCCCGCGTCTTCGAATGCGAAGAGGACGCTTTTGCCGCAGTCCAGGCCCGCACCTACAAGGAAGGCGAGGTCATCGTGATCCGCAACGAAGGCCCCGCGGGCGGCCCCGGAATGCGCGAGATGCTGGCCACCACCGCCGCCCTGTCGGGCCAGGGCATGGGCAAGAAGGTGGCCCTGATCACCGACGGCCGCTTTTCCGGCGCCACGCGCGGCTTCTGCGTCGGCCATGTCGGCCCCGAGGCCGCCCATGGCGGGCCGATCGCGCTGGTCAGGAACGGCGACATCATCACCCTGAACGCCATCGACGGCACGATCTCGGTGGACCTTTCGGACGAGGAACTCGCCCGCCGCAAGGCCGAATGGCAAGGCCCGCGCAAGACCGACTATGCCTCGGGCGCGCTGTGGAAATACGCCAGGCTGGTGGGCTCGGCCCGTTATGGCGCGATCACGCATCCGGGGGCGCAGGCGGAAACCCACATCTACATGGACCAGTAAGGGGGCGGATCGTGGCATTCCGTCCGCGCAGGTGGCTGGCAGACGCCGTGCGCGCCCGCGCGGCCACGCATTGGACGGCGATCGCCGCCAGCACCGACAGCATGTCGAACGGCCGGTTGCGCGCGATCCAGACCGATGCAATGGGCCTGCGGGCCAGCCTCGACCGCTTCCTGTCCCGCGCCCAGATCCGGCTTGAGGGTCTGGGCCGGGCCGTGGACGTGCTGAACCTGCCGCCCGGCACCGATTGGCGATGGCGGCCCTCCTTCCTGTCCGACCGGATCACGCCTGCGGGTATCGCCGCGCCCGCAAACGGCCAGCACCTGGGCGACGAGGCCGCCGTCTGGCACGATTGTCCGTCGCAGGCGCTGATCCTGCGCCAGATGCCCAACCGCAACGCCGCCGACCTGTCGCCCTATGGCCTGCAACTGGAAACGCTAGGCTTCGGCGGCAGCTATCTTTCGGTTGCGATCAACCTGCCGCCGGACAGTCTCGACAGCCTCACCCGGTCCCACATCATCCGCCTTGACGCCACCCTCAGCGTCGAGCGGCCGATGAGCATCTATGCGCGGCTGAACATCGGCCATGGTCCCAATACGGACGAACTGCTGCGCCACCTGGGCGACCTCGTGCCCGGCGACGTGCTGACACGCGCCATCGAATTCGACCTGCATTACCTTGAGATCAACGAAAAACGGCTGGAACGCATGTGGCTCGACCTGATTTTTGAGACGCCTCAGATGAACTCGGTCCGCATCCGCGACCTGTTCTTCTCGCGCCACCTGCGCGCCGACATGTAGAGGTTCAGATGATCGGCAATTTCGCCTCGCTGGGATTGACGGGCGGCGTCTGGGAAGGGGCGCTGCGGCTTGACGAGGCGCCCGCCCGCGTCGCCCTGACGCTGAACGGCCGCACCGTCGGGCTGGCCGAGGTCGAGCCCGAGGGCGAGGGGTTGTGGCGCATCCGCGCAAAGCTTCCGGCCGAGACGCTGGCCGGGGGCGTCCAGACCTACATGCTGATCGCCGACGACGGCGAGGGGGTCGAGGGGCCGCGCCCCGGCGCCCTGCGGCTGGGGCACCTGCCGCTGCTGGCGGGCGAGGGGCTGGACGGCGACCTGCGGGCCGAGATCGACCTGCTGCGGGCCGAACTTGACCTGCTCAAGCGCGAATTCCGGCGCTTTGCCGCGGACTGAGGCCTTAGCCGCGCCGCCAGTATGCGTAGCCGCCGGTCTCGGTGAAGCCCATCCGGTGATACAGCCGCAGCGCGGGCGCGTTCGCCCGCGTCACCGCCAGCGCTAGGTCACGGGCGCCCTGCCCTTGAGCAAAGCGCGCCGCGCGCCGGACCATCCAGGCGCCCAGGTCCCTGCCCCGCCATTCCGGCAGCACCGCCATGGCGTGCAGCATGGCGACAGGCCCATGCACCGCGACAAAGGCGATCCCCGCCGCGCGGTCCTGCGTCCGTCCGAGAATGGCGGTCTTCGGTCCCTGCGCGCGGCCGATGATCGCCTGCCGTTCGGGGCCGATGCCGGTCTGCGCCCACAGGTCGCGCTGGATGGCCAGCGGCGGCCAGCACTCCATCGCCGTGACGGACGGAATCGGCGGCTCGGCCAAGTGGGCGACGGAGGCCGACAGGATTGCCGTCGGATCGGACTCGCGGTATCCGCGCCCCGCCAGTGCCTCGGCCAGCGCCCTGTCGCCCACCGCAAACAGCGGCGGCTGGCCCCAGGCGTGATGCCGGGCCTCGGCAGCCTCGATGTCGTCGCCCGTCCATGCGGCTACGGCCCTCGCCGCGCTGACGCGGCCACCGCCGCCTTCGCCCCGCGCGACCAGGAACCCGCCCTCGCGCGCATATTCGGCGGCGGGCCAGGTGGCCGTCCATGAAGCCTCGAACCCGGGCGGGATCACAGCCCCAGCCGCCGGATCAGGGCACCCCTGGCCTGCGCGACCTCGTCGGCGTCAAGGCCCCGGATCACGAGGTTGGTGCCGAAGCGGTCCTCTTCGCGAAAGGGATAGCTGCCCAGCGACAGCCGGGGATGCGCGGCGGCGATCTCGCGCAGCCCGTCGGCGACCTCGGATTCGGGCCGCTCGACTCGGATGGAATCCGAGACCACCGGCCGCCCCCGCGTCAGCCGGGGCAGCAGCGCATCGACCATGCTGCGGAAGACCGAAGGGACGCCCGCCATGACGTGCAGCCCGCCGATGGAAAAGCCGGGGGCGGCCGATTCGGCGTTCTCGATCAGGGTCGCGCCGACGGGGATGCGGGCCATCCGCAACCGGCTTTCAGTGATCGCGGTGCCAAGCCGCGCCCAGCGTTCCTCCATCATCCGCCGCGCCTCGGCGTTGATTTCCAGGGGCGCGCCATAGGCGTCGGCCACGGCATCGGCAGTGATGTCGTCATGGGTCGGGCCGATCCCGCCCGAACTGAACACCATGTTCCAGGCGCCGCCAAGATGCCGATCCAGCGCCCGCAGCGCCGCCACGATCGCCTGATGATCGTCGGCCACCACCCGGATTTCCCGCAGGTCGATCCCGACCGAGGTCAGCACCCCGGCAAGGTGATGGGCGTTCAGGTCGCGGGTGCGGCCAGACAGGATCTCGTCCCCGATCAGCAGGATCGCGGCGGTGGGATTTTCGGATTGCATCGGCATGCCTCGCTGTTCGGGCGCCATAATGCCCGCGCGCGGGACTGGAACAAGTGGGACCCGAGGGCTATCTGCGTGAGGGAAGTGAAAGGACCTGCCCGATGAACGATGCCCGCGTGACCCCCGAAGGAATCCGCATCCATGCCCGCGAGGATTTCGCCGGGATGCATGCGGCCGGCCGGCTGACCGCGCAGATCCTCGACGAGGTGGGCGAACTGGTCGTGCCAGGCGCCACCACGGGCGAGATCGACGCCTTCATCGAGCGCCGGGTCGGGGAACTGGGCGCGACCAGCGCCACCATCGGCTATCGCGGCTACCAGCACGCAAGCTGCATCAGCGTGAACCATGTCGTCTGCCACGGCATCCCGGGCGAGAAGCGGCTGGCCGACGGCGACATCCTGAACATCGACGTGACCGTGATCCTGGACGGCTGGTTCGGCGATTCCAGCCGGATGTATGTCGCGGGGACACCTTCTGTTAAGGCGAAGCGGCTGATCCAGGTGACGCATGACGCGTTGATGAAGGGGATCGAGGCCGTGCGCCCCGGCAACACCTTCGGGGACATCGGCGCGGCGATCCAGACCCATGCCGAAGGCCAGCGGATGTCCGTGGTGCGCGATTTCTGCGGCCATGGCGTGGGCCGCACCTTCCACGCGCCGCCGAACGTCCTGCATTTCGGCCGCCCCGGCAAGGGGCCGATGCTGGAGGAAGGGATGTTCTTCACCATCGAGCCGATGATCAACCTCGGCCGCGCCGAGACCAAGGTGCTGGCCGACGACTGGACCGCCGTCACCCGCGACAAGTCGCTGTCGGCGCAGTTCGAGCACGCGGTGGGCGTGACGGCGGACGGCTGCGAGATCTTCACCCTCTCGCCCGCGGGCAGGTTCTTCCCGGCGATCTAGCCCGCGGCGACCCGCGGCACCGACGCGACCGGCGTCGCCGCAGGCCCGTCGGTGAACTGCAGCCGCGCCAGCCGGGCGTAAAGCCCGCCCTGCGCCACCAGTTCCTCATGCGTGCCCTGCTGGACGATGCGGCCCCCGTCCATCACCACGATGCGGTCGGCCTTCTTTACGGTCGCCAGCCGGTGCGCCACGATGATCGTCGTGCGCCCCCGCGCCACCGCGTCAATGGCGTCCTGCACCAGCCGCTCGGATTGGGCGTCGAGCGCGCTGGTCGCCTCGTCCAGCAGCAGGATCGGGGCGTCGCGCAGGATGGCGCGGGCGATGGCGATGCGCTGCTTCTGGCCGCCCGACAGCATGACGCCGCGCTCGCCCACCTGGGTGTCGTAGCCTTCGGGCAGCGACATCAGGAAATCGTGGGCATTGGCGGCGCGGGCCGCGGCCTCGATCTGCGCGTCACTGGCGCCGGACTGGCCGAAGCGGATGTTTTCCCGCGCGCTGGTGGCGAAGATCACCGGGTCCTGCGGGACCAGCGCGATGGCCTGCCGGAAATCGGCGCGGACCATGTCGCGCAGGTCGATGCCGTCGATGCAGACACGGCCCCGGTCGGGGTCCCAGAAGCGCTGGATCAGTTGCACCACCGTCGTCTTGCCCGCGCCCGAGGGGCCGACCAGCGCCACCGTCTCGCCCGGACGGATCGCCAGCGTGATGTCATCCAGCGCCGAGATGTCGGGGCGGGTCGGATAGCGGAAGCTGACATTGGCAAAGTCGATGCGGCCCTTCACGGGCCGGGGCAGCGGCACCGGCTGTGCAGGATCGCGCAGCGTGTCCTCGGTCGCCAGCAGGTCGCCCAGCCGCTCGGTCGCGCCGGCGGCGCGCTGCAGCTCGCCCCAGATTTCGGACAGCGCGCCCAGCGAACCGGCGACAAGCACGGCGTAGATGACGAACTGCACCAGTTCGCCCACGGTCATGGCGCCCGCGTTCACGTCGCGCGCGCCCACCCACAGAACGCCGACGACGCCCGCGAAGATCAGGAAGATCACCACCGCCGTCATCAGCGCCCGGATGCGGATGCGCCGCGCGGCCGAGGCAAAGGCGCTTTCGGTGACGCCCGCGAAGGCGGCGCGCGCGGGTTCCTCGGCGGTGAAGGCCTGCACGGTCTGCGCGGCCAGCAGGGTTTCAGAGGCGGTGCCCGAGGAACTGGCGATCCAGTCCTGGTTCTCGCGCGACAAGGCCCTCAGGCGGCGGCCCAGCAGGATGATGGGCAGGATCACGACCGGCACCATCAGGAACAGAAGGCCGGTCAGCTTGGGCGAGGTCACAAGCAGCATCGCCAGCCCGCCGATCACCACCACCGTCTGCCGCAGCGCCAGAGAGACCGAGCTTGAGATCACCGACAGGATCAGGGTCGTGTCGGTGGTGATGCGGCTGATGATCTCGCCGGTCATCACCCGCTCGTAGAAGGCGGGGGAAAGGCCGATCACCCGCTCGAAGACCGCGCGGCGGATGTCGGCCACGACCCGCTCGCCCAGCCGCGTGACCAGCGCGTAGCGCAGCGCCGTGCCAAGGGCCAGCGCCGCCGCGATGATCAGGGCCGCGACGAAATATTCGTCAAGCAATTGCGAGTTCTCAGAGAATCCGTCCACGACGCGGCGGACAGCGACCGGCAGGATCAGGCTGACCGCCGCCGTGGCCAGCAGCGCGACGGCAGCCGAGGCCATCATCGCCCGGTAAGGGCGCAGGAATGGCCACAGCGCCCGCAGCGCCCCGATGCGGCGGGTGGTCGGGCGGTCAATGGCGGCTTTCGGGGCTCTGGCCAAGGCTTTCTCCGGCGCTGGGTCCGGGAAGGTGTAGGCATTCGGCCGCGCTGGGGCAACCCGCAGGGCTGCGGCATCCTGCCCGGCGCTTCAGACCCCGCCCATGACCGCGCCGACCACGGCGCAGGCGATCACCGCATAGCCCATGTCGATCAGCGTCATCACCATCGGCCGGGGCGAATAGGTATTTGTGATGAAGAACCACGGCGCCACGATGGCCGCCCCGATCCCCGCGCCCCAGCCGAGGCCCGCCACGATCCCGTCGATCCCGGCGCGCACGAACAGGATGCGGATCATCGCGGCGATGGCGACCAACGCCACGCCCGCCAGCAGGTAGGGCGTGACCGACCGCGACAAAGGATGGCCGATGTTCTGCACCTGCAGCCCCGAGGCATTGCTGTAGACCCGGTCGTTCAGCCGGTACCAGATCGCCCCGATCACCCAGGCGAGGATGGCCGCGGCTATGACGATCATCAGTTCCATGCGCTCACCCCCTTGCGCCCGCAAGCGCCAGCACCGCGTCCCATTCGGCGTCCGTCACCGGCTGCACCGACAGGCGCGAGTTCCTGACCAGCACCATGTCGGCAAAGCGCGGATCGGCCTTGATCTCGGCCAGCGTCACGGGACGGGGCAGAGGCTCGACCGCGCGGACATCCACGCATTCCCATTTCGGATCGTCGGCGGTGGAGTCGGGATGCGCCTCGGCGATCACCTCGACGATGCCGACCACGGCCTTGCCTTCGTTCGAATGGTAGAAGAAGCCCCGGTCGCCCAGCTTCATCTGCCGCATGAGATTGCGGGCCTGATGGCTGCGGACGCCGTCCCATTCCTCGCCCGCCTCACCCTTTGCGGCAAGGTCGTCCCATGAAAACACCTCCGGCTCGGACTTGAAGAGCCAGCGGTTCATCCGATGACCTTGCGCCACTCGCTGACCTCGACCGCGTCGAAGACATCCGCCGCCGCATAGGGGTCTTCGGCCGCCCAGGCCCTTGCCGCGTCAAGGTCGTCCGCCTCGACGATCAGCAGCGAGCCGCAGGGATTGCCGTCCTGCAGGAACGGCCCCGCCAACTGCACCCTGCCCGAGCCGTTCAGCCAGGCCAGATGCGCCTCGCGCGTGGTCATGCGGGTGTCCAGGCGGCCGGGCTTGTCCCGGCAGATCACGGCGAAAAGCGGCATCATTCCTCCTTGAGCGGGCGCGCGAGCAGAAGCTCCACCGCCTGTTTAACGCCCACGCGGCCCCCGGCAAGCCCGGCGATGAGGGCGGATACCGGCATCTCGATACCGTCGCGGGCGGCAATGGTGGCGACGGCCCGGGCGGTCGCGGCGCCTTCGACGGTGACATGGGGATCGAAGGTTTCGGCCCGGCCCAGCGACAGGCCATAGCGGAAGTTGCGCGACTGTTCCGAGGTCGCGGTCAGGATCAGGTCGCCCAGGCCCGAAAGTCCGGTCAGGGTCTCGGGGTCGCCGCCCTTTGCGGCGGCGAAGCGGGTCATCTCGGCAAAGCCGCGGGTGACGATGGCGGCGCGGGCGGAATCGCCAAGCCCCGCGCCGATGGCGACCCCCGCCGCGATGGCGATCACGTTCTTCAGCGCGCCGCCCAGTTCCGCCCCGGTCACGTCGGTCGTGCGGTAAAGCCGCAGGACGGGGGTGGACAGCGCATGCTGCAGCCCGTGGCCCGCCCCCGAGTCGGCGCAGGCAAGCGTCAGGGCGGTCGGCAGCCCCCGGGCGATGTCGGCGGCGAAGCTGGGACCGGTCAGGACGGCCACGGTCGCCTTCGGGCAGGCCTCGGCCAGCATCCGCGCGGGCGAGCGGCCGGTGGCAAGATCGATCCCCTTGGCGCAACTGACCAGCGCCCGGCCGTCCAGCCGCGCGGCGTGGTCGGACAGGAAGGCGCCGGTGGCCTGCGCGGGAATGGCGACCAGCAGGATGTCCGCGTCGGGCAGGGTCTCGGTCACGGTCACGCCCTCGGACAGCGTGACGCCCGGCAGCAGCGGGTTTTCCCCCTGCCAGCCGATCCGGCGGCCCCAAAGCGTCACCGGCCCATTGGCCGAAAGCGCCACCGCCAGCGCGGTGCCGAACGCCCCTGCGCCCAGGACGGCCACGCTCATGCCTTGGCCCCGCGCTTGCCCGCGCCCAGCATCGGCGCGGCGCTTTCGTCCAGCGGCCAGCGCGGGCGGGCGGAAAGGTCCATGCCGTCGCGATGGCCAAGGCGGAACCGCTCGATCCCCGCCCAGGCGATCATCGCGGCATTGTCGGTGCAAAGCGCCAGTGGCGGCGCAAGGAAGCGGACGCCCGCCTCATCCGCCACGCGTTCCAGCGCGGCCCGGATGGTCCTGTTGGCCGCGACCCCTCCGGCCACGGCGACCACAGGCACATCGGCCTGCGCCAGCGCCCGGCGGGTCTTTTCGGCCAGCACCTCGGCCATGGCAGCTTGGAACGAGGCGCAGATGTCGGCGCGCAGGTCTTCCCGCAGCCCCCCTTCCGCCGCCACCGCCTGGTCGCGGACCCGCAGCACGGCGGTCTTGAGGCCGGAAAAGCTCATGTCGCAACCGGGCCGGTCCAGCAGCGGGCGCGGCAGCGGGATGGCGGCAGGGTCGCCCTTGGTGGCCTCGGCCTCGACCGCAGGCCCGCCGGGCTGGGCAAGCCCCAGCAGCTTCGCCACCTTGTCGAAGGCTTCGCCCGGCGCGTCGTCGATGGTGCCGCCGAGGCGCGTGAACGCCTCGGGGCCCGAGACGCGCAGGAACTGGCAATGCCCGCCCGACACCAGCAGCATCAGATAGGGAAAGCCGATCCCGTCGGTCAGCCGGGGCGTCAGCGCGTGACCGGCAAGGTGGTTGACGCCCACCAGCGGCAGCCCGGTGCCGGCGGACAGCCCCTTGGCCAGCATCACCCCGGCCATGACGCCGCCGATCAGCCCCGGTCCCGCCGTCACCGCAATTGCGTCGAGGTCGCGCAGGGTGACGCCCGCCTGTTCCAGCGCCGCCTCGACACAGAGGTCCAACCGCTCGGCATGCGCGCGGGCGGCGATCTCGGGGACCACGCCGCCGAAGGCCGCGTGCAGCGCCGCCTGGCCGGACACGACCGAGGACAGCACCTCGCGCGCCCCCGTAACTACGGCGGCGGCGGTGTCGTCGCAACTGCTCTCGATGCCGAGGACGGTGAGGGTCATGGTTGAAATCGCGGGGCTGCTGCGGCTTATCGGGGGTTAGCACCCGTCCCGAGGAAACACCATGCAAGAGCCCGCACCCGTGGTGCTGATCACCCGCCCTGAAGCCGCCGCCCGCCGCTTTGCCGCGCAGATCGAGGCGCTGGACCTGCGGCATGTCATCGCGCCCCTGCTGCGGATCGTCGGGGTGCCACATGACACGTCGGCGGTGCGGGACGCGAAAGGATTGGTCTTCACCTCGGAAAACGGCGTCCGCTTTGCCGGGCCGGGGAGGGGCCGCCCCGCGTGGTGCGTGGGCCCGCGCACGGCGGAACAGGCGCGCAAGGCCGGCTACGACGTGCGCGAGGGTCCGGGCGACGCAGCCCGGCTGATTCCGCTGATCGGCGATCTCGGCCCCGGCTGGCTGCACCCGCATGGCGCCCATGTCGCGGCCCGCCTGCCGGTGCCGGGGATGGTGGTCTACGACCAGTTGCCGCTGCCGCCTTCGCCCGAGGCGCTGGCGCTGCTGCAGGGTGCGGCGACGGTGATCCTGCCGCTGTTCTCGCCCCGCAGCGCGCGGCTTGCGGCCGAGGCGGCGCGGGCGTCGCCGGGCGCGCCCCTGCGGATCGTGCCGATCAGCGCGGCGGCCGAGGCCGCGTGGCGCGCGGCATGGCCCGAAGGCCCGGTCCGGTGCGCCGTCGCGGACCAGCCCGATGCCGAGGGCATCCTGCGGGCGATCAGGGCGGTGACGGATACGGAACGCGAGCCCTTCAGCGCGGGTTGAGCGCGCTGACGCCGCCGTCTAGGGTTGGCGCCACCGCGCCCGCCGTGGCGCGTCCTCTACCTGGGTTTTCGACCGAACCGGCGGGCGCCTGTCCCCCGGAACTGCAAGGGATCGCCGCCACATGACCGACCGCCCCGACGACGCCACACCGACCGGCCGCCGCGCGCCTGCCGCCCCCGGCTCGGCCGTGCCCTCGCGCGAGGCGCCGGCGCCATCGGCCGGCGCGGCCGAACAGCCCGCCGCGCCGCCGATCGATTCGACGCTGGTCGGCAAAGGCGGCGACCGCCCCGCGATGACGCCCCGGACAGCCGGGGAACGCCCGGTTTCCGGCGGAACCGACAAGGGCAATGGATCGTCGGGCGACCGGGCCTCAGCTTTGGTGGGGCAGGAGGCGGCGCAGGCCGGCATCACTGGCGGCGAGGACACCGGCCCGTCCCCGAAAAGCGGCGCAGCGGCGGGAACATCGGCCTCGGGCATCCCGGCGGTGGCGCGGGGGGACAAGGGGCGCGGGCAGGATGCCCCTGCCCCTGCCCCGGCAGCCCGCCCCGCCGAGCCGCCCGCGCCCGCGCCCGTGCAGCGCCGGGGCGGTTTCGCGCCCCTGTTCCTTGGCGGCGTGGTCGCAGCGGCCTTGGGCGCGGGCGCGGCCTATTGGGCGGTGCCGCGCCTGCCCCCCGCCTGGCAGCCCTCGGCCCCTGCGCCCGCTACGGACACGGCCGCCCTGTCCGACGCCGCCGCCGAGGCCGCCCGCGCCGAAATCGAACGGCAGGCGGGCATTGTCGAATCGCGCGCCATCGAGGCCGCGCGGCAGGCCGCCGCCGGTGCCGCCACGCAGGCGGCGGGCGCCAGCCTGACCGAACAGGGCGAGACGCTGATCGAACAGGCCCGGCAGGCGGGGGCGGATGCCGCCGCCCAGCTTCTGGCCGAAGCGCCGGCGGGCCCCGGTCCCGACCCCTCGCTGCAGACGACGCTGGCCGCGCAGGCCCGCCAGCTTGCCGCGCTGGACCAAGCCTTGGCCGAACTGCGCGACGCGACCGGCCAGACGGTCGACCTATCCCCCGTGCAGCAGGGGATCGAGGCGCAGGCCGCCCGCATCGACGCGCTGGAACAGGCGCTGTCGGCGCAGCCCGCGGGCGATCCGGGCGCGCTTGATTCGGCGCTGCAGGCGCAGGCGGGCCGGATCGAGGCGCTGGAACAGGCGACGGCCGGGCTGCGGGACGCTCCGCCCGTCGATCTCGGCCCCATCCGGGCGCAGCTTGACGAACTGGCGCAGCGCCCGGTCGTGGACACCGAGGCCGTCGAGCGGCTGAACACCCTTGCGGCGGATGTGGTGGCCGCGACCCAGCGCATCGGCACCGTCGCCGAAGAGGCCGAAGCCCGCCTGGCCGAGGTGGAATCCCGCGCCGCCACGCTGGCGGACACGGCCGACGCGGCCGCGCGCCGCGCGCAGGCCGCCGCCGCCGCCGCCGCCATCGGCGAGGCGCTGCAGACCGGCGCCCCGCGCGATGCCGCCCTGGGCCAGCTTGCGGAAGCGGGCGTCACCCCGCCGCCCGCCCTGACGGCCGAGGTGCCGACGCTGGACGAACTCGTGGCAGGCTTCCCGCCTGCGGCGCGGGCCGCGCTGCGCGACGCGCTGCAGGCGGAAACCGTGCAGGGACAGGGCAGCTTCCTCGGGAACTTCCTGCGCGCCCAGACGGGCGCCCGTTCCGTCGCGCCGCGCGAAGGCGACGACGCCGACGCCGTGCTGTCCCGCGCCGGGGCCGCGGTCGAGCGCGGCGACGTCCAAGGGGCGCTGGCCGAGCTTGCCGCCCTGCCCGAGCCTGCGCGCCCCGCCATGGCGGAATGGACCGCCCAAGCGCAGGCCTATGCCGACGCGCATTCCGCCGTCGAGGCGCTGGTCGCGCCCGAGCCTGCCGCACCCGCCGCAGGCCAGGAGGAGGCATCCGCCCCGCCGGAACCCGTCCAAGACGAACCCGCAGCCGAGCCTGCCGGCGCAGAGGCGCCCGCGCAGGCCGAAGCCGCGCCGGACCTGCGGCCGACGCCGCCGGTCATCACCACAACCGTTCCCCTGGGCCAGCCCGCCCCGCCGCCGGCTGACGCCGGTGCCGCAGCCCCGTCCAACTGAGGTTCCCGCCGATGCTTCTCACGCTTCTGAAGGTCACGTTCTTCTTCGCCGTCGTGCTGGCGGCGGCGCTGGGGGCGATGTACCTGGCCGAACATGGCGCGCCCTTGCTGATCCAGTTCAACGGGGTCGAATACACGCTGGGCCCGGTGCAGGCGGCGATCGCGGCGGTGCTGCTGCTGTTCTTCGCCTGGCTGGCCGTCCAGATCCTGCGGCTGGTCTGGGCCTTGCTGCGCTTCCTGATGGGCGACCGCACCGCCATCGACCGCTATTTCGACCGCGCGCGCGAGCGCAAGGGCTACAAGGCGCTGGCCGAGGGGATGCTGGCCGTGGCCTCGGGCGAGGGCCGCGCCGCGCAGGACCATGCGGTCCGCGCCGCGAAATACCTCGACCAGCCGCATCTGACGAACCTGCTGGCCGCGCAGGCGGCCGAAACCGCCGGAGACGCCGCGCAGGCTGAATCTGTCTATCGCACCATGCTTGCCGACAACCGCACCCGCTTTGTCGGCGTCCGCGGGCTGATGCAGCAGCGGTTGGCCATGGGCGACACGGCAACCGCGCTGCGGCTTGCGGAAAAAGCCTATGCGATCAAGCCCGGCCATGCGGACGTGCAGGACACCCTGCTGGGCCTGCAGACACGGGCGCATGACTGGAAGGGCGCGCGGGCCACGCTGAAGGACAAGCGCCGGCAGGGCGCGCTGCCCAAGGACGTGGCGATCCGCCGCGACGCGGTGCTGGCGCTGCAGGAGGCCTCCGAGGTGCTGGCGCATGGCAATTCCATCAGCGCGCGCGAGGCCGCGATCAGCGCCAACAAGGCCTCGCCCGACCTGGTGCCGGCCGCCGTGCTGGCCGCCCGCAGCTACCTGGCGCAGAAGGACACCCGCAGCGCCAGCCGCCTGCTGCAGAAGGCCTGGGGCGCGCAGCCGCATCCCTCGCTGGCCGCGGCCTATGCCGAGATCGTCCCCGACGAGACCCCCGCCCAGCGGATGCGGCGGTTCGAGGACCTGATCCGCCAGAACCCCGACCACCAGGAATCGCGCCTTCTGCAAGCGGAACTGGCACTGGCGGCCGAGGACTTCCCTGCTGCCCGCCGCGCCCTGGGCGATCTGGCCGAAACCCATCCGACCGTCCGTTCCATCGCCATCATGGCGGCGGTGGAACGCGGCTCGGGCGCGGATGACAGCGTGGTGCGGGGTTGGCTTGCGCGGGCGATGAACGCAAGCCGCGGCCCGCAGTGGGTCTGCGACAACTGCCACAACATCATGGCCGAATGGTCGCCGGTCTGCGACAGCTGCCACGGTTTCGACACGCTGACCTGGCGTGAGCCGCCGGTCGCGGCGCAGATGGTCACGGCCGGCAACGGCGTCGAGATGCTGCCGCTGATCGTCGGCCGCCCCAGCCACGCGCCCGAGGCCGATCAGGCCGCCGAGGTCACGCCTCTGCCCGCACCCCGCCCCGCCCCGTCCCGTCCGGCCCCGCGCCCCGTGGCCCCCGGCATGGTGGAACGGGAATCGGACTACGCCCCCTCGGTCACCGTGACGCACCGCCAGGCGCCGCCTGCCCCTGATCCGGCCCCCGTGACGCCCCAGCCGCCTGCCGCAGCCCCGGCAATGCCCGAGCCTTCCGTCGCCGAACCGGCCGCGCCGTCCGAGCCGGAACCGCCCACGACGGTCACGGTCGAGGTGATCGACGCCCCCTCGGGCGAGCCGCCGGTGCGCCCGGACGTCGAGCCCTTGGCGGAAGACAAGCGGGAATCACGCTGACCCCCCTTTTCCTGCCCGAGGATAGGTGGTAGTCCGCGCCCCACGCCGCAGTAGCTCAGCTGGTAGAGCACGTCATTCGTAATGATGGGGTCGGGGGTTCGAGTCCCTTCTGCGGCACCAGATAAAGCCTAAAAAGCGCCGGTTTTCAGCAAGTTGTCTGGACCGGCGCTTTCTTTATCCATCTTTCGACGGCTGCTTGACGGCAGCGATGCGTCATTCTTGGTGTCCTCTTCATGCGGAAACCGGGGTGTCCGGCGCGCGGCCCGTGCAGCCAAGGCTGTTTCCTGAACTGCAGATGCGTGCAGGGGGCTGGGCCGCCGGTCAGCGCGCCGGACACCCCGGTTTCCGCACGGCCCCCCGCGCTCCTTGAGTTCATGTGCACCCCTGTTCCTGCCATGGCTCGCAGCCCCGACAGGCGTTGCAGATCAGGTTTTATCAGGATTCCGGGCTGCAACGCGGGTCTGGTTCAGGGCGAACAGGCGGGCCAGGATCTCGTCGTCGGTCAGCGCGCCCGCCCGCCAGTCGTCGCCCCAGCCGTAGGCCCCGGCCACAGCCTCATCCAGCGCCTTGTGGGCATGGTCGAGCCAGGCGGGGCGGGCGTTGTAGAGGTTGGTTAGGGTGCGTTTCCTCAACTCCCGTTCGGCCTTGTCATCCACGGCCAGGAGGCGGTCGGGATAGCCGGGGACCACCTCGGGGACGCGGCGCACCAGGTCGGGCGGGTTGAGCCAGCTTTCCCGCAGCTCGTTCAGCCGGGCTGCGGCGGCGGCGATGGCCTGCGCGCGCGGATCGACAGCGTAATCGGCGGCGGGAATGTCGGGGGTCAGGCCGTCCGGGAAGGGGAAGGTTTCGAAGGTGGTGGAGGGGGTGTAGCGGGGCCGGTCCTCAAGCGACGTGCCCATCCGCAGCGACCAGAGTTCGTGAAAGCGCGAGTGCAGGATGCCGAAGGT
>NZ_JAUNPC010000050.1:0-3131 GCF_030536915.1 Paracoccus sp. (in: a-proteobacteria)
CCCATGTCGAAGACATAGTCGGCATGGCGGATGGCGTCCTCGTCATGCTCGACCACGATCACCGAGTTGCCTTGGTCCCGCAGCCCCTTCAGCGCGTCCAGCAGCCGGTCGTTATCGCGCTGATGCAGGCCGATGGAGGGCTCGTCCAGCACATAGAGCACCCCCGTGAGGCCCGAGCCGATCTGCGAGGCCAGCCTGATGCGCTGGCTTTCCCCGCCTGACAGCGTGCCCGCCGCGCGGCTCAGCGTCAGGTAGTCCAGCCCCACGTTGACAAGGAAGCCCAGCCTTTCTCGGATCTCCTTGAGGATCGGCGCGGCGATCTCTCCCTTCTGGCGCGACAACTGCGGCGCAACCTCGCCCATGGTGTCCAGCGCCTCGCGGATCGACAGGTCGGTGATCTGGCCGATGTGGCGCCCGGCGATCTTGACCGCCAAGGCCTCGGGCTTCAGGCGGTTGCCGTTGCAGACATGGCAGGGGCGGCTGTTCTGGTAACGCTCAAGCTCCTCGCGCGACCAGGCCGAGTCCGTCTCGCGGTAGCGGCGCTCGATGTTGGGCAGGACGCCCTCGAAGGTGCGGCTGACCTCGTAGACCCGGCCCGCGTCGTCGAAGCGGAAGCGGATTTCCTCATCGCCCGAGCCGTGCATGAGCACGTGGCGGACGTGATCCGGCAGGTCGCGCCACGGGGTCTTGCGGTCGAAACCGTAATGCGCGGCCAAAGCGTTGATCGTCTGGGTGAGGTACGCCGACTTGGACTTGGCCCAAGGCGCAATGGCCCCCTGTGCGACCGACAGGCCGGTGTCCGGCACGACCAGGCGCTCATCAAAGAACAGTTCCACCCCCAGCCCGTCGCAGGCCGGGCAGGCGCCCAGCGGCGCGTTGAAGGAAAACAGGCGCGGCTCGATCTCGGGAATGGTGAAGCCCGACACGGGGCAGGCGAAGTTTTCCGAGAAGGTGATGCGCTCCGGCTCGCCCTCGGAGGGCGCAGTTTCCAGAACGGCGATGCCTTCCGCCAGATCCAGCGCGGTGCGGAAGCTGTCAGCCAGCCGCGTCTCCAGCCCCTCGCGCACGACGATGCGGTCCACCACCACGTCGATGTCATGGCGGAACTTCTTGTCCAGCGCAGGCGGCGTGTCGAGTTCGTGGAACGCCCCGTCGATCTTGACCCGCTGGAAGCCCTTTTTCCGCAGGTCCAGCAGTTCCTTTTCATAGGCGCCCTTGCGGTCGCGGACGATGGGGGCCAGCAGATAGGCGCGGGTGCCCTCGGGCAGCGCCATCACGCGGTCCACCATGTCCTGCACCTGCTGCGCCTCGATCGGCAGGCCGGTCGCCGGGCTGTAAGGCGTCCCCGCGCGGGCGAACAGCAGCCGCAGGTAGTCGTAGATTTCCGTGACCGTCCCCACGGTCGAACGCGGGTTCTTCGAGGTCGTCTTCTGCTCGATCGAGATCGCCGGCGACAGGCCCGAGATATGGTCCACGTCCGGCTTGCCCATCATGTCGAGGAACTGCCGCGCATAGGCCGACAGGCTCTCGACATAGCGCCGCTGGCCTTCCGCATAGATCGTGTCGAAGGCAAGCGAGGACTTCCCCGACCCCGACAGGCCGGTGATGACCACCAGCGAGTCGCGGGGAATGTCCATGTCCACGCCCTTGAGATTATGCTCGCGCGCGCCGCGCACCTCGATGAACTTCTGTTCCATGCGGACCTCTCGGGGGGACAAGGGCATCAGATATGGTCGCCCGCGCGAAACGCAAGCCGGAAAGAACATCCGGCGAACACCTGCGCTGAAGCCTGCTTGTCACATGGGCGTGCCACTGGCAGGCTGAACCCGATCCCCTGACGGAGCCCGCCATGACCCGACTGCTTCTGACCACGGCGCTGGTCGCCCTCGGCACCACCGCGCAGGCCGACTATGTGCTGCACATCCTGCACACCAACGACCTCCACAGCCGGATCGAGCCGATCAACGCCTTCGATTCGACCTGCGACGCCGAGACGCTGGCCAAGGACGAATGCTTCGGCGGCGTCGCGCGGCTGAAAGCCGCCATCGACGCCCGGCGCGAGGCAATCCGGGCCGGGGGCGGCAACGTGATCGTGCTGGACGCGGGCGACCAGTATCAGGGGTCGCTGTTCTACACGACCTACAAGGGCCGCGACACGGTCGAGTTCATGAACGCCATCGGCTATGACGCCATGGCCTTGGGCAACCACGAGTTCGACGACGGCCCCGAGGGCGCGGCGGTGCTGCTGGACGGGGCAGCGTTCCCGGTGATGTCGGGCAACCTCGACGTCTCGCAGTCGAACCAGCTTGCGGGCAAGCTGCGGCATGTGGTGACTCTGGAGGTGGGCGGAGAGAAGATCGGCCTCGTCTCGGCCTTGGCGATGGACACGCCCGAGACGGCCTCGCCCGGCCCCTTGGTGATCTTCCATGACGACATGGAGAGCCTCAAGGCCGGAGTGCAGGCGCTGGAGGCCGATGGCGTGGACAAGATCATCGCCCTGACCCATGTGGGCTACGGCCGCGACCTCGCCTTCGCCGCGGAAGTCCCCGGCCTCGACGCCATCATCGGCGGCCACAGCCATACGCTGCTGGGCGACATGGAGGGCGCGGCAGGCCCCTATCCGACGCGGGCCACTGGGCCGGAGGGCGCCGAGGTTCCGGTCGCAACCGCCTACGCCTACGGAAAATACCTGGGCGAGTTGAAGCTGATCTTCGACGACGAGGGCCGACTGACCGCGGCCGAGGGCGCCCCGATCCTGCTGGACGCCTCGGTCCCGGAAGACCCCGCCATCGCGGCGCGGGTGGCCGAACTGGCCAAGCCGTTGGAGGAGTTGCGGCAGAAGCAGGTGGCCGAGATCGCGGTCCCCTTGGGCGCCGACCGGGCCGACTGCCGGGCACGGGAATGCGTCATGGGCAATGTCGTGGCCGATGCGATGCTGGCGCGGGTGGCGGATCAGGGTGTCAGCATTGCCATCCAGAACGGCGGGGGCCTGCGCGCCTCGATCGACGCGGGCCCGGTGACGATGGGCGAGGTCTACGACGTCCTGCCCTTCCAGAACAGCCTGTCCACCTTTCGTGCCAAGGGTTCGACCGTGCTGGCGGCGCTGGAAAACGGCGCCAGCGAGATCGAGA
>NZ_JAUNPC010000050.1:3231-19892 GCF_030536915.1 Paracoccus sp. (in: a-proteobacteria)
GTCACCTGGCCGCCCACGCCGCGGGAATAGTCGAAGTCGTGGCCCTTGGGCTTGCGGGCGATGGCGGCGCGGATGGCGTCCTTCAGCATCTCGTCGCCCTCGCTGGCGCGCAGGGGTCCGCGCAGGTCGGCGCGGTCCTCCTGGCCCAAACACATGTAAAGCTCGCCCGTGCAGGTGACGCGCACGCGGTTGCAGCTTTCGCAGAAGTTATGCGTGAGCGGCGTGATGAAGCCGATCTTCTGGCCGGTTTCCTCAAGCCGCACATAGCGGGCGGGGCCACCGGTGCGTTCCGCCAGAGGGGTCAGGGTGAAGCGGGTTTCCAGCCTGCGCCGCAGGTCGCTGAGGGGCCAGTACTGGTCCAGACGGGTTTCCTCGCCCATGTCGCCCATCGGCATGACCTCGATGAAGGTCAGGTCGTGGCCCTGTTCGCCGCACCAGTCGATCAGCGGGAACAGTTCGTCCTCGTTGAAGCCCTTGAGGGCCACCGTGTTGATCTTGATGCGCAATCCGGCGGCCTTGGCGGCACTGATCCCGTCCATGACCTGCGGCAGGCGGCCCCAGCGGGTGATCGCGGCGAACTTGTCGGGGTCCAGCGTGTCCAGCGAGACGTTGATGCGGCGCACCCCGCAACCGGCCAGTTCATCCGCGAAACGGGCAAGCTGGCTGCCGTTGGTCGTCAGGGTCAGTTCGTCCAGGCCCTGCCCCAGCCGGTCCGACATGACGTGGAAGAAGGACATGATGTTGCGCCGCACCAGAGGCTCGCCCCCGGTGATCCGCAGCTTGCGCACGCCGAGGTCGATGAAGGCGCCCGCCAGGCGCTCCAGTTCCTCCAGCGTCAGCAGCTCGGCTTTCGGCAGGAACTGCATGTGCTCGGCCATGCAATAGGTGCAGCGGAAATCGCATCGGTCGGTGACCGACACCCGCAGATAGGTGATCGGGCGGGCGAAGGGGTCGATCAGGGGCGCGGCAGACATGAGGGCTACATAGGACCGTGGCACCGGCGGCACAAGGATGGCGGCTTGCCGCCGGGTTGCGCGCGGGGCGTGGACAGGGGGGCGGCGGGCAGCGCAAAATCGCGGTCACAACCCATGCACAGGTGATGCACGGTTCATGCACAAGGGATACGACATGACGATCCGCCCCATTCTTTGCTCTGCCGCGCTGGTTCTGGCGCTGGCCGGTTGCGACATGATGTCCGACCTGCGGCCAGGGGCCCCTCCGCGGACCCCGGCGGCGACGGTCAGCGCCGCGCCCGCGGCCGGGTCGCTGCAGCGGCCGGCAGGCTCGCAGCCGGTGGCGCAGCTTGACGCCTCGGCGGCCGAGAAGGCGGCGGCCACGCAGCCGAGTGCGGCGGGCGGGCGGCTCGGCACCACCATCGCCTCGCTGGGGGATGCGACCGAGGGCGGGTTCTGGATCAAGACGCCGCTGGTCAGCGCACCCGGCAAGGGCCGGATCGTGGACGCGGCCTCGGGGCGGTCGGTGAACGTGGACCTGATCCCCCTGCCCGGCCCGGCCTCGGCCGGCAGCCAGGTGTCGCTGCCGGCGCTGACGACGCTGGGCGCGGACCTGACCGACCTGCCCGAGCTTGAGGTTTATCGAAGCTGAGGCGGGCGCGGGGTCACGACCAGTCGGCGCGGCGGGCCTCGACCCAAGCGCGCCCGGCATCGCCGCCCCAGAGCAGCCAGGCGATATAGCCCGTCGAGGGGTTCGCGGCGTCGTCCCAGCGCCCCCGCCCGCGCAGGTAGGCGAAGCGGGCGAACCAAGCCGCGATCACCCGCATCTCGCGGGCTGAATGGGGGCGAAGGGCGGCCAAGGTGGCGGCGCGGGCAAGGCCGACTTCGGTGCCGCCGCGTCCATGGCGGCGGCGCAGGGCAAGGCCCTGCCGTGCGGCAAGACCGACCTCGGGCGGCGGGACGAAGCCCGCGCCCAGACCCAGCAGGTCAAGCTGGGCCGCAAGCTGCGGCGGCAGGGCCTGCGTCACGCGGCGGGCATCCGCGCCTCGATCATGCCGGCATACCAGCTTGAACCCGCCGGGATGGCCTCGTCGTTGAAGTCATAGGCCGGGTGGTGGAGCATCGCCGTGTCGCCGTTGCCCGTGAAGATATAGGCGCCGGGGCGTTCCAGCAGCATGTAGCTGAAATCCTCGCCCGCCATCATGGGCATGATGTCCAAGTCGACCTCGCCCGCGACCTGCCGGGCGACCTCGGCCGCATGGGCGGTGGCCTGCGGATCGTTCACCGTCACCGGATAGCCGCGCTGGTAGTCCACCTCGGCCGAGCCGCCCATCGCCGCGGCCACGCCGGTGGCGATGCTGTGCAGCCGTTCCTCGACCAGATCACGGACGGCGGGATCAAGGCTGCGGGCCGTGCCGCGCAGGCGGACGGTCTGGGGGATGATGTTATGGGCACGGCTGCTCGTCTCGACCACGCAGACCGAGACCACGGCGCTGTGCAGCGGATCGACGTTGCGCGAAACGATGGATTGCAGCGCCACGATCACCTGCGCGGCCATCAAGGTCGTGTCCACGCCGTCATGGGGGCGGGCCGCGTGGCCGCCCTTGCCGGTCAGCAGGATCTCGAAGGTGTCGGCGGCGGCCATCATCGCGCCGTCGCGGATGGCGAACTGGCCGGCGGGCAGGCCGGGCAGGTTGTGCATGGCGTAAAACTCCTGGATGCCCCAGCGGTCCACCAGCCCGTCCTGCACCATCGCCTGACCGCCGCCGCCGGCTTCCTCGGCGGGCTGGAAGATCACCACGGCGGTGCCGTCGAAGTTGCGCGTCTCGGCCAGGTATTTCGCCGCCCCGAGCAGCATGGCCGTATGCCCGTCATGACCGCAGGCATGCATGACGCCCGGCGTCTTCGAGGCGTATCCGGCCCCCGTCGCCTCGGTGATCGGCAGGGCGTCCATGTCGGCGCGCAGCCCGATGACGCGGGCGCTGCTGTCGCTGCGGCCCCTGATGACGCCGACCACGCCGGTGCGGCCCACGCCTTCCGTCACCTCGTCGACGCCGAAGCCGCGCAGCAGTTCGGCCACGCGGGCGGCGGTGCGATGGACGTCGTAGTCCAGTTCCGGGTTCTCGTGGAAGTCCCGCCGCCAGGCGGTGATCTCGGGGTGAAGCTCGGCAAAGCGGTTCTTGACGGGCATGGTTGTCTCCTTCGCGGCGGTGGCAGGGTGGCATGGCGCGCGGGCAAGGGGAAGATGCGGCGCAGCCGTGAGGGGCGCTGCCCCTCGGCCCGTTCCGGGCCTCACCCCGGGATATTTCGACGAAGAAGAAATGCTCAGGCGGCGACGATGGCCCGGATGGCGACGGCGGCATGTTCGCGGGGCAGGATCACGAGGCAGGGGCCGTCGAGCGCCAGTTCGACGAGGCCGGCCGTCTCGTTCGAGGTGCCGGTGCGCCGGGCGGGGTCGAGCGTCAGGCCGTCGATGGGCCAGCGCAGGCCACGGCTGGTGCCGGTGACGGGGCCGAGCGGGTAAAGGGACAACCGGGTGCCCGGCGGCAGGTCCAGCGCCAGCCGGGCGGGCGCGGCGAAGATCGCGTCCTCGCCCCCCAGCAGCAGGCAGGGGCGCGGCACTTGGACAAGCGTGGTCAGGCAGGCCAGCAGGTGATCGGTGCGCGGGCCGGTGAAGCCCACCGCCACGACGAAGGGCGCGACGATGCGCGTCAGGCATTTCTGGAAATCGGTCGTTTCCTGTTCGGGGACATGGTGCAGCCGGTCGGGCGGGATGGCCGCGCGGGCGGCATCCGAGATCGAATCGAGATCGCCGATCACCGCCTGCGGCATGAGGCCATCCGCCAGCGCCCGGTCGGCGCCGCTGTCCGCCGCCGCGAGCGCGGGGGCCAGCGCCAGCACCTGGGCCAGATCCTCGGCCGTCACCGCGCCGCCGCCGATCAGGGTGACGCCGGCGGCCGAGGCGAGAAGCGGGGTCATTCCCCCCGGCCGACGCCCCGGAAGACGCGGCGGAAGGGCAGGACCCAGGCAAAGGCGAGGAAGATATAGACCGGCACCTCGGCCCAGATCGGCATCCGGCCGAAGCGGGCGTCCAGCCAGTTGATGAAGGTCACGGCGATGACGATCCAGGCCGGCATCCAGACCAGCAGCAGCACCAGCGACCAGCGTTTGCGTTGCTGCAGGTTCATGTGTCGCGTTCCTGCGCCTTGGCCGCGATGCGGCGGGCGGTGGGGCGGCGGCGCAGCCGCAGGGCGGTGGCGGCCGCGCCATGCAGGCGGCAGCGCCAGCGGGGCATGTTGCGTTCGGCCTCGCCCTCGCGGACGCGGCCGAGGTAGATCCGGCGGATGGGCGCCAGGCCGCAGTAGCCAAGCACCTGCCAGCCCATCCGCGCGCCCAGCGGGTCGCGCATGATAATCCGGTAAAGCAGCGGCGGCGTGTCCATCGTCACGATCATATCGACGGAACGGCCCGACAGCATCGGATCGGGCAACAGCGCCCCCTCGGCCACCGTGAACGCCTTGGCGGGAAGGATCAGCCGATCCCACAGGCCCTTGAGCCGGGCCGGTTCCGCCCCCCACCACAGGGGAAAGCCCAGCACGATATGGTCGGCGGCCAGCATCGCCTGCCACAGCAGGTGCAGGTCGGGTTCCCATTCCTGGATCGTCTCGTAGCCGCGCCGCAGGTTTGGGTCGAAGTCGAGATCGCGGACGGCCAGCCGCGCGACGCGGGTGCCGGGGGAAAGTCCCTCCTCATAGGCGTCCAGCAGCGACTGGGTCAGCCGGTCGCTGTCGGGATGGCCGTCGAGGATCAGGACGCGCATGGATCAGTCGGCGAAGGGGTCGGTGACAAGGATGGTGTCCTCGCGTTCGGGGCTTGTCGACAGCAACGCGACGGGGCACTGGATCAGTTCCTCGATCCGGCGGACATACTTGATCGCCGCGGCGGGCAGGTCGGCCCAGGACCGCGCGCCTTCGGTCGATTCCGACCAGCCCTCGATTTCCTCGTAGACCGGCTGGGCGCGGGCCTGCAGGGCGGCGGCGGTCGGCAGGTAGTCGTAATGCTCGCCGTCCACGGTGTAGCCGGTGCAGATCTTCAGCGTCTCGAAGCCGTCCAGCACGTCCAGCTTGGTCAGGGCGATGCCGTTCACGCCGGAAATCGCGCAGGTCTGGCGCACCAGCGCCGCATCGAACCAGCCGCAGCGGCGCTTGCGGCCGGTGACGGTGCCGAACTCATGCCCGCGCTCGCCCAGCCGCTGGCCGATCTCGTCGGTCAGTTCCGTCGGGAAGGGGCCGGAGCCGACGCGGGTGGTGTAGGCTTTCACGATCCCCAGCACGTAACCGATCGCGCCCGGCCCCATGCCGGTGCCGCTGGCCGCCGCCCCCGACATGGTGGTCGAGGAGGTGACATAGGGATAGGTGCCGAAGTCGATGTCCAGAAGCGCGCCCTGCGCGCCTTCGAACAGGATGCGCTTGCCGGATTTCCGGGCGTCGGCCATGATCTTCCAGACCGGCTGGGCATAGGGCAGCAGCTTCGGCGCGATCTCCATGAGCTTCGCCTTCAGCTCGGCGCGGTCGATGGGCTCGGCGCCGAGGCCTTGGCGCAGCGGGTCGTGGTGCGCCAGCAGGCGGTCGAGGCGCTGGTCCAGCGTTTCCTCGTCGGAAAGGTCGGCCAGGCGGATCGTCCGGCGGCCGACCTTGTCCTCATAGGCCGGGCCGATGCCGCGGCCGGTGGTGCCGATCTTCGAGGCGCCCGCGGCTTCCTCGCGCAGTTTGTCGAGGTCCTGGTGCAGCGGCAGGATCAGCGGCGTGTTTTCCGCGATCATCAGGTTCTCGGTGGAAATGGCGACGCCCTGCCCCGCCAGCTTGTCGATTTCCGCAAACAGCGCCCAGGGGTCCAGCACGACGCCGTTGCCGATGACGGCCAGCTTGTTCTTGCGGACGATCCCCGAGGGCAGCAGCGACAGCTTGAAGACCTCGTTGCCGATGACCAGCGTGTGGCCCGCGTTGTGGCCGCCCTGGAAGCGGGCGATCACGTCGGCGCGCTCGGACAGCCAGTCGACGATCTTGCCCTTGCCCTCGTCGCCCCACTGGGCGCCGACCACCACCACATTTGCCATGAATAAACCCCTTTGACGGTCCGCGCGGGGTATAGCCCCGATGACAGCGCCATGAAAGCCGCTATCCGCCCAAAGCCCCTGCGGGGCCGGTCTTGGTGGGAAGAATAGCCGGGGCGAGAGAATTCGGACTGACAGCCTGCGGCGCTCGGAGACTGTGTGAAACCCTGAACCTGCCTGGCGGTTCTTCAAGCCGTCATCCGGCGCAAGGTCGTCAGGTCAACAGCTTGGAAGCGGTTTGCAAACCGGATTTCAGCCTCGAAGACCCTTTGCCGCCCGTCTCTCATGACCTGTGCCAGCCATACCGCGGCATGGGACAGCATCAGGCCAGCAGCAGCACCTGGACGTCGGCGACGTTGGTGCCGGTCGCGCCGGCGATCAGCAGGTCGCCCGCAGCCCTCAGGGCCGCGTGGCTGTCGTTGTTGGCCAGCAGGGCCGCGGCATCCCGGCCTGCGGTCCCGATCCGCCCCAGGGTGCCGCCATCGACCAGCCCGCCCGCGGCATCGGTCGGGCCATCCCGGCCGTCGGTCCCGCCGCTGAGAAAGACCCAGGGACGCCACCAGTCACGCCCCAGCATGGCCAGCCGCAGCGCCAGTTCCTGGTTGCGCCCGCCGCGCCCTGTTCCCCGCAGCGTGACCGTGGTCTCGCCGCCGAAGACAAGGACTTCGGGGCGGCCGGGGGCGGCCTGCGCGGCGGCCTGCGCGATCCGCGCGGCGGCCTTGCCCACGTCGCCGGTCAGGCGGTCGCTGACGATGCGGGCCTGCCATCCCTGCGGGACCGCGTCGCGGATGGCGGCAAGCGAGATCTCGTTGCTGCCGATCAGGTGATTCTCTGCCGGAGGCGCGAGGGGGAACTGATTTCCCTCTTTCAGAAGTGCCGTCACCGCGGGTGGCAGCCGGTCCAGAAGTCCCTTCCGGGCCAGCAGCGCCAGCGCATCCTCGGGCGTGCCGAGCGGAGCGACGGTCGGGCCGCTGGCGATGGCGCCGAGGTCGTTGCCGATCACGTCCGACAGGATCAGCGCCCGCACCGGGGCCGGGGCGGCATGGCGCAGGAAGCCGCCGCCCTTGAGGTCGGAGAGTTGCTGGCGGATCAGGTTGACCTGCACGATGTCCAGCCCGCTGGCCAGAAGCAGCCGGTTCACCTGCTGCTTGTCGGCCAGCGTCAGGGGCGGGCGCGGCGCGGGCACCAGCGCCGAGCCGCCGCCCGAGATCAGCGCATAGACCCGGTCCTGCGCCCCTGCCCCGTCCAGCAGCGCGATGATTTCCTGCCCGGCGCGCAGCCCGGCCTCGTCCGGCTCGGGGTGGCTGGCGGTCAGGACGCGGGCGCCGGGAATGTCCCGGCCATTGCCGTCATGCGTGACCGCCAGCGCCTCGGCCGGGCCGGGGACATGGCCCATCGCCTCGGCCAGCATGGCGGGGGCGGCCTTGCCGATGGCGATCAGGATGTTGCGGCCCCCCGCCGGAAGTTCGGCGGGGGGGTGCTTGTCGAAATGCCGGCGCACGGCCAGGGCGGGATCGGCCGCGCGAACGGCCTCGTCGTAAAGCTTTCGTGCCAGGGCGCGCATCTCGGCAATCCCCGGTGTCATGCAGCGATCTGCCGGGCCTTCTGGACCAGCACCTCGGCCTGACGGATCGAGGCATAGTCGATCAGCCGCCCGTCCAGCGAGACGGCGCCCTTGCCCGCGGCCTCGGCCTCGGCCATGGCGGCGAGGATCTTCTGGGCGCGCTCGACCTCGGCGTCGGACGGGCTCATCACCTCGTTGGCCAGCGCGATCTGGCTGGGATGGATCGCCCACTTCCCCTCGCAGCCCAGCACGGCGGCGCGGTAGGCGGCGGCCTTGTAGCCCTCGGGGTCCGAAAAGTCGCCAAAGGGGCCGTCGATCGGGCGCAAGCCATTGGCGCGGGCGGCGACAACCATCCGCGACAGCGCGTAATGCCACATGTCGCCCCAATGGACCTGACGGTCGCCATCCGCGTCCTTGTCGGTCAGGACCGAGTAGTTCTCGTTCACGCCGCCGATGATGGTGGTGCGGGCGCGGGTGCTGGCGGCATAGTCGGCCACGCCGAAATGCAGGCTTTCGTTGCGCTTCGAGGCCGCGGCGATCTCGCTGATGTTCTGCATGCCCAGCGCGGTCTCGATGATGTGCTCGAAGCCGATGCGCTTCTTGTAGCCTTTGGCGTCCTCGACCTGCGTGACCAGCATGTCCACGGCATAGACGTCGGCGGCGGTGCCGACCTTGGGGATCATGATGAGGTCCAGCCGCTCGCCCGCCTGTTCGACGACATCGACCACGTCGCGATACATGTAATGCGTATCGAGCCCGTTGATTCGCAGCGACATGGTCTTCTTGCCCCAGTCGATCTCGTTCAGGGCCTTGATGATGTTCTTGCGCGCCTGCGCCTTCTCATCCGGCGCCACCGCGTCCTCGAGGTCGAGGAAGACCACGTCCGCTTCGGAGGCGGCGGCCTTTTCGAACATCGCGGGCTGGCTGCCCGGCACGGCGAGTTCGCTGCGGTTCAGGCGGGCGGGGGCCTGTTCGATGGGATGGAAGCTCATGGCTCATGCTCCTGCTGATTGTCGGGGGATGGGCGCAGGAAGGGCGGAATATTGTTT
Organism: Paracoccus sp. (in: a-proteobacteria); assembly: GCF_030536915.1. Taxonomy (GTDB): domain Bacteria; phylum Pseudomonadota; class Alphaproteobacteria; order Rhodobacterales; family Rhodobacteraceae; genus Paracoccus. The sequence goes on from NZ_JAUNPC010000050.1 coordinate 11,911, forward strand.
CCTGTCAATCAACAAAACTTACGGAAAGTTACGCCAATGGTCGTATGCGCGCTTGGACCTGCCCTGCAACTCACGGGTTTTGCTTCTGTTTGCTGGAATAGTAATAGGCGATCGCCTGCGCCCTGCTGCGGACCGAAAGCTTGTCGTAAAGGTTCGACAGGTGGAACTTGACGGTGTTGGCCGAGATTCCAAGCTCTTTCGCCAGCTCGCGGTTCGTCAGCCCCCGCGACAGGGCTTCCAGCATGTCGGCTTCGCGCCGCGACAGGCTCTGCAGCAGGTTGTTCTGCAGGTCGCGCACGTCGAGATAGGGGAAGACCATCTTGCCCTGCGCCACCGCAAGGCAGGTGTCGAGCAGCGTCCCGACCGCGCCGCTGCGCGGCACGAAGCCCGCAGCCCCGGCGGCCAGCGCGCCCAGATGCGCCTCGCTCGCCTGGTCGCCATAGACGACGATCCGGGGGGCGGACGGCTCGTCGCGCAACCGTTCCATCAGCCGCGCCCCGCCCATGGCGGGCAGGTTCCATTCGATGATGCCCACCTGCGCCGGAATCCGCGTCGCGGTGGCCAGAAACCCCTCGGCCGTGGCCGAGGTGGTCAGCAGCGAGAACCGGGCGTCGCGCTCGAAGACCTCGGACAGGGCCGACAACACCAGCGGGTTGCTGTCGGCAAGGATGATCGAGATCGCGCGTTCCGAACTTTCGACAGTGCGCATGATGAATCCTTGATCCTGAAAGGCTATGATCACGGGACCGTGACGCCCGCCCCTGCCCGTTCGGGTGGGAAATGGCCCACCCATTTAGATACCTGACTGCAACATAATCTTACGTTGTGGGAAGGGTCCAGAACGTCTTTCCTGATGAGCAAGAAATGTTCACCTGAAGGAAAGATCATGGCCGAAGTCGCAATCTTCCCGCAACTCGAGATCCCGGACACCATCGCGGCGGGACCGGGGCCCGGCAACACCGATGCGCGCGTGCTGAAACGCTTTGCCAGCGCGGGGATGGCCGATCACATGCAGGCCGATGTCCTGCGCGGCATGATCGAATCCAAGCTGATGCTGCGCGAGGTGATGGGCACGGCGAATATCCATACCTTCGGCGTGGCCGGCACCGGGTGGAGCGGGCTCGACTGCCTGTTCAGCGCGGTGATGCCGGGCGACAAGGTGGTGGTCTTCGCCAACGGCACGTTTTCCGGCATCGACGGGCTGACCCTGCGGATGAAGGCCGCGACGGCCGAGGAACTGGCGGCCAATCCGATGGACCCGCAGCCGGCTTCGGTCCAGATCGTGGCCGTGCCCCATGGCCAGTCCGTGACCGCCGAGACCGTCGAGGCCGCGCTGGCCGAACACAAGCCGAAATGGGCCGCCATGGCGCATTGGGAAACCGGCTCGGGCCGGATCAACGACCTGCGCGGCTTTTCGGACGCCTGCGAGAAGCATGGCGTGATGGGGCTGATCGACGCGGTCTCGTCCCTTGGCGTCGAGGATTTCCGCATCGACGACTATCCCGGCGTGGCCGGCTGGGCCTCCTGCCCGCAGAAGGGCATCTGCTGCCTGCCGCTGACCTATGCGCCGGTGTCCTTCACCGACCGCTACATCGACAACCTGCGCCGGACCGGCTGCCGGACCTTCGTGCATCACCCGATCCTCGAGGCGCGGCACTGGGGCATCATCGACGGCCGCGACGTGGAAAAGGGCACCTATCACCGGACCCACAGCGCCTATGCGGTCGCGGCCTTCCACGAGGCGCTGCGCATCACCTTGCAGCAGACCGTGGCCGGGCGCGCCCGCGCCTATGCCTTCCACGAGGCCGCGCTGCGCGACGCGGTCGAGGCGATGGGCTGCAAGGTCACGTCCAACATGACCTCGCTGGTGGTGCTGAACCTGCCCGAGAAGCTGGCGGGGCGCGAGGCGGAACTGGTGCAGGCCTGCCGCGCCGCGGGCTTCGGCATCTGGCCCACGCTGTCCGAGCCGGTGCAGGTCCGCATCGGCATCCTGAACCTGCTGAACCAGAATGCCATCACCGACATCGTGACGCGCTTTGCCGCGGCCATGCGGAAGATGGGCGCCGACATCGACATGGGCCGGGTCAACGACCGTCTCGAACAGCATTACCAGGCGATGGTCGCGGCCGAATAACGGCGCCACAAGGGGGAGGAGACCCAGGATGGACATCCATGAATACCAGGCCAAGGAGATCCTGCGCGACTTCGGCGTGGGCATCCCGCAGGGCGCCCTAGCCTACAGCCCCGAGCAGGCGACCTACCGCGCCCGCGAGATGGGCGGCGACCGCTGGGTGGTGAAGGCGCAGGTCCATGCCGGCGGGCGCGGCAAGGCGGGGGGCGTCAAGCTCTGCGGCAGCGACACCGAGATCCAGGAGGTGACCGAGGCCATGTTCGGCCAGAAGCTGGTCACCCACCAGACCGGACCCGAGGGAAAGGGCATCTACCGCGTCTATGTCGAGGCCGCCGTCCCGATCGCGCGGGAAATCTACCTCGGCTTCGTCCTGGACCGCGCCAGCCAGCGGGTGATGATCGTCGCCAGCGCCGAGGGCGGGATGGAGATCGAGGACATCTCGGCCCAGCGCCCCGACAGCATCGTGCGCGCCACGGTGGAACCCGCCGTCGGCCTGCAGGAATTCCAGTGCCGCGAGATCGCCTTCGCGCTGGGGATCAAGCCCGCGCTGGTCCCGCAGATGGTCCGCACGCTTCTGGGCTGCTACCGCGCCTTCCGCGACCTCGACGCCACCATGGTCGAGGTGAACCCGCTGGTCGTCACCTCGGACGACCGCATCCTGGCGCTGGACGCCAAGATGACCTTCGACACCAACGCCCTGTTCCGCCATCCCCAGATCTCGGAACTGCGGGACAAGTCGCAGGAGGACCCGCGCGAATCCCGCGCCGCCGACCGCGGCCTGTCCTATGTGGGCTTGGACGGCAACATCGGCTGCATCGTCAACGGCGCGGGTCTGGCGATGGCGACGATGGACACGATCAAGCTGGCGGGGGGCGAGCCTGCGAACTTCCTCGACATCGGCGGCGGCGCCACGCCCGAGCGGGTGGCCAAGGCCTTCCGGCTGGTGATGTCGGACAGGAACGTGCAGGCGATCCTGGTCAACATCTTCGCCGGCATCAACCGCTGCGACTGGGTGGCCGAGGGGGTCGTCCGCGCCCTGCGCGACGAGCCGGTGGACGTGCCCGTGGTGGTCCGGCTGGCCGGCACCAACGTCAAGGAAGGCCAGCAGATCCTGGCGCAAAGCGGGTTGCCGCTGATCCGCGCCACCACCCTGATGGAAGCCGCCGAGCGCGCCGTGATGGCCTGGCGCGCCGATACCCACCGCAACCCCAAGCTGAAGGCCGTGTGATGAGCATTCTTCTCGATCGCGAAACCCGTGTGCTCGTCCAGGGCATCACCGGCAAGATGGCCCGCTTCCACACCCGCGAGATGCTGGACTACGGCACCAATGTCGTGGGCGGGGTGGTGCCCGGCAAGGGCGGCGAGACCGCCGAGGGCGTGCCGGTCTTCAACAGCATGAAGGAAGCGGTGGCCGAGACCGGCGCGGATGCGACGCTGGTCTTCGTTCCCCCGCCCGCCGCCGCCGACAGCATCATGGAGGCCGCGGACGCGGGCATCCGCTACTGCGTCTGCATCACCGACGGCATCCCCGCGCAGGACATGATCCGGGTCAAGCGCTACATGTACCGCTATCCCAAGGAACGGCGCATGATCCTGACCGGCCCCAACTGCGCGGGCACGATCAGCCCCGGCAAGGCCATGCTGGGGATCATGCCGGGCCATATCTACCTGCCCGGCCATGTCGGCATCGTCGGGCGGTCGGGCACGCTGGGCTACGAGGCGGCGTCCCAGCTCAAGGAACTGGGGATCGGCGTCTCGACCAGCGTGGGGATCGGGGGCGATCCGATCAACGGCTCGTCCTTCCGCGACGTGATCGAGCATTTCGAGAATGACGACGACACCCACGCCATCTGCCTGATCGGCGAGATCGGCGGCCCGCAGGAAGCCGAGGCCGCGGAATACATCCGCGACCATGTCAGCAAGCCGGTCATCGCCTATGTCGCGGGCCTGACCGCGCCCAAGGGCCGGACCATGGGCCATGCGGGGGCGATCATCTCGGCCTTCGGCGAAAGCGCGTCCGAGAAGGTGGAAATCCTGGCGGCGGCCGGGGTGACGATGGCCGAGAACCCGGCCGTGATCGGGGCGACCATCGCCCGCGTCCTGCAGTAGAAAGGGCAAGACCATGGCAAGACCCCGAGTCCTCGTCACCCGCCGCTGGCCCGCAGCGGTCGAGGCGCGCCTGTCGGACATCTTCGACGTCCGGTTGAACACCGCCGACAGGCCCCTGACGCCCACGGATTTCCGGGCGGCGATCCGGGAATATGACGCGATCCTGCCGACGGTGACGGACAGGATCGGCGCGCCCGCGCTGGAATGCGACAGGCCGCAGACGCGCATCCTGGCGAATTACGGCGTAGGCTACAGCCACATCGACCTGAACCGCGTGGGCCAGCACGGCATCGTCGTCACCAACACCCCCGACGTGCTGAGCGAATGCACGGCCGACCTGGCGATGACGCTGCTGCTGATGGTCGCCCGCCGCGCGGGCGAGGGCGAGCGCGAGATCCGCGAGGGCCGCTGGACCGGCTGGCGGCCGACGCATCTGGTCGGCACCAAGGTGTCGGGCAAGACGCTGGGGATCGTGGGCTATGGCCGCATCGGCCAGGAAATGGCCCGCCGCGCCCATCACGGCTTCGGGATGAAGATCCTCGCCTACAACCGCAGCCCGGTCGCGCCCGAGGTGCTGGCCCGGTGCGACGCGACCCAGGTGGACAGCATCGACGAGCTGATGCCGATGTGCGACTTCGTCTCGCTGCATTGCCCCGGCGGGGCGCAGAACCGCCACCTCATCAACTCGGCCCGGCTGGCGCTGATGCGGCCCGGCGCCTTCCTGATCAACACCGCGCGGGGCGAGGTGATCGACGAATCCGCCCTGCTGCACGCGCTGTGGTTCGAGACGATCGGCGGCGCGGCGCTGGATGTCTTCGACGGAGAGCCGGACATCAACCCGCAACTGGTGGCCTCGGACCGGCTGGTGATGCTGCCGCACCTGGGCAGCGCCACGCGCGAGGCGCGCGAGGCCATGGGCTTCCGCGTCATCGACAACCTGCAGGACTTCTTCGCAGGGCGCGAACCGCGCGACCGGGTGAACTGATGCGGGCGGCGATGGTCGGCATGGCGCAGCCCGAGGATGCCGGCACCGGCTATGCCGACCGGCTGCGCGCCGAACTGGAGGGGCTGTGGCGCAATGTCATCGCCCGCCGCGCCCCCCAGGTCCTGCCCATGCTGCTGGGCGAGGACGGGAACCTGCCGGCGGGCGCGGACATGACCGCCTGGCTGCAGGGGCTGGACATCTGGTTCCAGCTTCTGCGCATCATCGACGAGAATGCGGCGACCCGCGGCCGGCGGGTGGTCGAAACGAACGAAGGCCCCGCCGCCGTCGCGGGCAGCTTTGCCCGCGTGCTGGCCGCCGCGCCCGAGATGGCGCCGGACAGTTTCCGGCGGGTCACCCGCCGGCTTTGTGTCGGGCCGACCCTGACCGCGCATCCGACCGAGGCCAAGCGCGTCACCGTGCTGGAAATCCACCGCCGCATCTACCGGGCGCTGGTGAACCTTGAAACCGACCGCTGGACCCCGCGCGAAAGGGAAGGGCTGCTGTCGGCCATCGAAGGCGAGATCGACCTGCTCTGGCTGACCGGCGAATTGCGCCGTCAGCGCCCCACGCCGCTGGACGAGATCGAATGGGGCCTGCAGTTCTTCCGCGACAGCCTGTTCGACGCCGCGCCCAACGTGCTGCGGCGGTTCCAGGAGGCGGTGGCCCCGCGCCTCGGCCCCGAGGAGCACGGGGTTCCGCTGCTGCGCTTTCATTCCTGGATCGGCGGCGATCGCGACGGCAACCCCCATGTCACCGCCGAGACGACGGGCATTGCCCTTGCCGCCGGAAAGAAGGCGATCATCGCCCATTACATGCAGGGCCTGACACTGGCGGTGCGGCGCCTGAGCATCAGCAGCGAGATTTCCGCCCTGCCGCAGGACGCCCGCGAGCTGCTGCAATCGGTGATCGAGGCCGCCCCCCTGCCCGACGAGGCCCGCCGCCGCAATCCCGGCGAACTTTTCCGCCAGGCCATGAGCGCGATCCAGCACCGCATCACCGCCACGGCCGAGGACGGACCCGGCGCCTATCGCCATGTCCGCGACTTCATCGCCGAGCTTCGCAAGGTCGAGACGGCCCTTGCCGGCATCGGGGCCGAGCGGCTGGGCCACCTGCTGGTGCGCCCGCTGCGCTGGCAGGCCGAGGTCTTCGGCTTCCGCACGGTGACGCTGGACGTGCGGCAGAACTCGTCGGTGACGACGCGGGCGCTGGCCGCGATCTGGTCGCAGGCCGGCCCCGCGCCGGAATACGGCACCGCCGAATGGTCGCGCCGGCTGCGGGCCGAACTGGGGCAGGCCGACCTGCCCGAGCCTGACCCCGGCTTTCTGGGCGATGAGGCGGCCGAACTTCTAACGCTGCTGCGGCTGATGCACCGGATGCGCTTCGGGGCCGATCCGCTGGCGGTGGGACCCTTCATCCTGTCGATGACGCGATCCTGCGACGACCTGCTGGGCGTGTTCCTGCTGGCCCGCTATGCCGGCTTCGGGACCGAGCGGCTGGACCTGCAGGTCGTGCCGCTGTTCGAGACCATCGCCGACCTGCGCGCCGCGCCCCAGATCCTCGACGAACTGCTGCGCGTCCCCCTGGCCCGCCGCAGCCTCGCGGCCGAGCACCGGGTCGAGATCATGCTGGGCTATTCCGACAGCAACAAGGACGGGGGCTTCGTCTGCTCGACGTGGGAACTGGAAAAGGCGCAGCGCAGCATCGCCCGGACGCTGGCGCGCCACGGGCTGGCCCCGACCTTCTTCCACGGGCGGGGCGGCTCGGTCAGCCGCGGGGGGGCGCCGACGGAACGCGCCATCGCCGCCCAGCCGCAGGGCACGATCGACGGCCAGTTGCGCACCACCGAACAGGGCGAGGTCGTGTCGTCGAAATTCGCCAATCGCGGCACGGCGGAATACCAGCTTGAACTGCTGGCATCATCCGTGATGGCGCAATCGCTGAAGACCGCGCCCGAGCCCGTCCGGCCCGAGTTCCACGACACGCTGGAAGCCCTGTCGGACATGTCCTTCACCGCCTACCGGGCGCTGCTGCACCGCCCCGGCTTCATCAGCTATTTCACCCAAGCCAGCCCGGTCGAGGAACTGGCGCTGCTGAAGATTGGCTCGCGCCCGCCCCGGCGTTTCGGCGCCGCCAGCCTTGACGACCTGCGGGCGATCCCCTGGGTCTTCGCCTGGTCGCAGAACCGGCATCTCATCACCGGCTGGTATGGCTTTGGCTCGGCCATCGACACCTTCCGCCGCTTTCACCGCGACGAGGGCGACGTGCTTCTGCGCCGGATGTTCCAGCAGTCCCGCATCTTCCGCCTGATCGTGGACGAGGTCGAGAAATCGCTGTTCCATGCGGACATGGGGATCGCCGCGAGATATGCGGCGCTGGTGTCGGATGCGGCGGTCAGGCAGGATATTCTGGACCGGATCACGCAGGAATACGACCGCAGTTGCGCGGCCGTGGCCTTCCTGAACGCGGGTCTCGATGTTGGCGGGCGCTTCACCAACATGGCGGCGCGGTTCGGCCATGTGCGCGCCGACCTGGACCGGGTCCATGACCTGCAGGTCAGGCTGTTGCGCGACAACCGCGAGCGGGCCGATACGAAGAATTCCATCGCGCTGATGCAGACGATGAACTGCATCTCGACCGCGCTTGGCTGGACCGGATAGCCGACAAGGAGACAAGGCATGAACCAACACCCGTTCCGATCGGGCTTCTTCACCGAGACGCTTTCCACGCGCGATCCTGCGATCTTCGACGCGATCCGGG
>NZ_JAUNPC010000051.1 GCF_030536915.1 Paracoccus sp. (in: a-proteobacteria)
ACGGCGCCGAAGACGTCGCGGATCTCGCCCAGCGCGTCGCCGGCCCGCACCACGGCTGACAGCGCCAGGAGCCGGCCGGCCAGCGGCGTGCCGGGGGCGGTGTCCGCCGCCTCGACCGTGGCGCCGGGCCATGCGGCGGGGGGCAAGGGCCCGCCCGCGTTCAGGGCCGCCCGGCGCTCGGCCGCGGCATAGACGCCGGCCGGGGCAAGCGGGCCCGGCCCCGCCGCGAAATCCGCCGCCGCGACCGGGGCCAGCCCCTCGGGCGCTTGCGGACGGCCGAAGCCGTCCAGCACGGTCTCGGCCGTCCAATGCGCGGCCTCGGCCGTGTCGGCAGGATCGGCGGGGCTGCGGCGGGCGGATTGCACCACCCGGTCCAGCATGCCCACGAACAGGCCCGACAGGGCGAGGTTGCTCCATTCCGCATTGGCCGTGGTGTGGACCAGCATGACCTGCCCTTCGCCAAGGGGGGCGCGGGTGACCAGCGGCGTGCCGTCGGCAAGCTGTGCCAGCGTGCGGCCGGACAGGTCCGGGTCGGGTTCGGGCAGCAACTGCGCCCGGACCGTCACCTCGTGCGGGACCGCTAGCCCCGCGAACAGCCCGTCCGCCGCGAAGGAAGAGATCCCCCGCGGCTCGCCCCAGCTGAGCGCGCCCCCCGCATCGCGGCCGCCGGGGCGCAGGCGCACCGGCAGCAGGGGATCGTCGGCCAGCGTTTCCTGCGCCGCCATGCGGGGCCCGGCAAAGCGGATCAGCAGCCCCCCGTCCTCGACCCATTCCGCAAGCGCATCGGCATTGGCGCCGGGGGCGGCATCGACCAGGACCACGACATCAGGCGCGGCGGGCAGGACATCGGCCAGGCCGCCTTCGATGAGATCACTCGACGGGGCCAGCGCCTGCCGCAGGTAATGCAGCGGCGACAGCAGGCTCTGCCCCTCGGTCGCGCGGGCGTCGCCCACCAGCGCCACCTTGCGGCGTTTCACCCGGTCGTCGGCAAGCACCACCGCGCCCGCCGAGGCCTCGCCCTCGATGGCAAAGCGGGTGACGCGGTTGCGCAGCTCGGGCGGCAGGTCGATGGGCAGGGTGGCGGCAACAGTGCCATCGGGCGCGGCCACGGCTTCGGGCGGGGTCAGGCGCGCAAGCTGGCGCTGCACCCCCTGCGGGTCCGGTCCCATCGCCAGCACGTCGGGCAGCGGCCCCGGTGCCGAGGCCCGCATGACCAGCGCAGGCTGCGGCGCCCCGTCCAGCGCCAGCGAGCGCAGGATGCGCCGCGGCGGCACCACGGTCACGGCGCCCCGCGCAGCCAGCGCCTGCAGCAGCCCCGCGCGGCCCGGATGGTCCAGCCCATCGGCAAGCCAGAGCGTATCGAACCGCTCGGGTGCCCCGGCCAGCATCGCCGCCGGATCATCGGGATAACGCGTTCCCCAAGCCTGCGGCGCAGCGGCGCGCAGGGCTGCGGCGGCCTCGGCGCCCGTGCCGAACACCGGGCCTGCGCCACGGCCGCCCTGCCCGTCCGCGATCCACAACGCCACCGGCCTGCCCTGCCCCTGCGCCTGGTCCAGCGCCGAAATCCCCCGCGCCTGCGCCTCGGGCCAGCCCGGCGCCGCCGCCCAGCCCGCATCCACGACCAGCAGCAGCGGCCCTGTGCCGACGGTCTGCGGCCCCGGCCTCCAGACCGGACCGGCGAGCGCCAGGATCGCCGCCGCCACCGCCATGAGCCGCAGCATCAGCAGCCACCAGGGGGTGTGCCGGGTGATCGGCGCGGGATCGGCCAGCCCCTTCAGCAGCGCGGTGCCGGGAAAGACAACCTCGCGCGGGCTGGGCGGCACCGCGCGCAGCAGGAACCACAATACCGGCAGCACCGCCCCGGCCGCGAGCATCCACGGTACCGCGAACCCGAGGGGGCCGAGCATCAGCATGGCGCAGGCATCCCAGGGCGCAAGCCGGCCCCGCGCGGCGCGGGTGGGACCGCCGGCTCATTCTTCAAGGGAAGGGCCGCCGTCCTCATGGCGCAAGCGCCTCGTGCAGCCACATCAGCGCGACCGAGGGCGGCGCGCCCGTGTCGTGGGTCCCGAAGCGCCAGCCTGCGCCCTCGGCCATGCGCGACAACTCGGCCCGCCGCCCGGCCAGCCGCGCCAGATAGGCATCCCGCAGCGCGCCTGCGTTGCGGGTCGCGTGACGCGCGCCTACCGGGGCGCGGAAGCGGACGGCGCCGGCAAAGGGAAACTCCTCCTCGACCGGGTCCAGCACCTGCAGCAGCGCGCCGCGGCAGTTCAGCGCCGTCGCCTCATCCAGCAGCGCGCGCAGGGGCGCGATCTCGCCCAGGAAATCCCCGATCAGCACCACGCGGCGATGCGGCCGCAGCGTGCCCGCACCCGGCAGTTCCGCCTGCGCCGCCAGCAGGTCGCGGCCCAGCGCCTCGGCCTGCAGCCGCCCGGCCCTGGCCTCTGCGGGTCCGACGCCCACCCGCTCGCCCCCGCGCAGAAGAAGCAGGCCCAGCGCCAGCGCCAGCAGCCGCGCCCGGGCGCCCTTCTGCGGGCGGGCGGCGTCCCCGCTCCACCCCATTCCTGCCGCGCCCGAGGCCCAGAGCGCCGCGGACTGCGGCGCCTGCCGTTCGCGTTCGCGCACGAAGGCCGCGTCTGAACGCGCGGATCGGCGCCAGTCGATGGCGCCCGCCGGGTCGCCCGCGACGGCGGGGCGGTATTGCCAGAAATCCTCGCCCGATCCCGCGCGGCGCAGCCCATGGGCACCGGGATCGACGCTGGCGGCCAGCCTTTCAGCCGAAAGCATCAGGTCTGGCAGGCCCGCCGCGGCGGCCTCGGCCCCAAGGCGCAGCCCGACCGCGTCGGCCGTGGGTGAAGGCGCGCGCATCGCGGGCCTCAGGCGGCGGCCCGCAGGCTTTCGCCCATCAGCCGCGCGATCACGGCATCGGCGGACTCGCGCCGGGCGCGGGCGGCGAAGGACAGCGCCATGCGGTGGCGCAGCACGGGCGCCGCCATCGCCGCCACGTCGTCCAGCGTCGGCGCAAAGCGGCCCTGCAGCACCGCGCGGGCCCGCGTCAGCAGCATCAGCGCCTGTGCGGCGCGCGGCCCCGGTCCCCAGACCAGCGTCTCGCCGACCCAGGCAGGCGCCTCGGCCCCGCCGGGCCGGGCGGCGCGGACCAGGTCGAGGATCGCCGCCGTCACGACCTCGCCCACCGGCATGGCGCGGACCAGTTGCTGCGCCTCGATCAGCGAGGCCGCGTCCAGCACGGCGTGGGGACGGTCCTGCAGGACCCCGGTGGTCGCCAGCAGGATCGCGCGCTCGGTGTCGCGGTCGGGATAGTCGATGTCCACCTGCACCAGAAACCGGTCCAGTTGCGCCTCGGGCAGCGGATAGGTCCCCTCCTGCTCGATGGGGTTCTGGGTCGCCAGCACATGGAACGGGCGGCCAAGCGGGCGGTGCTGACCGCCGATCGTCACTTCGCCTTCCTGCATCGCCTGCAGCAGCGCCGACTGGGTGCGGGGGCTGGCGCGGTTGATCTCGTCGGCCATCAGAAGCTGGGTGAAGACCGGCCCTTCCACGAAGCGGAAGGCGCGGGTGCCGTCGGGCCGCATGTCCAGCACCTCGGACCCGAGGATGTCCGCGGGCATCAGGTCCGGCGTGAACTGGATACGGGCGCTGTCCATCCCCAGCACGGTGGACAGCGTATCGACCAGCATCGTCTTGCCCAGGCCCGGCTGGCCCACCAGCAGCGCATGGCCGCCCGACAGGATCGCGGCCAGGACCTGCTCGACCACCTCGTGCTGGCCGACGAAACGGCGCTCGATGCTGGCGCGGGCCTCGGTCAGCCGCCCGGCCAGAAGGGTGGCATCAGCGACGAGTTTATCTTCTGCGGCCATGACTCTGCCTTCGCTCTGCTGTAACAGGCAGCATATTGGCGGTTCGCGGAAGGCTCCACTGGCAATGACGGACAGGGACGAAAAATCCGGGCACGATCGCGCGACCGGCGCGGGCATCATGGAAGCCGCGCGGCAGGCCGGCCGGCGCGGCCCGCCCCCGGTCCACCTGTGGAACCCCCCCTATTGCGGCGAGATGGATCTTGAGATCCGCCCCGACGGGCGCTGGATCCACGAGGGTTCACCCATCGGCCGGCCCGGGATGGTGCGGCTTTTTGCGTCTGTGCTGAAGCGTGAGGGGGACCGGTTCTTCCTCGTCACCCCGGTCGAGAAGCTGGGCATCCGGGTCGTGGACGCGCCTTTCCTTGCCGTGGATGCCGAGATTTCCGACGGCCTGATCCGCTTCACCACGAACGTGGGCGACGAGGTCGCGGCCGGTCCCGACAACCCCATCCGGATCGAGGACCGGGGCGGCGAGCCGCGCCCCTATGTCCATGTCCGACGCGGACTGGACGCGCTGATCGACCGCAAGACCTTCTACCGGCTGGTCGAGGCGGCGCAGGACGATGGCTCGGGCCGGCTGGTGCTGCGCTCGCAGGGCGCCAGTTTCCCGCTGGGGGGCTGAATGGCGCGCTTTGCCGCCAACCTGACCTTTCTGTTCACCGAACTGCCGGTGCTGGAACGCTTTGCCGCCGCCCGCAGCGCGGGGTTCGAGGGCGCCGAGGTGCTGTTCCCCTATGACCTCGCCGTGCCCGAGCTTTCCGCCGCGGTGCGGGCCGCGGGGCTGGAATTCGTGCTGATGAACACCCCGCCCCCGAACTGGGCCGGCGGTCCCCGCGGCTTTGCCGCCCTGCCCGGAGGAGAGGAGCGGTTCCGCCGCGACTTCGACCGCGCCCTGCGTTTCGCCCAGGCGCTGCGCTGCCGCCACCTGCATGTGATGGCGGGCCGCGCCGAAGGCCCTGCCGCGCGCCGCACCCTTGTCGAGAACCTGCGCTGGGCCTGCGCCCGCGCGCCCCATGCCAGCCTGCTGATCGAGCCGATCAACCCCGAGGACATGCCCGGTTACTTCCTGTCCGACTATGACCTCGCGGCCGAGCTGATCGACGAGGTCGGGGCGCCGAACCTCGGGCTTCTGTTCGATGCCTACCACGCCCACCAGATCACCGGCGACGCCATCGCCTGCTGGCAGCGCAACGGCCATCTCGCCCGCCACATCCAGATCGCCGGTGCGCCGGGCCGGCACGAGCCGAAGGGCGGCGAGATCGACTATGCCGAGTTCTTCCGCCATGTGGATGCGGCGGGCTACAACGGCTGGGTCGGGGCGGAATATGTCCCCGCGACGACGACCGAGGCGGGGCTGCGCTGGCTGCAGGGAACGGCGGCCTAGGTCCGGGCGTGGATCGGTGCGTGCAAAACACGCATCGTCCGCCCGCCCCGCGCCGGCCCCGATTGCAGAGCGCCGTCCGCAATGTCATCCAGCGCGGGCAATGCCCGTTCCCAAGCCTGACGTTCCCGCCATGCCCGCCCTCTCTGCCCTGACCTGCCCTTGCGCCCCCGGGTCCGGGCCGCTGCCGTGACCGCGCAGGTTCTTGTCGCTCTTTCGCCCGTCGTCCTGCTGATCGCGCTGGGGTTTCTCATGCGCCGCCGCGGCTTTCTAGACGCCGCTTTCTGGCCGCAGGCCGAGCGGCTGAGCTATTTCGTCCTGCTGCCGAGCCTGTTCTTCCACGGCCTCGTCACCGCCGACATCGGCGCGCTGCCGGTGGGCGGGCTGGCGCTGACGCTGGTCACGGCGATCGTGATCGTGGCGGCGCTGACGCTGGCCTTGCGTCCGGCGATGGGGTTGGGCGGACCCGCCTTCACCTCGGTCTTCCAGGGCAGCATCCGGTTCAACAATTATGTCGGGGTGACGCTGGCGGTGGGGCTGTTTGGCGAAAGCGGCATCGCGCTGGCGGCGATCTGCAACGCGGTGATCGTGCCGACGGTCAACATCCTCTGCGTGCTGGTCTTTGCCCGCCACGGCCATGCGCGGCTGGGCCTGCGGGGTGTCGTCCGGCAGGTGGCGACGAACCCGCTGGTGCTGGCCTCGTTCGCCGGGATCGCGGCCAAGTCGGCAGGGTTCGAGATGCCGCCGGGGATCGGCCCCGCGCTGCGCTCGCTGGGGGCGGCCTCGCTGCCGCTGGGGCTGCTCTGCGTCGGCGCGGCGCTTGAATTCGGCGGCGCGCGGCGCTGGCTGGGGCCGGTCGCCATCGCCTCGGCGCTGAAGTTCGGGGCGATGCCGGTTGCGACCTTCGGGGCCGCGATGCTGCCGGGCCTGAGCGGAGAGGCGCTGGTGACGGCGCTTGTCTTCCAGACGCTGCCGACGGCGTCCTCGTCCTATATTCTCGCCCGCCAACTTGGCGGGGACGCCCCGCTGATGGCGGGGATCACGGCCGCGCAGACGGTGCTGGCGGTGGTGGCGATCCCGCTTATCCTGTTCCTGCTGCTCTAGGTCCGGGGGCCGAAGCCTTCCACCCACTCGATCAGGCGCGGCAGGCTGTGGCGGCGCAGGTCATAGCCGCCGGTGATGCTCTCACGTGCCGCGGCCCTGAGGCGCGGGGCTTCGGGATCACCCGCAAGCGCGCGGACCAGCGCGGCTTCCAGCGCCGCGCGGTCATGGAAGGGGACCAGCCGGCCGTTCCCGCCATCGCGGATCAGTTCGCGCACCGGCTCGGTGTCCGAGGCGACGATCATGCAGCCCGCCGACATCGCCTCGGTCAGTGACCAGCTGAGGACGAAGGGATAGGTGAGGTAGCAGTGGACGCGAGAGACCTGCAGCGTGGATAGATAGGTCGCGTATGGCACGCGACCGAGGAAATGCACCCGGTCCAGCGGTAGCCGGTCGCCGACCTCGGCCAGCATCTTCGCCTTCCAGCTTTCCGCATCGGCGGGCTTGCCGCCGTAGCTGACGCCCTCGGCCCCGATCACGACGGCCTGCGCCTGCGGCCGGGCGGCCAGCACGGCGGGCAGCGCGCGCATGAAAACATGAAAGCCGCGGTAAGGTTCCAGCGAGCGCGAGACATAGGTCAGCACCTCGTCCCCCGCCTTCAGCACGCGGCCATCTGGCAGCGTCAGCATGGCCGAGGAATCAGGCTTCACCCGGTCGGTGTCGATGCCGTCGTGGATCACGGTCAGCTTGGACCGCAGTTCCGGCGGAAAGCTCTCGGCCTGATAGCGCGTGGGCGACAGCCCGGCGTCGGCTTGCACAAGCCCTTGGATCAGATGGGCCGAGCGGGCGACGGTGCGCACCCGCGCCTCGTCGGTGCCGGGACTGACCTCGGGGTCGAAGCCCACGTCCTGGCCGCGGGTGCGATACATGAGTTCCGCATAGACCAGCAGCTTCGCCTCGGGCCAGATCTCGCGCAAAAACAGCGTCTCGCCCCAGCCGGAATGGCCGAAGATCACGTCGGGGGCATAGCCGTGCCGATCCCTCAGCGCCCGGGCGCCACGGGCGGCCAGCCAGCCGCGCTCGGCCATCTCGGCATAGGTGCGCCCCAGCGGGTGGCTGGTCGTCACCTGCGGGGGACGCGCGTATTTCACCACCCGCACAGGACTGGCGCGCTCGTTCGCCTCGTCCGTCAGGGCCAGCACGTCATGGCCGCGGGCGGCGAGCGCGGGGGCGAGGTGGGGGAACTGGCCGGGGAAGTTCTGGTGAACGAACAGGATCTTCACGGTCGGTCTTTGCTGTCGTGGAAGGCGGCGGCCATCAGGGCACGGGTATAGTCGCTTTGCGGCGCGTCGAAGACCTGCGCGGTCGTGCCCTGTTCCACCACGTCGCCCGCGCGCATGACCATGATCTGGTGGCTCATGGCGCGGACCACCCGCAGGTCGTGGCTGATGAACAGGAAGGCCAGCCCGTGCCGGCGCTGAAGATCGCGCAGAAGCTCGACGATCTGGACCTGCACGGTCATGTCGAGCGCGCTGGTCGGTTCGTCCAGCACCATCACCTTCGGCCGCAGGATCATGGCGCGGGCGATGGCGATGCGCTGGCGCTGGCCGCCCGAGAACTCATGCGGATAGCGGTCCATCGTTTCGGGGTCGAGCCCGACCTCGGCCATGATCCCGGCCACCATCCCGCGCGGGTCGCGGCCCTTTTCGACGCCGTGGACGCCCAAGCCCTCGGCGATGATCTGGCCCACGGTCATGCGGGGGGAAAGGCTGCCGAAGGGGTCCTGGAAGACGATCTGCATATCCCGGCGCAACCGGCGCAGGCCCCGGCCCTGCAAGGCGGAAATGTCGCGGCCCATGTAGACGATCGGGCCGGTGCTTTCGATCAGCCGCATGATGGCCAGCGCGAGCGTCGTCTTGCCCGACCCGGATTCGCCCACGATCCCCAGCGTTTCGCCCGCCCGCACCCGCAAGGTCGCGGCGTTCACCGCCTTGACGTGGCCCACCGTGCGGCGCAGGAAGCCGCGCTTGATCGGAAACCAGACGCGCACGGCTTCCGTCGAGACGATCTCGGGCGCGGCAGGATCGATGGGTTCGGCGATGCCCTTGGGTTCGGCAGCCAGCAGCTTGCGGGTATAGGGGTGCTGCGGGTTTGCGAAGATCTCCTCAACCGGGCCCTGTTCCACGATCTCGCCGCCCTGCATGACGCAGACGCGGTCGGCGATGCGGCGCACGATGCCAAGGTCGTGGCTGATGAACAGCATCGACAGCCCCTCGTCGCGCTTGAGGTCCGCCAGCAGGTCGAGGATCTGCGCCTGGATGGTGACATCCAGCGCGGTGGTCGGCTCGTCCGCGATCAGCAGTTCCGGCCCGTTCGCCAAGGCCATGGCGATCATCACCCGCTGCCGCTGGCCGCCGGACAACTGGTGGGGATAGTCGGCCAGGCGGCTTTCGGCGTCGCGGATGCCGACGCGGTTCAGCAGTTCGATGATGCGGGCGCGCGCCTTCTGTCCTGTCAGCCCTTGGTGCAGCGCAAGACTTTCCCCGATCTGCCGTTCCAGCGTGTGCAACGGATTGAGCGAGGTCATCGGCTCCTGGAACACGAAGCTGATGTCGTTGCCGCGCACCGCGCGCAGCCTGGGTTCGGGCGCGCCGATCATCTCGGCGCCGTTATAACGGACGCTGCCCTCGATCCGGGCCGAGGCGCCCAGAAGCTGGACGGTGGACAGCGCCGTGACCGACTTGCCGGACCCTGATTCGCCGACCAGCGCGACGGTCTCGCCCCGGTTGACGGTGAAGCTGACGCCCTTGACGGCGGGGGTCGAGCGGCCCTCGTTCACGAAGCTGATGCGCAGGTCGCGGACGGAAAGGACAGTGTTTGCGTCGCCGCCGGACGGGGGGGCTGCCCGGGATACCGGGATATTTTCAGGCCGTCCGAACCGGGAAGGCTTGTCCAGCGTCGCCTCGGGCACGGCGGCGGCCTTGCCGGGCGCGGGAATCACCGGCAGGACCGAGTCCGGGTCGGCGGGCGCGGTCGGGTCGGAGCGCGGGTCAGTCAGCGCATTGTCGCGGGCCGGGTCCCGCGGGTCGCGCGCCATCGCCGGGTCGGCGGCGTCGGGCGGGCTGTCCAGCGGCGGACGGGGGTCGAGCGGGTCCGTCACCGAAAGGTCTTTCGGGGGTCGAAGGCGTCGCGGATGCCCTCGAAGATGAAGACCAGAAGCGACAGCATGATGGCGAAGGTGAAGAAGGCAGCGAACCCGAGCCACGGTGCCTGCAGGTTCTGCTTGGCCTGCAGCGCCAGTTCCCCCAGCGACGGCGCCGAGGCGGGCAGGCCATAACCGAGGTAGTCCAGCGCCGCGAGGCTGCTGATGGTGCCCGTGACGAC
This sequence comes from Paracoccus sp. (in: a-proteobacteria), assembly GCF_030536915.1. Taxonomy (GTDB): domain Bacteria; phylum Pseudomonadota; class Alphaproteobacteria; order Rhodobacterales; family Rhodobacteraceae; genus Paracoccus. The sequence goes on from NZ_JAUNPC010000051.1 coordinate 9,682, forward strand.
AAAGGGCAGCATGGTCAGGGTGGCCACCATCGCGTTGGGCAGGATGTGGCGGAACATGATGGTGCGGTCGTTCACGCCCAACGCTCGGGCAGCGCGGACATATTCGAAGTTGCGGGCGCGCAGGAACTCGGCCCGGACGACGCCCACCAACGCGGGCCAGCCGAACAGGATCGAGACGAAGACCAGCAGCCAGAAGCTGCGCCCGAGGATCGCAAACAGGATGATGATGACGTAAAGCGAGGGCGTACTGCCCCAGATTTCCAGCAGCCGCTGAAAGATCAGGTCGGTTCGCCCGCCGAAATAGCCCTGCACCGCCCCCGCCGCGATGCCGACGGCCGAGGCGACCACGGTCACGATCAGCGTGAACAGGATCGACAGGCGGAAGCCGTAGATCACCCGCGCCAGCACGTCGCGGGCGGTGTCGTCGGTGCCCAGCCAGTGGCTCGCGTCCGGGGCCGAGGGTGCCGTGCCCACGTTGTTGATCGTGCGGTAGTGATACGGGATCGGCGGCCAGATCGTCCAGCCGCGATGGATTTCCTCGCCGTTCACGGTGCCGGTGCGGCGGGCCTCGGAGATGGTAGCCTCCGGCTCGTCCCAGCATTCCTCTCGGCCGCCCGAGATGATGAGGCATTCGACGGAGGGGTCGGTGTAGTTCGCCTGCGTCCCGAAATCGCCGCTGAAGGCCGTTTCGGGGTAGAAGCGGTAGGCGGGGAAATAAAGCTCGCCGCGGTAACTGGCGACAATGGGCTTGTCGTTGGCGATGACCTCGGCCAGCATCGACAGCACGAAGATCACCGCGAAGATCAGCAGCGACCAGAAGGCGCGCCTGTTGCGGCGGAAGTTGCGCCAGCGGCGCTGGTTCAGGGGCGACAGGCTCATCCGGCGCGGCTTTCGAAGTCGATGCGCGGATCGACCAGCACATAGGTCAGGTCCGACAGGATCCCGACCAGCAGCCCCATCAGGCCGAAGACGTAGAGCGTGCCGAAGATCACCGGATAGTCGCGCTGCACGGCCGCCTCGAACCCAAGCCGCCCGAGGCCATCCAGCGAGAAGATCGTCTCGATCAGGATCGAGGCGCCGAAGAACACGCCAAGGAACAGCGACGGAAAGCCCGCGATCACGATCAGCATCGCGTTGCGGAAGACATGGCCATAAAGGACGCGCCGTTCCGCCAGCCCCTTGGCGCGGGCGGTCATGACGTATTGCTTGTTGATCTCGTCGAGGAAGCTGTTCTTGGTCAGCAGCGTCAGGGTGGCGAAGCTGGCGATGGTCGAGGCGACCACCGGCAGGGTGATGTGCCACAGGTAATCCTTGACCTTGCCCCAGGCCGACAGGGTTTCCCAGTTGTCGCTGGTCAGCCCCCGCAGCGGGAAGATCTGCCAATAGCTGCCGCCCGCGAACAGCACCATCAGCAGAACCGCGAACAGGAAGCCGGGGATCGCATAGCCCACGATGATCGCGCTGGAGGTCCAGGTGTCGAAGGGCGTCCCGTCCCGCACCGCCTTGCGGATGCCCAAAGGGATCGAGATCAGATAGGCCAGCAGCGTGGACCAGAGGCCGAGCGTGATCGAGACCGGCATCTTCTCGATCACCAGATCAACCACGGAAATCGAGCGAAACCAGGACTCGCCGAAGTCGAAGCGTAGGTAGTCCCACAGCATCGACAGGAAGCGCTGGACGGGCGGCTTGTCGAAGCCGAACTCGCGTTCCAGTTCGGCGATGAACTCGGGCGGCAACCCTTGGGCGCCGGCATAGCGTTCGGTGGATGCGCCCTGCCCCGCGTCGCCGCCGCCGGCGATATTGCGGAAGACGTCGCCCTCGCCCTGGACGCGGGCCACGATCTGCTCGATCGGGCCGCCGGGGACGAACTGGGTCAGGGTGAAGTTGACCAGCATGATGCCGATCAGCGTGGGGATGATCAGCAGCAGCCGCCGCAGAAGATATGCGCCCATCGGTGTCCCTGCCCGTGCGCCCGGCCGGTCAGCGGATCGCCCCGGCGCTTCTCAGCGCCTCGGCCTTATCCGCGTCATACCACCAGAAATCAAGCTCGCCCAGCGCGTAGGGCGGCATCGTCCCGGGGTGGCCGAACATGTCCCAGTAGGCGACGGTGTGCTTGCCCTTGAACCACTGCGGCACCCAGAAATGCAGCGCCCGCAGGCTGCGGTCGAGCGCGTGGACGGCGGTGGTCAGTTCCTGCTGCGTGGTGGTGGCCTCGATATGCGAGATCAGCCGGTCCACGCCTGCGTTCGCCAGCCCCATCACGTTGAACACGTCACCGGTCGAGTTCGAGCCGAAATACTGCTGCAGCCCCGAGCCGGGGATCGGGTCCTGCCCCAGATGCGCGGTGATCACGTCGAAGTCGTGGTTGCGCTTGCGATCCTCGAGCTGGGCGTCGTCCACCCTTTCGTTCACCGCATCGACGCCGAGCGTCCGCAGGTTTTCCACCCAGGGGTTGATCACCCGGTCGAAGGTCTGCGAGTCGTTCAGGATCTGCACCCGCAAGGGCTGCCCCTGCGCGTTGCGGCGGATGCCGTCGCGGCTGCCTTGGGGGATGGTCCAGCCCGCCTCGTCCAGCAGGGCGGCGGCGCGGCGCAGGTTGCCGCGGTCCATCTGGCGCTCGCCGCTGACAGGGGGCTCCACGGCCTCCTCGGTGAAGACCTGCTCCGGCAGGTCGGCGCGCAGGGGGTCCAGCAGGGCAAGCTCAGCCTCAGACGGCAGGCCCGTAGCCTTCAGCGGGCTGTTGTCCCAGAAGCTGGTGATGCGGTCGTAAAGCCCGTAGAACAGCGTCTGGTTCGACCATTCGAAGTTGAAGACCAGCCCGATCGCCTCGCGCACGCGCGGGTCCTGGAACTGCGGGCGGCGCAGGTTGATCGCCCATGCCTGGCCGTTGGCGATGTTGCCGTCCTCGATCTCTTCCTTCTTCACCCAGCCGTTGGTGAAGGCGGGAAAGTCGTAGCGCGTCGCCCAGTGGATCGAGGATGCCTCGTTGCGGAAGGTATAGGCGCCGGCCTTGAACGCCTCAAAGGCCGAATCGTAGTCGCCGAAATACTCGATGCGGATGCGGTCGAAATTGTGGCGGCCCCGGTTGATCGGCAGGTCCGCGCCCCAGTAGTCCGGGTTGCGCTTCCAGCTGACCCAGCGGCCCATCTCGGCCTGGTCGAACATGTAGGGACCCGAGCCGACATAGGGCAGGTTCGAGCTTTCGGCGATGTCGCGGTTGTTGGCCTCGAAATCGGCCTTGGAAAAGACCGGCAAGCCCCCCACCGCCTGGATCACGTCGCGGCGCGGATAGTCGGGGGTGAAGGCAAAGCGGATGCGGCGGTCGTCCAGCACCTCGGCCTGCGCGACCATCTGGGTGATGACCGCGCGGAAGGACGACAGCCCCTTGTCGCGCAGGGTTTCGTAGGAAAACAGCACGTCGCCCGAGGTCATGGGCGTGCCGTCCGAGAAGGTGATCCCGTCCCGCAGCGTGAAGATCGCCCAGTCGCGGCTTTCGGGATATTCAATCGTCTCGCAGAGCAGGCAGTATGCGGTCCCGATCTCGTCAGCCGTGCCTTCCAGCAGGCTTTCCAGCATGACGGTGGACAGGGCCGCCCCCCGGCCCTTGACGGTGAAGGGGTTGTAGCTGTCGAAGCCCCCCGCGGCCCATTCGCTGATCTCGCCGCCCTTGGGCGCATCGGGGTTGACATAGGGCAGATGCGCGAAGTCGGCAGGCAGGCGGATCGCGTCAAAGGTGCCGATGCCATGGGACACGGTGGTCGCCCCGGTGGCCTCGCCCTGCGCCCCGGCCTGGGTCGCCGCGAAAGCCAGAACCGCCGCCAGAATCCCGTTGCGTGTCGCGACCATGCGCTTCTCCCTTTGGCTGCCCTTTCCGGCGGACCGGCCAGGGATCGTTCGGACGCTAAGGCACGCAGCGCGGCACCCGCAAGCGGCCTGTCGCCATTGTGACGACGGCCAGCCCTGCAGGAATGGAAAAAGGCGCGGAGTTTCCCCCGCGCCCACAGTCTCCCCCGAAAAGGCGGATCAGTTGGTGGTCTGCAGATAGGCGATCAGGTTCGCGCGTTCTTCCGCGTTCTTGATGCCGGCAAAGGCCATCTTGGTGCCGGGCATGTATTCGCGCGGGTTGGTGACAAAGGCGTTGATGTTCTCGGGTTCCCACGCGCCTTCCTGCTCAAGCGCGGCGGTGGAGTAGTTGAAGCCTTCCACCGCGGCCTTGTCGCGGCCGACGACGCCGTTCAGGTGCGGCCCGACGCCATCGGTCCCGTCCAGCTTGTGGCAGGACCGGCACTTGCCGAAGGCGCGTTCGCCCAACGCGGGATCGGCAGATGCCAGCAGCGTGGCCAGGTCGGGGCCTTCCTCGACGACCTCTTCCTCGCCGCCGGCGCTGCTGTCCTCGACCGGGATGCGGTAGGCCTGCGGGATTTCCTCGCCCTCGGCGACATGGCCGGTGTAGCCGACGTGATACAGCGACGACGCGAACCAGGATGCGAGCATCAGGAACAGCAGCGAGCCGATCAGCGCAGCGGCTGTCTTGGTCACCGTCATCGTGTTGAACATGGCGTCTTTCCTTGCGGTCGCGGCTTTTGTCTGGCCGCTATCTATCCGCTTTCACTTTGCCGGTTCAAGGTATAGTTCGGCCCCGCCGGACGATTGGCGGGCGGGTGTGACGCCAGCCGCGCACCGGCTGCCCCTGACCCACTTCCGACAGGTCCCAAATGTCCGATCGCAGCGCCGAACCCGTGTCCCCCGCCAGCCCCCTGACCGGCCGGATCGCGTTCCAGGGCGAGCCGGGCGCCTATGGCCACGAGGCCTGCCGCCGCGCCCGCCCGGACATGGAGGCGCTGCCCTGCGCCACCTTCGAGGACACGGTCGAGGCCTGCCGGTCGGGCGCGGCCGACCTGGCGATCCTGCCGGTCGAGAACTCGACCTACGGCCGGGTCGCCGACATCCACCACCTGCTGCCCGAATCCGGCCTGCACATCATCGACGAGACATTCGTGCGCGTCCACATCAGCCTGCTGGCCGTCCCCGGCGCGCGGCTTGAGGACATCACCGAGGCGATGAGCCACACGGTCCTGCTGGGCCAGTGCCGCAACTTCCTGCGCCAGCACAATATCGGCACCGTCACCGGCGCCGACACGGCGGGCAGCGCCCTGATGGTCGCGCAGGCCGGCGACAGGCACCGCGCCGCGCTGGCAAGCCCGCTTGCAGGCGAGATCTACGGGCTGAACCGGCTGGCAGACAGCATCGAGGACCGCCAGAACAACACCACCCGCTTCCTGATCATGGCGCGCGCGCCGGATCACTCGCGCCGTCCGAACAGTGCCGGCGACGAGACGATGCTGACCAGCTTCGTCTTCCGCACCCGCAACATCCCGGCCGCGCTTTACAAGGCGATGGGGGGCTTTGCGACCAACGGCGTCAACATGACCAAGCTGGAAAGCTACATGGTGGACGGCGTCTTCACCGCGACGCAGTTCTATGCCGACATCGAGGGCCACCCCGAGGACCCCGCCGTCATGCGGGCGCTGGACGAGTTGCGCTATTTCACCTCGGCGCTGGCCATCCTCGGGGTCTATCCCGCTGACCCGCTGCGCGCCGAGCAGTCCATCCGCCGCTGACGCCCGGGCTCAGCGCCGCCGTTCCGTCAGGTCGAACAGGAACTTGCCCACCTTGTCGGCGAAGCGGCGGTCAAGCTGGGCCTTGCCGAGCTTGGCCGTCTGCAGCATCAGCCGCGCGCGCATGTTGCGGGGCCTGACGTTCAGTTCAAAGATCACCCGCGACTTGGCGCGGGTCAGCGCGACCACGGTCATGTCGATGCCGATGTCCAGCGAATCGCTTTCGCCCGCCATCGCGATCTTTTCGGGACGGTCGAACCGGGATACGTCCAGCCGCAACTCGCGCCGCTTGCCGCGATGATCGAAGGCCAGGTCCCAGGCCATGCCCGCGCCGGGCTCCTGCGCCGGATCGACCCGCCGGACGCTCGTGCCGCGCCGCACCAGCATCCGCTCCATCCTTGGAAAGTCGCTGATCGCGTCGAAAAGCTGGGCCGCCGGCAATCCGGTATCCTGACGCAGTGAAAATTTCATCGAGCGGCCACCAGATCCTTGAAATTACCGCCTCATAAACTTGGACGGGCAGGCTTACAAGTTAACACGCGCAGGTTGTGATGCGGTGAAGCGGTCTTGCAACCCGACTTGTCCCGTCATATCTGTCGGGACGAGAGGTTGGCGCGGGCGAGCGCCTCGCCAACCCGGTCAGGTCCGGAAGGAAGCAGCCGTAACGAGCCCCGCTTGGGTCGTTGTCCAACCTCTCACCCTTCCCTCGCCTCGCTGCGCTGTCGCCCGATCCCGAGGATCTGGTAAAGCACCAGCGCCGCAAGCGTCGATGTGCCGATCCCGCCCAGCGCGAAGCCTCCGATGTTCAGCGTGAAGTCGCCTGCGCCGAGGATCAGCGCCACGCCCACGGTGAACAGGTTGCGCGCGTCGGCGAAATCCACCTTGTTCTCGACCCAGATCCGCACCATGGCCGAGGCGATCAGCCCGAAGACCGACACCGACAGACCCGCCAGCACCGGGGCCGGGATGGTCTGCAGGATGGCGCCGAACTTGGGCGACAGCCCCAGGCAGATGGCGGCCGCGGCGGCGATCACGAAGACCAGCGTGGAATAGACCTTGGTCATCGCCATGACGCCGATGTTCTCGGCATAGGTGGTGACGCCCGTGCCCCCGCCGGACCCTGCAACCACCGTCGCCAGCCCGTCCGCGAAGAAGCCGCGCCCGATATAGCGGTCCATGTTCTGCCCGGTGATCGCCCCCAGCGCCTTGATATGCCCGAGGTTCTCGGCCACCAGGATGATTGCGACCGGCGCGATCAGGGTGACGGCGGACCAGTGGAACTCGGGCCGCTGAAAGGCTGGCAGGCCGAACCATGCGGCATCTCCCACCCTGCTGAAGTCGATCCCCGGCACGATGCCGAGGCCGTTGCCCAGACCCACCACCAGCAGATAGCCGAAGACCAGCGCCAGCAGCACCGAGATCCGCCGCGAGGCCTGCGGGCCATGGCACGAGATCATGGCCATGCAGAGCACTGTCAGCAGCGCGATGGACACATGTCCCGCCGTCGGGTTGCCGAAGGCGTTGAGCTGCTGCACCGCCACAGGGGCGAGGTTCAGCCCGATCGCGACCCCGATGGTCCCGGTCACGACCGGCGGCATCAGCCGCTCGACCCAGTCCGAGCCGACCATCATCACCACCAGCCCGATCAGCGCGTAAAGCACGCCGCAGGCCACGATGCCCCCCAGCGCATGGCCGATGGTCGCCCCTTCCTGCCCCAGCACCGCCAGCACCACGGCGATGAAGGCGAAGGAGGATCCCAGATAGCTCGGCACCCGCCCGCCGGTGATGAGGAAGAACAGAAGCGTCCCCACCCCCGAGAAGAACACCGCCACGTTCGGATCGAACCCCATCAGGATCGGCGCCACGATGGTCGAGCCGGACATTGCCAGCAGGTGCTGGATGCCCATGGTCAGCGAGGCTGCCGCGGGCAGGCGCTCGTCGGGCATCACCACGGGGCCCGTGGCCGGACGCCAGGTCGGGAAATAGGACATTGATTCCTCGGGGGTAGCGGTTCGGCGATTGCCTTACCGTTTTCATCGCGCAGCGCCAATCCATCCCCGGGCCGGCGCCTTGCCGGCAGGCGGTCCCACGATCTGCAGCCGGATGCGAAATCCGATGCGGATGCGCGGGAAAGCCCTGCCCGGCGGATCGTTCAACCTCCGCCCGCCTGCCGGCTCAGCGGCAATCCAGCGACACGTTCACCGGGTTCGGAACCAGGTCCAGCATCGCGCCGCTGCCGGAATCCATCGCGACCCCGATCAGCCCGCCGACGAAGACGTTGCCCGCCATCGCCGCCCCGCCGCCACCGGCGACGCGGTTCGTCACCCGGATCTGCTGCGGCTGGCAGCGGTCCTTCTGCACCAGCACGTTCAGCTCGGACTTGCGGGGCACCTTGAAGGTGCATGGCGTGGCGTTGCAGGTCTGCCCGTCGCTCATCTTCACCTGCGCCCCGCCCGGCGTCGAGTTCACGACAAGCGCATCGTTGGTGCCCCGCGTGATCGTGGCGCACCCTGCCGTCAGGGCGACCAGCCCGAGAATGACAAACCTAGAATACATGGATTTTCCCCTTTCACATCCGTGATCGGGGATAGCGCCGGCCTGCTTAAGAACAGGTATCGGAGCGTCCGCTGAATGCTTCAAATGCCATGCAGATGAGATGCCGGAACAGCCCCGGGGCCGGCTACAGCCCGCCCGCCACCCACCGGCCGATCAGCCAGCCCGCGATCGCCCCAGCCCGCGGCGCCTTCAGCACCGCGTGTGTGCCGGCCATGACCAAGGCCATCTCGTCCCGGGAAACCCAGCGGGCATCCTCAAGCTCGGCCGGGTCGAGGGTGATCTCGTCGCTCTCGGCCTCTCCCACCATCCCCAGCATCAGCGAGGACGGAAAGGGCCAGGGCTGGCTGGTGACATAACGGACAGGGCCGACGCGGACGCGGGTTTCCTCGAAGACCTCGCGGCGGACGGCGGCCTCGGCCGTCTCGCCCGGCTCGATGAAGCCGGCAAGGCAGGAATACATCCCCTCGGGCCAGCCGGGAGAGCGGCCGATCAGCGCATGGTCCCCTCGCACCACAAGCATGATGACGACCGGATCGGTGCGCGGGAAATGCGCCGCGCTGCAGGCAGGACAGACGCGCTGCCAGCCGGACTGGCGCGGCTCGCTGGGCTGACCGCAGGCGGCGCAGAAACGGTGGCTCGCGTGCCAGCCGGTCAGCGCGCGGGCGGTGGCGGCAAGCTCGGCCTCCAGCGGCGACAGGCGCGACATGACGCCCCGAAGTTCGACAAAGCGGGCCTGCGGCAGATCGGGATGGACCTGCTCGGTCGGGTCGAAGAACATCTGCGTCTCGGGCAGCGAGGGCGGCATCCAGGCGGAAATGTCCTGCGCCGCAAAGGCCTGTCCGCCGTCAAGGCCCAGCAGCACCGGCCCGGTTCCCTCGGCCAGCGCCGGGTGACCGGGGGCAAGCCGCGCCAGCCGCTCGCCTTCAAGGCAGACCTTGCCGCGCCAGACCGGCAGCACCAGCGCGCCCTCCTGCCAGTCGTGCCCGCCACGCCGGTCCGCCGCGCGGTCCAAGCCCCCGCCCGAAAAAGCCAGTTCCATCTCTGCCCCCATCCTGCCGCGCCACCCTGCCGCCGGGACACGTCAAAGCCAATGTCTTTCGGCCTCAAATATCCCCGCCGGAGGCACCTCCGGCCGCAGGCCGGGTGTTCTGGCAACCGTTGCCCTTGCCCGCCACGCCGCCTACATTCCCCCGGTCAGACGAGGACCGAATGCCCGACACCCCCGCCTATCAGGTGCTCGCCCGGAAATACCGGCCTGAAACCTTTGCCGACCTGGTCGGCCAGGACGCGATGGTCCGCACGCTGCAGAACGCCTTTGCCGCGGACCGCATCGCGCAGGCCTTCATCATGACGGGCATCCGGGGCACCGGGAAGACGACCACGGCGCGGATCATCGCCAAGGGCATGAACTGCATCGGCCCGGACGGCACCGGCGGCCCCACGACCAACCCCTGCGGCGTCTGCGAGCATTGCACGGCCATCGCCGAGGGCCGACACGTCGACGTGCTGGAGATGGACGCGGCCTCGCGCACCGGCGTGAACGACATCC
>NZ_JAUNPC010000052.1:0-13388 GCF_030536915.1 Paracoccus sp. (in: a-proteobacteria)
GCGTGATCTCGGGGTCGGGGTTGGCCATGGCGAAGATCACCGGGTTCGGGGCCATGGATTTCACCATCGCCTGCGTGACCGCGCCCTTGGCGCTGACGCCCAGGAACACGTCGCAACCCACCATGGCATCCGCCAGCGTGCGGGCCTCGGTCGCCACCGCATGGGCCGATTTCCACTGGTTCATGCCCTCGGTGCGGCCTTGGTAAATGACGCCCTTGGTGTCGGCCATGATGCAGTTCTCGTGCCGCGCGCCCATGGCCTTCAGCAGTTCAAGGCAGGCGATCCCGGCCGCGCCGGCGCCGTTCAGGACGATCTTCACGTCCTCGATGCGCTTGCCCGACAGTTCCAGCGCGTTCAGCAGCCCCGCCGCGCAGATCACCGCCGTGCCGTGCTGGTCGTCGTGGAAGACGGGGATGTCCATCATCTCCTTCAGGCGGCTTTCGATGATGAAGCACTCAGGCGCCTTGATGTCCTCCAGGTTGATGCCGCCGAAGCTCGGCCCCATCAGGCTGACCGCGCGGATGATCTCCTCGGGGTCTTCGGTGTCCAGTTCGATGTCGATGGCGTTCACGTCGGCGAAGCGCTTGAACAGCACCGCCTTGCCTTCCATCACCGGCTTCGAGGCCAGCGCGCCGAGGTTCCCCAGCCCCAGGATCGCCGTCCCGTTCGAGATCACTGCGACGAGGTTGCCCTTGGTGGTATAGTCATAGGCGGTCTCGGGATGCGCGGCGATCGCCTCGACCGGAACCGCCACGCCGGGGGAATAGGCGAGGCTCAGGTCGCGCTGGGTCGCCATGGGGGTCGAGGGCACGATTTCCAGCTTTCCCGGACTGGGTTCCAGGTGATAGGCCAGCGCCTCTTCCGGCGTGATCCGCGAACGGTGCGGCTGGTTGCTGTCGGTCATGATCCCTCTTCCCCCATTCCTGTTGCTCCAGAATGGCCGACAAGGCACAGTCGGCGCAACGCGCCAGTGGAACGCGGGCGGTCGCGGCATCGTTGCCAGAAGCCGCGCCAGCAGAAAGGCTTTTCCCATGAACAGGATGCTCTCCGCCGCCCTCGCCCTTGCCCTGATGTCCGGCGCGGCTGCCGCCGAGACGATCCGGGTGGGCATGTCGGGCGGCTATTTCCCCTTCACCTTCACGCAAGGGGGGCAGTTGCAGGGCTTCGAGGTCGACGTGATGAACGAGGTCGGCAAGCGCACCGGCGACCAGGTCGAGTTCGTCACCATGGGCTTCGCCGGCCTGATCGGGGCAATGGAATCGGGCCGCATCGACACCATCGCCAACCAGATCACCATCACCCCCGAACGCGAGGAACGGTTCCTGTTCTCGCGCCCCTATGTCTATGACGGCGCGCAGGTCGTGACCCAGCGCGGCAACGACGAGGTGACGGGGATCGACAGCCTTGCGGGCAAGACGGTCGCCGTGGACCTCGGCACGAACTACGAACAGATCCTGCGTGAGCATCCCGAGGCCGATCAGATCACCATCCGCACCTACGAGGGCAACGTGGCGCAGGAAACGGCGCTGGGCCGGGTGGATGCCTTCGTGATGGACCGGGTAAGCTCGGCGCAGCTCATCAAGGAAAGCGGGCTGCCGCTGCAGCTTGCCGGACCGCCCTTCAGCGAGATCAGGAACGCCCTGCCCTTCCGCAACGACGAGGCAGGCCGCGCCATGCGCGACCGGGTGGACGCGGCGCTTGAGGTGATGGGCGAAGACGGCACGCTGAGCGCGATCAGCGAGAAGTGGCTCGACATCGACGTCACCAAGCCTGCTGCCGAGTAGCCCGTTGCTCGACCTGGGCTACATGGCGGGGCTGGTCCCGGTGATCCTGCGCTATGTGCCGCTGACAATCGGCATGGCTGTGGCCGCGATGCTGGCGGCGCTGGCGCTGGCGGCGGTCATGGCGGTGATCCGGGTGCTGCGGGTGCCGGTCGCCCATCAGCTGGCGGGGGTCTTCATCAGCTTCTTCCGCGGCACGCCGCTGCTGGTGCAACTGTTCCTGTTCTACTACGGCCTGCCGCAGGCGATCCCGGCCTTTGTCCGCATCGACGGGGTGACGGCGGCGATCCTGGGCCTGACCCTGCATTTCGCCGCCTACATGGCCGAATCCCTGCGCGGCGCGATCACCGGCGTCCCCCGCGACCAGTGGGAGGCCGCGCGGGCGGTGGGCATGACCGAAGGGCAGACCATGCGGCGGATCATCCTGCCGCAGGCCGCCCGCGTCTTTGCGCCGACGATGGTCAACTATTTCGTGGACATCCTGAAATCGACCTCGCTGGCCTTCACCCTTGGCGTGACCGAGATGATGGGCGCGGCGCAGAAGGAAGCCGCGGGCAGCTTCCGCTATCTGGAATCCTTCCTCGTGGTCGCCTGCCTCTACTGGGTGATGGTCGAGGCCTTGGCGCGGGTGCAGGGCTGGCTCGAACGCCGCAACGCCAGAAGGCGCACGGCATGAGCGGGCGCTGCGGGGCGAGCCTGACGGGCCTGACCAAGCGCTTCGGCGAGAATGTCGTGCTGCGCGGCATCGACCTGTGCGTCGAACCGGGGGAATGCGTGGCGGTGATCGGGCCTTCCGGGACGGGCAAATCCACGCTGCTGCGCTGCTGGAACTTCCTCGAACGGGCGCAGGCCGGGACGGTGCAGGTGGGCGATCTGTCGGTGGATGCGGCGACCGCCTCGCGCGCCCAAGTGCTGGCGATGCGGCGGCGGACCTCGTTCGTGTTCCAGAACTACGCGCTGTTCGCCAACAAGACCGCGCGGCAGAACATCGCCGAGGGGCTGGTGGTCGTGCAGGGGATGCCAAAGGCGCAGGCGGATGCCCGCGCCATGGCGATCCTTGACGACATCGGCTTGGCCGACCGGGCGGATACCTGGCCCGCCAACCTGTCGGGCGGCCAGCAGCAGCGGATCGGGATCGCGCGGGCGATGGCGCTGGACGCCGACCTGATGCTGCTGGACGAGCCGACCAGCGCGCTCGACCCGGAATGGGTGGGCGAGGTGCTGGCGCTGATGCGCCGCGTGGCCGAGGCCGGGCAGACCATGGTGGTCGTGACGCACGAGATGCAGTTCGCCCGCGAGATCGCCGACCGCGTGGTCTTCATGGACGGCGGCCTCATCGTCGAGGAAGGCCCGCCCGGACGCATCTTCACCACCCCCACCGACCCGAGAACGCGCGAGTTCCTGCAGCGCGTGCTTTAGGGCGCGACCCGCATCAGGACGATGCCCCCCACGATCATCGCCGCGGCGATCAGCCGGCCGGGAGAGGCGCTTTCGCCCAGCAGAGCGATGCCGAGGACAAATGCCCCGGCCGCCCCGATCCCCGTCCAGACGGCATAGGCGGTGCCCAGCGGCAGCAGCCGCATCGCCAGCGCCAGCAGCCAGAAGCTGGCGATCATGCCGGCAAAGGTGATGACGGTGTAGGACAGCCGCGAGAAGCCGTCCGACTGCTTCATCGCATAGGCCCAGATGACTTCCAGGATGCCGGCCACGAACAGTTGCGCCCATGCCATCGGACGACCTCGCTTTCACGCCGGGCCGTCCCGGATGCGCTTCCCTAGGGGCAGGGCCGTCCCTGCCCGGCGACGCTAGCCGTCACCGTTTGCCGGTTCAACGGCTATTGCACCAGCCTTGCCGCCACGCGCATCGGCCTGCCGCCGATCAGGTATTCGGCCGTCACCGCCAGCCCCGGCTTCGCCTCGACCAAGGGGCTCAGCGAGCCCAGCGAGATCATCTGCCCCGGTTCCAACGTCACGTCGCCATGGCCGATCAGCCACAGCACCACGTCCAGCGGATGGCCCAGCAGCATCTCGCCTGTGCCCGTGACCGGCTCGGCGCCCTCGGCCTGCAGCGTGACGGTCAGCGCGGCGAGGTCGGCCACCGGGTCGGACAGGTCGGCCATCGCCACGCCCTGCCCGATGACGCCCCGCCACGGGATCACGCCGTAGGAGGCCATGATCGGTCCGGTGGGTTTCACGCCCTCGGCCAGCGCCATGTCGGGCAGCTCGATAAAGGGCCGCACATCGGACAGGCTGGCTGCGACCTGTTCCCGCGTGGTGGCGTCGTTGATCGCGGCATCGCGCACCGTCACGATCAGGTCGGCCTCGTAGAAGGGCGAGCGGCTGCCGGTCAGCGAGACCTCGGCCCCGTCCTGAAGGATCATCGGCGCGAACAGCGCGCCCGCGACCGGGGCGGTCACGCCGAAACGTTCCTGCGCGGGCTTCGAGGTGAAGCCCACCTTCCAGCCGACGGGCGCGCCCATCTCGGCCTCGAGCGCCGCGCGGAAGGGGGCATAGGCGCAGGCGGCGTCCTCGACGGTGGCGACGCCCGGATCGGGCAGGCGCTCGCCCGAAAGCCAGGCTTGGGCGGCCTCCTGCATCTGGACGGGCGGCGGACAGTCGGCCAGAGCGGGGCCTGCGGCCAGAGCCAAGGCTGCGATCAGTTTCATGGGAACCTCCCCTTTCCCGTTCTCCCTGACGCTGCCAGCAGGCTCCGCGTCTGTCCAATGGAATCCGGCAGGCGGTTCCAAAGCCGTCCTTGCCCCACTAGAACGGCGGGGCTCCGACCCGAGGCCCGACCATGACCGACCAGCCGACCCCGATGATGGCCCAGTATCTTGCGATCCGCGAGGCCAACCCCGGCGCGCTGCTGTTCTACCGGATGGGCGATTTCTACGAGATGTTCTTCGAGGACGCGGTGGCTGCCGCCGCTGCCCTCGACATTGCCCTGACCAAGCGCGGCACCCACATGGGCGAGCCGATCCCCATGTGCGGCGTCCCGGTCCATTCCGCCGAAAGCTACCTGCTGACGTTGATCCGCAAGGGGTTCCGGGTCGCCATTGCCGAGCAGATGGAGGACCCGGCCGAGGCCCGGAAGCGCGGCTCGAAATCGGTCGTCGCCCGCGACGTGGTGCGGCTGGTGACGCCCGGCACGCTGACCGAGGAATCGCTGCTGGAGGCCCGGCGGCACAATTTCCTCGCCGCCTTCGCCACGGTGCGCGACGACTGCGCGCTGGCCTGGGTGGACATTTCCACGGGCGCGCTGCGGGTCGCCCCCTGCCCGCAGGTGCGGCTGGGGCCGGAACTCGCCCGCCACGCGCCGCGCGAGTTGCTGGCGCTGGACGGGTCGCGGCTGGACGACGTGGCGCATGAGGCCGGCGCCGCGCTGACCGAGCTTTCCGCGGCCAGCTTCGATTCCACCGCCGCTGTCCGCCGCCTCTGCGAGCTTTACGGGGTCGAGACACTGGACGGCTTCGGCCAGTTCACCCGCGCCGAGCTGTCCGCGATGGGGGCCATCGCGGATTACCTGATGCTGACCCAGCGGGGGCGGATGCCGCGCCTGTCGCCCCCGGTGCGGGAAAGCGGCGCAGGCGTCATGCAGATCGACGCCGCCACCCGGCGCAACCTGGAACTGACGCAAGCGCTATCGGGCGGGCGCGAGGGCTCGCTGCTGGCGGCCATCGACCGCACCGTGACCGCCCCCGGCGCGCGGCTGCTGGAACGCCGCATCTCGGCGCCCTCCCGCGACCTGTCGCTGATCCAACGCAGGCAGGCGGCCGTCGCGGCGCTGGTCGAGGACGCGCGCCTGACTGCCGACCTGCGCGATGCCTTGGCGCGGGTGCCCGACATGGACCGGGCGCTGTCGCGGCTGGCGCTGGAACGGGGCGGGCCGCGCGATCTTGCCGCCGTGCGGAACGGGCTGGCGGCGGCGGTGCGGATTGCCGCGATGATCGGCGGCGACGACCCGCTGCTGGCCGGGGCTGCCACCGATCTGGTCGGCCATGACGCGCTGATCGACCTGCTGGACGAGGCGCTGGTGGCGGAACCCCCGCTGCTCGCCCGCGACGGCGGCTTCGTGGCAGCAGGCTACGACGCCGAACTGGACGACACGCGGGCGCTGCGGGACGAAGGTCGGGGCGTGATCGCCCGGATGCAGGGCGACTATATCGCGGAAACCGGCGTCCAGAGCCTGAAGATCAAGCACAACAACGTGCTGGGCTATTTCATCGAGACGACCGCGACCCATGCCGAGCGGATGCTCGCCCCGCCCCTGAACGAACGCTTCATCCACCGCCAGACGACGGCGAACCAGATCCGCTTCACCACGGTCGCGCTTTCTGAACTGGAAACCCGCATCCTGAACGCCCGCGACCGCGCGCTGGAACTGGAGCGCGCGATCTTCGACCGGCTGCTGCGGGCCGTGCTGGATGAGTCGCCCCGCATCGGACAGGCGGCGCGGGCTCTGGCCGAGATCGACGTGGCCGCCGGTTTCGCGGACCTCGCAACCGGAGAGGGCTGGACGCGCCCGCTCGTGGACGACAGCCGGGCCTTCATGATCGAGGGCGGCCGCCATCCGGTCGTGGAACGCGCGCTGAAGCGGAAGGGAGAGCCTTTCGTCGCCAATGACTGCGCGCTGACGGAAGGGCAGACCCCGGCCATCTGGCTGCTGACCGGGCCGAACATGGCGGGGAAATCGACCTTCCTGCGGCAGAACGCGCTGATGGCGGTGCTGGCGCAGGCGGGTGCCTTCGTGCCCGCAGCCCGCGCGCATATCGGGCTGGTGTCGCAACTGTTCAGCCGGGTGGGTGCGGCGGACGACCTCGCGCGCGGGCGGTCCACCTTCATGGTCGAGATGGTCGAAACCGCCGCGATCCTGAACCAGGCCGATCCGGCTGCGCTGGTGATCCTCGATGAGATCGGCCGCGGCACCGCCACCTGGGACGGCCTCTCCATCGCCTGGGCGGTGCTGGAGCATCTGCACGGGACGAACCGCTGCCGGGCGCTGTTCGCGACCCACTACCACGAGATGACCCAGTTGGCCGCCAAGCTGGAGGGCGTCGAGAACGCCACCGTCGCCGTCCGAGAATGGAACGGCGAGGTGATCTTCCTGCACGAGGTCCGCAAGGGCGCCGCCGACCGCAGCTATGGCGTGCAGGTCGCCCGGCTGGCCGGGCTTCCCCCGGCGGTGGTGGAGCGTGCGCGGGACATCCTCGACGCGCTGGAAGCGGGCGCCCGCGACGGCGCCGCGCGCCCGGCCGCGCTGATCGACGACCTGCCGCTGTTCCGCTCGGCGCCCCCCGCGCCCGCATCGGCCGCAAGGGAATCAGCCGCCGAAAAGCGGCTGCAGGCGGTCCGGCCCGACAGCCTCAGCCCGCGCCAGGCGCTGGACCTCGTCTATGACCTCGTCGCGCTGGCGCGGAAGGATTGAGGCAAGGCCGCTCAGCGGTCCTCGCCCTCCTCCTCGTCATCGCCTTCCGGCAGGTTGAAGAAGCTCTCGGCATCGAGATCGGCTTCGGGCTTCTCCTCCTCGCGGGTCAGCGAGAAGTTTTCCAGCCCCGCGATGGACGAGGGCAGGCGCGGCTCGTCCAGCATCGACAGGCTCGCTTCGGTGGACACCAGCTTGCGGCGCTCGTCATCCGACATGACCTCGGGCTTGGACTTCGCGGCCTTCTGGACAACGGCATCCAGTTCCGACTGGCGGCACAGACCCAGCGCCACCGGGTCGATGGGCGTGATGTTCTGGATGTTCCAATGCGTCCGCTCACGGATCGAGGTGATGGTCGGCTTGGTCGTGCCCACCAGCTTGGCGATCTGCGAATCGGCCAGTTCCGGGTGGAACTTGACCAGCCACAGGATCGCCGCCGGACGGTCCTGGCGTTTGGACAAGGGCGTATAGCGCGGGCCGCGGCGCAGTTCCTCGCCCTCGGCGGCGGGGTTGTGCTTGAGCTTCAGCTTGTAGGCCGGGTCCTTCTGGCCCTTGTCGATCTCGGCCGGGTCAAGCTGGTTCGAGCCGACGGGATCGAAGCCCTTGACCCCCGCCGCCACGTCGCCATCGGCGATCCCCTGCACCTCAAGCTCGTGCATCCCGCAGAAATCCGCGATCTGCTTGAAGCTGAGCGTGGTGTTGTCGACCAGCCAGACGGCGGTCGCCTTGGCCATCAGCGGCTTGTTCATGGGTTGCTCCTTCGCAATATCTCTCTCGGCCGGGAAACCGGGTCGGCCGCGGGGCCAGTCCACAATTTCGGGGGGAATTGCCGTCCCATATACGTCCGCAGCCGCGCCGTTTGAACCCCCTTTCTCGTGGAACGCGCCGGGCCTAGCTTCAGAGGCATGAAGCGCCTTCTCCTTGCCGCCCTGCTGATGCCCCTGCCGCTTGCCGCGCAGGATGTCGCGGGCGAGTTCGACTACTACGTCCTTGCGCTCAGTTGGTCGCCAAGCTGGTGCGCCACCGAAGGCGCAGGCCGCGACGAGCCGCAATGCGAGCCGAAGCGGCGGGTGGGCTTCGTCGTCCATGGCCTCTGGCCGCAGTACGAGCGCGGCTGGCCGGACTGGTGCGGGACCGCGAAAGCCGATCCGTCTCATCGGGACAGCCGGGCGATGGAGGACGTGATGCCCTCGGCGGACATGGCCTGGTACCAGTGGCAGAAGCATGGCCGCTGTTCCGGGCTGTCGGGACCGGACTACTACCGCGCGATCCGCCGGGCGGCCGAGGCGGTCGAGATCCCGCCGGTGTTGCGGATGCTGCCCCGCGATGTCCGGCTTGAAGCCCCGGTGATCGAGGATGCCTTCATCGACGTGAATCCCGCCTTGACCCGCGACGGCATCACCGTGACCTGCGACGATGGAAGGCTGGACGAGGTCCGCATTTGCCTGACCCGCGACCTGGAACCGCGCGACTGCGCCGCCGATGTGCGGCGGGACTGCCGGTCCCGGATGCTGGTCGAGGCGCCGGGTTGAGACGTCGTAGCGGGGGTTTTCCACCCCGGGAATGGGGCAAAGCCCCATTCACCCCCGCAGGATATTTCCAGCCGAAAGACGCGTGCTAACCCTTTATCAACTTTCCCCTGCAATGCAGGTCGAGCGGTACAGGCGGGGACGCCGATGACCGCGCCGAGAGACGCCACACCCCTCGCGGACGAGCGCCGGCGAGGGGTGTGTGCGCTTTTCCCGTGCGTCTTTCGGCCTCAAATATCCCCGCCGGAGGCTCCGGCAGCGACGCCGGGGCATCGTTGCGGGAAAGGAAGCGGCGGTGAAGGAAGGGGCCTTACTCCCCCACCCGCAGCACGATCTTGCCGATGTGATCCCCCGCTTCCATGTGGGCATGGGCGGCGGCGGCCTGATCCAAGGGAAACTCGGCCTCCATCACCGGGCGCAGCTTGCCTGCCGCGATCATCGGCCAGACATGGACGCGCAGTTCCTCGGCGATCCGCGCCTTTGCCAGATCGGACTGCGGGCGCAGGGTGGACCCCGTGATGGTCAGCCGCCGCATCATCACCGGGGCAAGGTTCAGCGTGATCTTGGACCCGCCGAGAAAGGCGATGAAGACCAGCCGCCCATCGTCAGCCATGGCCCTGATGTTGCGCGCGACATAGTCGCCGCCCACCATGTCGAGGATCAGGTCGGCTCCGCCCTCGGCCCGCAGCACCTCGACAAAATCCTGTTCGCGGTAGTTGATCGCATGGGCGCCGAGCCGGGCGCAGGCGGCGCATTTCTCGTCCGTCCCGGCGGTGGCCCAGACCCGCGCGCCCAAGGCGCCGGCAATCTGGATCGCGGTCGTGCCGATGCCGGACGATCCGCCGTGGACAAGGAACCGCTCTCCCGCTTGCAGCCCGCCGCGCATGACGACGTTGGACCAGACGGTGAAGCAGGTCTCGGGTAGGCAGGCTGCCTCGGCGAGGCTGAGGCCCTCGGGGACCGGCAGGGCGTGCTCGGCGGGCGTCAGGGCGTATTCCGCGTAGCCCCCTCCCGGCAGCAGCGCGCAGACGGCATCGCCCACCTGCCAGCGGGTCACGCCCGCGCCCACCGCCGCGACATGGCCCGCGCATTCCAGCCCCGGCAGGTCCGAGGCACCGGGCGGGGGCGCATAATTCCCCTGCCGCTGCAGCACGTCGGGGCGGTTCACACCGGCCCAGGCCACGCGGATCAGGATCTGGCCCGCGCCGGGGGCGGGCACGGGGCGGCGGGCGGGTTGCAGGACATCGGCCTCGCCGGGGCGGGTGATCTCGACGACCTGCATCTCGTGCGGCACCGACATCACGCCTGCCCCCCGTGGCCGGGCGCGGGCCGGGGGCGGGGCTTCCTGATCCAGCCGGTACTCAGGTCGGCCAGGGCGCCGACGCCGGGCAGCCTGCGGACGTTCGCCTTGAGCTTCTCGATCTGCATCACGTCGCCGATGCGGCGGTCGATGAAGGCGCGGGTGTCCGCCCGCCCATCTGAATGGTCGCCCAGCCAATAGAGCACCACGGCCCCCCAGACGGAGGCGAGGGTCGCCCGCTTGGTCCACCAGTTCACGTCCTCGGACCTGTCGCCCAAGCCCGTCCAGATCGTGTCCGCCGTTTCCCACATCAGCCGCGCGCCGAGGGCCGCGTTCTGCGGCAGCGCCATCACTGTCGCGCCCGCGCGCACCAGTTCGGGGTCAGAAAGCTGCAGCCGCCGCCAGATCGCGTCGGCCACGCGGTCGCGGAAGCGCCCCACCGAGGGCGAAGCCGCCAGCAGCCGTGCCAGTTCCGCGTCCCCTTTGCGGTGATAGGCGGCGGCCAACCCCGCGCCGCCTTGCGGGAAATGGACGCGCGCCAGTTCGGGCGACATCCCCAGGTCGCGGGCGCCCGCCATGAGGGCGCGGTCGTTCATCCCGTCGAAGGGCACATGCGTCAGCGCGGCCTCCAGCAGCCGGTCGCGGTCGTGTTGCATCGGAAAAACCTCCGTCAGGGTGGACATCGCGGGCAGGCTGCGCTAAGGGGCTGCGTCCTGCAATCACATCAACTCTAACCTAGGAAGGTGGTGACAACCACATGCAGGTGAGCGTTCGCGACAACAACGTCGAACAGGCGCTTCGTGCCCTGAAGAAGAAACTTCAGCGCGAAGGGGTCTTCCGCGAAATGAAGCTGAAGCAGCATTTCGAGAAGCCGTCGGTGAAAAAGGCCCGTGAAAAGGCCGAGGCCGTCCGCCGCGCCCGCAAGCTGGCCCGTAAAAAGGCCCAGCGCGAAGGCGCGCTGTAAGGGCTTTGCGACGGCGCGCTGTCAGGCGCAGCGAACCGGATGGTTCAAGAAAACCCCCGTGGTCCAAGCCACGGGGGTTTTTCGTTGCGCCGGATGCACGGCAGACAGCGCCCTTGCGTCGTGCTAGTCTCGGGCCTGCAAGGTCAGGCGCGAGAAGCTTCCATGCCCACCGTCACGGTCAGTCTGGCGAATGTCGCGGGGACCGAGGCCGCGCTCGGCTGGGCGGGCAGCCACACGCTCGTGGTGGATCGGCCCGAGGGGAAGGCGGGCGGCCTTGGCCTCGGCTTCAACGGCGCGCAACTGCTGGCGCTGGCGATCGGCGGCTGCTTCTGCAACGACCTGCGCCATGTCGCCCATCGGCGCGGGGCCCGGATCGGCTCGATCTCGGTCGAGGTGGCGCTGGTCCTTGAGGACGATCCCCTCATCGCCACCCGTGCCGACATGACCATCCGCTGCGGCATGGCGGACGGATCAGACCCCTCGCCCGTGATCGAGGAGGCGAAGCAAGGCTCGATGGTCGGGATCTCGCTGCCGCGGGGCATCCCGGTTTCGGTCGCGGTGGGGTCCTGATCAGGCCGGGGCCGGTCCGGCGCGCAGGCTTTGACGCGCCAGCGCCGCGATCAGGTCGGTCTGGGTGACGATGCCGACGATTTCGTTGCCTTGAAGGATCGGCACGGCGTCAGTCCGGTGGGTGGCCAGATGCGGCAGCAGCGCGGCAATCGGCGCATCCGGCCGCGCGATGGGGGGCGCGACCTGCATCACGTCGGCGGCGCAACCGGCCGCGCCGCGGCGCGGCAGCAGCTTCCTGAACCCGCTGTCCGCAAGCGCCCAGTCGCTGGCGATCAGGTGCAACTGGAAGATGATGCCGAGAAAGCGGCCATCCTCGCCCACCACCGGCAGCGAGGTGAAGCCGTGGCGCGTGAACAGTTCCGCCACCTCGCGCAAAGGCGTCCGGGGGCCAACAGTCACAAGGTCGCGCGACATGATGTCGGCGGCCGTCTGCACGTCGGTGCGATGCGAGGCCGCCTGGATCTCGGCGGCAGCGACCAGCCGGGCCAGATCCTCGACGCCCAGGTTCAGCGACTGGCGATAGCGGACGAGGATGTCCGACAGTTCCTCCTCGGTCAGGCCCAGCCGCTCGACGGCGGGAGGATCGGTGGTGCCGTTCGGGTTGGGTTCATGGAACTGGCGCAGGGGATAGCGGCGTCCCGTGGCGCGGGCGTAAAGGGCCGCGACCACGACAAGGATCGTTGTGCCCGCGGCCACGGGCAGCAGCGCGAAGCCCAGTCCCAGCGGCGCGATCCGCTCGGCCCCCAGCGCCACGGTCATGGCGACCGCGCCCCCCGGCGGATGGGTTGCCCGGCAAAGCGCCATGACCACGATCGCCAGCCCCACCGCCAAGGGGATGCACAGCCGCGGGTCGGACACGAGGCGGCAGACGAGGATGGCCGTCAACGCCGCGACGGTATTGCCGACGATGGCGGGCCAGGGCTGCGCCAGCGGGCTGTTCGGCGCGGCGAACAGCAGCACCGACGAGGCCCCGAAGGGCGCGATCAGGTAGATCGCCATCCACAGGTCGGGCGAGAAGGCCAGCGCGCAGGCGGCCGTCGCCGCAAGCCCGAGAGTCGCGCCGAGGCCCGCCCGCAGCGCCTCTCTCACCGGGACGGCGGCGGCGGTGGGGCCGAGGGCGCGCAGGCGGGAATGGGACGGGAAGGCGGCAGGGGGCACGGCATGCCTCATCATGGAATGACGCCGCTGGGTATGGCCCCCCGCCGCATCCCGCAAGCCCGACCGAAGCCGCATGCGCGCCCTGCAGCCCTGCCGGGCTAAGGCGGCGGATGCCCGACAGCACGGCCGCGAGCGGCGGTTCGGCAGAAGGCGGTGCCGCATCGGGAACCGCCCTTGCGTGACAGCGCGGAAAGACCTGCCTTTCCCAGCACCACGGGTGCTTGCCGCGGAGGTTCCCATGCCCCACCTTCGGGGATGGAGGATCGGAAATCCCTTGGCCTGCAGGAGTCGGCGATGCGACTGATGTTCCTTGTTCCGTTCATGCTGCCGGTGTCGGCAGCCGCCTTCACGGCCCAGAATGGCATGAGGGCCGCGCAGGTCGGCCCCGCCGAGATCGCGGTCGCCCATGAGGTGCGGCGGGACGACACCGAATACTGGTGCGCCGCGGGCGATTTCGCGCGGCGCGTCCTGGGGCAGCCGGGCACGACCCGGATCTGGCGCGCGACCCCCAAGCCGCGCCGGGCCGGGGAAGGCATCGTCTTCACGCTCGATCCCGCGAAAAAGGCCGAAGGGGCGGGGCTGTCCCAGTTCGGCTCGGGGCCGCGCGACGGCTCGATCTCGGTCGGGATGGCCGTCGGAAGCTTCTGCCGCATCGACTTTCCCTA